>CBFHQW010000031.1:0-14302 GCA_965658085.1 Candidatus Thalassarchaeum sp.
AGCGTTGCATGTTGCAAAGGCTCTACTGATGCCGTGGTCAAACCGTCGCTAGTATCGCGCTCTGGGAGGATGGAGATACATTCTCCTGAGATCTCCAGCCGTCCTACTGCCACTCAGTGTCCTACCCTTTCCTGTATGCAGTGCTCGAATCCGCCACCTCCTGCCATCGACTTCGAGAATACTTCCGCAGGTGAAAACCCTCTCGGGCTCGCACTCAATGCTTGAAGCGACACTGTCCTCACCATCGGTGAGTGTCAGCTTCACCACGGCTCTGTCACGGCGCACTGCCCACATCGCTCTGATATCAGAAGCCCCCAGACTATCATAAGGTCTTGAGGAGCCGCCGTCGATTCGAGTTACTTCCCAAAGAGTCCCGTCCCGTTCAAAGACGTCTCCAATCGTGATAATCTCATCCTCGTCGACCTCAATGGAGCGCGACGCACTCTCCTTGCCGTCAGAGAGCGTCGCATTCACTTGCACAGCCTTCGGGGGACGTAGTACAATGGTGTGAACCTCGCCACATTCGACGCACTTTGCAAGAACGTCATCCCCGCTACCTCTCGAGGTCCTACGTAAGACCTCATGCTCGGTGCTCCGCGAGCAGTTTGGGCAACTAGCCGCGCCCGTATCGTCTCCAATATCCTCCGATTGCACGACACTCCGGATTACCTTCCTCTCTTGAAGCCATCCACGCATGCGATGATTGAATAGACGCGCCCCTAAGCAATTCCCATGGTCCCCGGTGACAGTGGCGTCGGTCTACCCCAGATGTCTGAACGGGAAATGTTTGACAGACTCCTTTCTGAGGACTCGATACGGGACGATTCCGAGCCAGCCATTGCTGCTGGAATCGGAGAGCAGATGCTACACATGAGTCTGCGGCCTCTGCCACGATCGATGAGGGCAAGGATCAGGGACATCTGCGCGAGAGTCCCAGCTAAGAACGCGGTACTAATCGGAGGAGGGATAGGTCACCTGTCGGCATGGTTACTCGACTTGTGGTGTGGAGATCCAGCCAACCCTCCTGAGCAGCCCCCTTCTCGCCCCGAATCGTTCCGGATAGTCGAACCAGGGGGCAAGTTTGGAGTCATTATTGATCGTCTCATCCGCCGTCATGGCGCTGAGAACTGGACCCAGATTATACAGATGCCTTGGGCCGAGTTGGCCGCAGAGGCTACGACTTGGTCAGCAGCCAACGCATCGCTGCCAGACTTTGCAACCCCCTCTCCCTTACCGTTCCCTCTGGATCTAATCATCGTCGATACGGCTGAGAAGGAGAGGGCAGCGACCGCAGCCGCAGCCTTCGAATTGCTCTCGCCTGGAGGAGTTATGCTGGTGCAGGAACCTGAGGTCCCCACCGGCGATGTAGGAGAAGCCGCTTCCTCTTCGAAGATGACCCCTGCGCAGAGGAAGGTAGAGTCCTTCAACACCTGGATCGAGTTCGTTAAGCAAGTTAGCGAGTCTCATTCTTTGGGCTTCGTCGAACTTACCGGTGGGACATTGGCTGTACTGCGCCGGGCTTGAAGTTCGTTGAATATGGCATGAACGAATCCACTTTGGCCTGCCCTCTGCTCATCTAATACGACTACTGTGCTTTCGTTCCCTAGGGCCTGCACCCAGAGATCGACCCTGAGGTGCCCGTACCCATAGTGATTATCATGCTCGCTCTGTCCCTCCTGCATCTGAGAGTTCTGCATGATGACGCTCTTCATCTGCGCTACTGCTGACGGCCCCCCTGAATCACCTTCTCTCTGCATCTCCGGGTTAGCCTCAAGCACGATGGCAAGTGCTCCAGATACCCATGCTGTAGCTGCTGAGGTCCCGCTGGACCAGCCCCACCACGCACCATTGTCCATCCCGCCTGCCATGAGTATCGGGACCTCGTGCGCAGGAGCCACGATCTCAGGCTTCTTATCGGGGCCGTTGTTGTCTCCCTCCGAACTACCTGTCCAGATGCTCCCCGTCCTAGTTATGCCACCGACGCAGATTACATCCTCAACCGATCCCGGAGACTCCACGTCTCCGTCATCGTCCTCGCCATCGTTGCCTGCTGCGGCTACTACGAACACCCCCTCATCTATTGCATCCTCCACTGATTCCTCAAGGGCGTCGCTAGAAAGGAACCCAGAACCGAACCCTTGGTCCCCTCCTAAGCTAAGAGAGATGATGTCCGCTTGGTTGTCCACGCACCAGTCGACAGCCTCTGCTATCTGCACATCGTCCCCAGTCCCCTCCTCGCCTATCGCCTTGGCAACAAGGAGACTAACTCCGGGAGCGTTGCCCTCCAATCCGTCCTGTGCTACTACGATTCCCGCCATCGCAGTGCCGTGCCCCTCGTCGTCGTATGGCTGAGTAGCACCATCTATCGCATCCAGCCACCCTGCCAATTCTAGATTCTTGAAATCAGGATGCCCCATATCGATGCCAGAGTCTACGATGCAAAGAATGACTCCAGCACCATCGCCTTGTACGTCATCGAGCCCGGTAAGTTTCCTGTACTCGCTTTCCCAGGTCAGTAGAGCTGAAGGAGGACCTCCAATATTGACATCTTCTATCTCGGCCCAAACCCAGAGCATCACGACCGCCACGCTTAGCAGAACGATGATTGCAGCAGAGGCGCCAATTACGATGCCGAGAGCGTCCTTGCTGACACTTTCCTCTTGGCTGCCGTAATCCTGGACCGGCACTCCATCAGAATGCTCCGCATCGAACGCTTCCGCGACGTCAGAGATGTCATCGTCCTCCCACCAACCGTGCTCTACCATCCGTTTCGTCTGTACTCGGATGCGTACCGCCCTTGAATGCTCGGCAGGTCTGCATGCTCATCTACCAAGCTTCAGGCCTACTGAAGTGGCTGACAATGGTTGTGTTAGAACTACAGCTCGGGCACTCGATACGAATCGGTAGCACAGCATCGCATTCCGGGCATGCCGTGCCTGGTTTACCCAAGCCTGAGCATTCTTCTGAGCAAGGAACCTCGATCCTCCCGCTCTCGTGCCGGGCTGCTGGAGTGGGCCCGCTGCAGATTGGGCACTTGCCCTGCTCGGCCCGGGCAACCGACTCAGGGGCTTCTCCGGCGACTTCTCTAGCCCTGACAGACTGGATTCTATCCTCAGCTCCCCCCAACATAAACTGAGGATACCACAGGACGTGCATCAGGAAGGCCACTGAGAGGAATCCTGTAACGACAAACATCGCCACTAGCATGCCACTATGGTCTACTATTGGCGGCCTCTGTGCTATCGCGTGCGAGCCCGACCATGACATCAGGTTCACCATAATCATCCACATTCCTAGGCTCAGACTCCATGCCCTCAGACTGTGGTCTCTCCACGCCTTCTGGACGACGCGAGGGTCCGGGTGCGAGTGCCGCTCCTCGACGTGAATGTCTCGAGTCTCTATGACGGCCCGGTGTACGACCACGATGGCTAGGAAGAACAGGATGAGATTGGATATTCCAATCATTACCCAGTCCATGCTCGTCGACTCCCACGGGAAGTCCGGTGACTTTGAATGGGAACTTATCGATCCCAGCTGTACCGCCATCATTGCAATCCACAGATAGACCAAGTTCTCTCTCATTATCGGGTATCTGCTCCACAGTGTGACGAAGACCCCTACCCAGGCTATTATCGATAGGAGCGCTAGCATCAGTGACAAATCAGACAGATTCTGGAAACCGCTGAGCCCCACCCGGTTGTAGTCCCCTCCTCCTGCCAATTCACCGATTCCGAGGTCCCAGGCGCCGAGCACCATTCCAGCGAAGGCCAGTCCGAGACAAGTCAGCTCACCAATTCTCCACTGCCTTTTCATAATGGCAAGATGGAATATAAAATCCTCTAGGAAGATGTCCAGTAGGGCCAATCTCTCGTCCCTGTCAGCAAATTTCCTCGGCAGTTGAACATCGGTCAAGCGAAGCAACTCTTTGCCTGAAGAGGCACCGGTCGTAGGTGCAGTTACGCCCTCATCCACGCTAGCGCCGAATCAAGGCACCGCATAAGGGACGCGCCATAACGCCCATCTATGCAGTGATAGGTAAGGGAGAGGAGGTGGCGCCGAGAGGGAGATTTGAACTCCCGAGGGAAAATCCCACAAGATTTCCAGTCTTGCGCAATACCAGGCTATGCGATCTCGGCAGGCGACCCGGCGAGCGACATCAATCTCTTGAGTCTGTTGCACTTACACAAGTTAATCCGCAGTGGTTAAATTGAGTCCAATGATGGCCGAGGCACTGCCACTGTGGCTTAGGGGTATAGCATCCCATTGGTAATGGGAAGGTCGGGAGTTCAATTCTCCCCAGTGGCTCCATCCAGAACTCCTCAGAATGATTATATTCCAAGATGAAAATGCCGCTATATCCTTCCGTTCTCAGAACAGGACCAATTCATTCATATTACACTAAACCCACGTAGGCGTCATGCCAGCCGAGCGTAAGAGACTAGCAGGAGCCATTGTGCTCCTGATGCTCACAGCACCGATTGCCGCCGCAGCAAGCACGAATTGGATAGGACCTTCTTCGGTCAACACCCAAGGAGATGCAGTAACACTGACGGGGTTCAGGGTACCGGGTAACTCCACCGTCCTCGACGGGTGGCTCCATGTAACCGACTCGCCCATGGCCGTATCCTTAGATAGCGGCATAGTATGGGAGGGTGCCGACTTTTCCTCAGGTGTCTTCTACGGTACTGAGTCGTTAAACGACGAGTCACTGACTCTCGAGGACGACGGTACGAGATCAAACATCAGCACCTTCGACGAGGGCGATATCGTAGTGAACCTCAATGGCGCATACAAGTATTCTCCTGGCTGGCTTCATGTCTACGATTACGGCTACAGCACAGGTCTATCTGGTTGCAGCGGAGGTAACGGGACTGTTATGGAGAGAGGCTGGGATAACGATTTCGACACCAACCTCGACAGTGATGAGATTGTGTGGACAGACTACTTCTGCGACGCTGTGATTAACGGTTCGACTGTAGGATACCTCTTCCAGTTCTTCACAGTCCCTGCCGGAGCCAACTGCGAGTACGCAGGCAACCTGATGAAGGCGGGACTGAACACCAACGGCAACAACCAACTGGACTCCAGTGAAATCACCAATCAGACCTACTTCTGCAACCAACACAAACTTTGGCAGGCTACTACTTTTGGTGGGCTAAATGGGACCATCTCCGGCAACGAGCAGACTTTGTCTCACGGCGTAGTCCCCGCTTCGGCATCCGAGGGGATTGCCTCTGTGGGCACGTTACCAGGTTCGCCCGTGCCAGCAGGAAGCTCAGGGTACTTCCTGATTCCTCAGGTCGATGTCCCCGAAACCGAGGACATCAATGGCTACTATCTGACCTTCGACCATTGGTATCATCTCGATAGCACCGCGGCTGGTGGTGGAGACGGCACTTGGGTGGAATACAGAATCAACACTAACGGCTGGACTGACTGGTCCTACATCGCGCCAGACGGGGGCTATCCGAGCACGATGTCTACTAGCGCACCTACTCCAGCGGGCGCCCCCTCTGGGGCCGTCCCTGTGTTCGCTTCACCCATTCACAGTGGATGGGTCTCGAGCAACATCTCTATGTCGTCTATTGCCGACATTGACAATGCCAGTAAGATTCAGTTCAGATTCCAAATTTGGACCGACCCCACTTCCACTAACGAGCGCCCTGGATGGTTCCTCGACAACATCAACTTCCATAACGATGGGACTCAGTTCGGAGCATGGCATGGCGGATGCTATACTCCTGGCACTGTATGCGACTATTCAACTGGCCAATATGGCGCCCTACAGAGGACACTCAACCTAGCAGGAATCAACAGCACCTTCGACATTCAGGTAGATATGGAGTGGGACCTATCGGGCTCATACTCAGACAACGCCTGCGTAGAACTCTCTTTGAACAATAACACATGGACTGACATTTCTTCGACGACCTCAAGCACTGTCTACAACTGTGAAGACAGAGCAGGTGCAATTCCTGGTGTGAACGGCTATGATGGTGTATCCGGAGACCAGAGCAACGGGATTCGAACAGTCTCCTTCGACATCCCGACCTCGTTCCAGAATCAGTCCAACGTTTATCTTCGGTTCATTGTCGATAGCGACGCTTACGTTCCTCACTACGGAGGCACAGCAGATGATCAAGAGGGACTGACCGTTGCCGCCATACGTATCGTAGACGATTCGGGCAACACTGTCTTTGAGGACGACTTGGAGACCTCCTCTTCTGCGTATCACTATGGCGCTGTTTTCCCCAACCCTGCTGGAAACACTGCGGCAGGTGCCGACGACTGGGCCTACTACACTTTCACCAGCGGATTCCAAGATATCAACAAGGGCTTTGAGGACTCCACCGCAGGAAATCCTTCGACTAACATGCCTTCGGGATGGACTAGAAACCCCTCTACAGGAGATGTCGGACAAAGGTGGTCGTACGGGCAGATAACAGGCAATGCGGGCCCTCAAGAAGAACCCTCCTTCCCTTACGTTATGGCAATAAACCTTGGCGGGACTTACTCGGGCAGCACCTCAGCAAACCTCTACTCTCCAACCTACAGCCTACCGGCCAACTCCAGCGCATCTTTCGTGATGGACCACTGGGCATGCTTTGAGGCCTACTGGGATGGCGGCGGGATTTTCATCCAGGTGAACGGAGGTAGCTGGCAATACTGGGATCCAGGCAGCGGGTTCTACGATCACGCCGGCATCGGAAGTTACACCTCAATTCCCGCCGGCTCGAATTACTTCGGCCCAGTCAAGTGCCTTGGTTCGGGTTCGTCATACTCGGTAAACGATCTGACATGGGACAGTAAGGAGGCAAGTCTCGCATCTTATGCTGGCGACGATGTAAAATTTAGGTTCCATGGCGGTGGTGACTCAATTTGGAACTACGCTGGCTGGTACCTCGATAACGTCGGTATTCGAATAGCCAATTACGGAGCTCCAGGCGATTGGCTGAGCCCAGTCTTTAGCGCCTCTGACATCCACGACTTCAACCTCGGATTCCTCGATGTCGATGCTACGATTCCATCTGACTCTTGGGTCAGTGCGACTCTGATTGACACCTTTACTGGAGAAGCCGTTCCTGGATACTCGAACGTCTCTTTCCCGATTTCTCTGGCCGGAGTTGACACCACTACGACCCCACAGATGAAACTCAAGGTACACATGGGCACCAACAATGAGGAGGAAACTCCCCGAATTAACAAGATTCACATCGGTGGCAAGAGAATTCTGAATGCCGCAGCATTGGAGGGGAACGGCTGGGATTTCAGTACCAGTGTGAGCCTCATCGACGGTTTGTTGAATGCCTCCGGAGTCGCTGGCACAGTAGCCTCTGACTATCTGCACTCCTCAAGGCCAATCAAGAGCATTGGACTCTCGGGAAATTTCTCTAGTGGACTCTCAATAGACTTCACAGGCCCCAACGGAGGAACTCTGGGAACTGCCTCGCAGGGCGGACTGACTTTCACATACCCTCAGCCAGGATTCGGAGTGTCGATATCACTGCCCACGAACGGCTGGATTGACAGACTGGTTCTGACAGCCAACTTTGCAGAGCCTGCACTCAATCCCGACATTGACGTCATTGGAGACGAGACTCACGAGTGGAGCTTCCCGTTCGGCAGTAACTACGGTCACTACGGATGGCAGTCACTGCTCACCGACTCGGAAGGTGAACCACAGTACCAGGCCACATCGGACATACTCACCCTCGACGGTAGCAGCCCTGCATCGCTGTCCTTCAGGATTCCAGCAGCCGGAGCGGTTAACACTGGAATCATCGCGATTTCACCTGATTACAACGGATTCGAATCCCCGGTCTCCGTTTCGGTTGGGACAGCGACTCAGAGTAGCAGCTCAGCCAATTCACCATTCTACAATATGCTCGACAGTGCTCAGATACTCGCAATCAACTCACTGCCGGGTACTCATACTGACTCTGACACTGGAAGGCAGTGGAGAGAAGTCTCCTTGAGTATAGATTCGAACAGCGCCCAGACGGTGACTCTGAGTAGGATGGGAATAGGCTACATGATTTTTGAGAATGTCTCCGGACTAGGCGCCTCAGTATCGGCCTACCACAACTCGCAGACGCAGGACGATCCTCCTCCAGAGCAGGTTTCGATCCCCGTCAACATTTCTGCCGAGATGGGTTCCATAGCTATTGATGGAGATATCGACTTCGATTATATCATGACCAATCGTGACTTCCAAGTTCCCAACACGATGTACCCAGATAGGCAGCTGGTGGAGATACAGACAAAGCACCACCACTTGTATGACAACTCGGAGATTGAGAAGATTACCTTGCGAGGGACTGCTTCTGATGGGGTGATTCTCGAGTTCGAGGCCTCAAAGGACCCAGTGAATGGTTGGGATCCGATGGCTGCAGTGATGTTCAGCCAATCCTCGGGCAGCAATTCCGCTATGCTAGACGAGACGGCCAGTTACATCGGCAACGAGATACACAACGACGGCTGGAACGATGTCGTCGTCAACTGGGCATTTGAGATTTCTTGGAGTTGGGACGACGTAGATAGCATCCGCTGGGTCGCTCAGGCCTTCGACTCGTCAGGAGAGACGGTGTGGCCAGCAGTGTCATTCAGTGGCCAGTCCGGCGCCAAGGCTGTAGAGAACGACATACAGGTCGATTCCTTTGAGGTCCGGGATGAGTCCGGTAGATTACTGTCTAACCAGTTCTCGCCGTTCTACCCGTTCCCGATTATGGACGGTAATCAGGTCAACATATCAGGGTCCGTCCGCTTCCAGGACTCGACCAGTTCCCGCCCCGATGCCAGTGACTACTCCGTCGGCCTGAATCTATCGGGCAACCTATTCGCAATGACTTCCGTAGAAGGAGGAGAATACTCTGGAATCGTTACTCCTCCGGTATCGCTGTCGGAGTTGTCTATGTCGCCGATGATGCTCTCTGTCGGCCCATCAGGATCATCGACAGGAGCTGAAGATGTGACAGGAGTTCCACCTCAGGTCATAGTCAGAGTCGATTCCAACCCACCCATTGCTGGCCCCATGGAAATCAACACTAATATCGGCCTACAACCGGCCCACGCTAAGGTTTGGGAACCCGAAAACCCACTCTCATTATTCATCACCATCGACGAGGGAGAGGCCCGTGGCGAGATAATCACACTGCGCTACTGGCGTGAGACAGTGGACGATCTGAATATGGATGATGTGGCTGATGAAGACGAATACTTGTCTATGCAGATGCCTCTAACCTCAGGGATGACTGGTCAGCAGCAAGTGCAGTTCCCCTCAATGGACCTCTCCGCTCTACCGTTCAACAGCATGGTCCACTTCTACGTCGAAGGCACCGATTGGGCTGGACACACCTACCAGGACGGAGGAACTGGAGGAGGCCCCGGTGCTGCTGACGCATGGGCCAGTATCGTGGTAGCCACCGACGAGCCGACCAATCTGATTTCATCTGGATATGAATTAGATCGTGAGATTGGCTACCTGCTCGCAGGGGTGCCGCACGCCTTTACTATGCAAGTCGAAGAGGCCAACGGTATCCACACTCTCGATAACATCACCGTGATGCTATGCGGCGACGGTCCATCCAATTTGGGCAAGTTCACTTTCGACCCGTCCAGAGGGACACTGTGGACCGCTGATGACAGCATGGTCTCACCACTCAGTGCTCAATCGACTCAAATCACTTCGGACATCACCCAGATTAGCCTTGGCTTCGAACTATCGTGGGACTATCCATGGGAGGACGGTCAACTTGGATGCAAACCGAGTATCAGCATCGAGGATGACCTAACTACCGTCGCCTACCAGAACAACATAGGTGAACTGACCTGGGAACTCGATAACAAGTTCATGGCAGTTCCGGAGTCCATGTCTGATTTGACTCCGCCTATGATTGAACCGAACGGGGATTCGCTATACTTACGACAAGGAGATGAGTTCCAGATGGACGGCTCGATACACTACGCAGGATCACAGGTGCAAGCTTCAGAGATACCCGAAGACCTTCAAGTCGAGATTGAAGTCATCTACGGCACTCAAGAAGTCGACATTGTGGTCGAAGTAGATTCCGACGGATTCTTCTCCGGATCCATGGTCTTACCTGCAAGGGTGCCATTGAATCCCGAGATGACAGTCACTACTAGTGTCCTCAACGTCCCAGGATTAGGTTCGTCTGTGGCCAACAGCGATGCTTCCGTTATAGTCGACAGTAAGGCACCACAGGCCCTGTTCAACATAGCGGATTATCCAGATTCTTCTCTGACGATATTGGATTCGGACATGATAGGAGATGTCACGGTGACCGTAACAATGGTCGACGAGATTGGTATGATGGACGGTCCGTTGCAGGTTTCGTGGGTCTACGTCAGGGATAACGGCCCAGTCGCAGGGACCGAAGCCACCGGTGAGCTAATCATGATTATCGACGACGACACCAACGACGTGTATCAGTCAGCACTGGATTTCACCCCACTAAACGATATGAGGGTAGAATCTGGGGATTACCTCTGGTTCTGGATAACCTCTACGGACAAATCTGGTAACCAGATTATCGGCTCAGGGAGTGAGTCGGCACCGAGGCAAGTCACTCTGAGAATCATGGAGTTCCTCGGGCAGTACACTCGCTCAGTAATCAACCCCAGCAACACTCCGGTGCAGGGTGAAATCCTCACTATCGAGACCTTCTGGGAGAATCCTGGTAAGAGAGAGGGAGAGTTTACTATAGGGCTCTACGAACTTGTTGATGGAGGCCAGTGGAGGGAGTCACTATCCACGGCTAGAGATGGCCCCATTGCATTGTCATTGCCCGCTGAGAGCTCAAGCGTCTACGCCGAATTCCAATGGGAGTCGTGGCAGCCTGGCCAACCGAACCTGTACCTCGTCGTTGATGGTGACTTTGACAACCCCTATCAGGCGATTATAGGGATTAACGTACAGCCACAGCCTACTACTGAAACAGGAGGCGAAGATTCGCAGATGTTATTGCTTGGAGGCGTACTAGTCGTTGTGGTCCTAGGCATAGCTATGACTATGCTGAGGGGGCGTGACAGTGACGACTACTACTACGAGGACGATGACGATGACTTCTACGAGGACGACTCGTGGGAGTACGAGAAAGAGGAGCCGGAAGAGGAAGAAGAAGCGGATGACGAAACCGAGTGACGGCTATTCAAGCCCACTCCGTCAACCGCCCCTGCTGCCAGTTTACGACCTCTCGTGTTTATAGGCCATACTGTAGCGTTCGCCGGCTTGAGGGAGCAATTCCTCAGATGGGATGCGCGATGCCTGAGGACAGCGATGCTGGGACTTTCGATGATCTCAAGGAGGAGGTCGAGGAGCTCAGGACCCTCGTCAACACACTGCTCACAATCATAATGGAAGAGGCCGATGGAGTTCAGTCAGGGGCTGCCCCCTCGATACCCGAGCAACCGAAGCGTGGATACTGCATGTAGTCAGTACTGTACCGGCTCGGGATCAATGCTTCGCCACAGGTACCATGTCGCTACTGTCCTCCATGGTCTCCAGTCCTGCGACTTGGCAATCAGCTCATCGTTGCTCATTCGTTCACCTTCAGAGTACAGTCGTTCGACCGCACGCACTACTCCTATGTCGCCCACCGGGAAGACATCGGGTCTGAGCAGCGTGAAAATCAGAACCATCTCCGCAGTCCAAATACCAACTCCTCTGAGTTTAATGAGAGCATCCATCACCTCTTCGTCACTCAGGCCATCCCAGTCGATGTCGGCGTATCCACTCTGCCAAGCTTCGGCTATCCCGAGGATGTACTCGGCCTTACGTCCCGACAGCCCGCATCCGCGTAACTGCTCATGACTGCGTGACAGCACCGATTTAGGATTCACTTCGCCGACGAGATTCTCAAATCTGATCCAGACCGTTCTCGCGGCGATGGTGGAAATCTGCTGGCCTACGATGGCTGAGACCAGATTGAGGAACAGGTCCCCCTTCGAGGAGAGGACTGGCTCCTCGTACCGTGCGATGACCTCTGCTAGGGACGAATCAGTGGCAGACAGATCCACCTTGGCTGCATCCCAATACTCGGGAACCTCTCCTACCGCTGGCATATGTGAGTGCACAGCCTCATGGTTCAAGACGAATGCGTATGTCCGGATACCATGAATATGGAGTCAATGCTACTACTAGGTGCCGGATTGATGACCGCTGCCTTCGTTGCAGTAGTTGTATTCGCACCAGGCACTCTTACCGATGAGCCTGCAGACTGGGAGATAGTTGACGTCTGTCTAGGGAGCGAGCACAGCAGCAACCCTATTGTCGCTCACTACCACGCAACGTTGAGAATATTCATCGATGGCTCAGAGGTCTCAATCGCATCCAACATAGGGATAGACGATTCTGAATGCGATGGCATGCGGGGAATCCACACCCACGATGAGACCGGCAAGCTCCACATCGAAACCCCCACTCAGATGAATGCCCCCGTTGGGGCCTTCTTCGAGATATGGGGCGAAATCTTCAACGAGAATCAGATACTCTACAAGGTGGCCGACGAGGACAGCGAAGTAGTGATGTATGTGAATGACGAGTTGAACGATGATTACCAGAACGCCATCATTCATGACAACGACATCATAGAGATTTACTACCGCGACAAGTCCGACTAGCCCTTGATTACCGCTATTGGCCTCAATCTAGCCACAGGCCTTGCTAGACCAGCCTCGCTGGTCAGGCGGATGACCTCATCGACGTCCTTGTAGGCCTCGGGCGCCTCCTCGGAGAGGACGTTTGGAGTCTTGACTCGAACGTGGATGCCGCGCGACTCGAGATCTTCCATCAGGGCGTCCGAGTCAACACTCTTCCGTGCAGCGGTGCGAGAGAGTCTGCGACCTGCCCCGTGACAAGAAGACGAGAAGGCGTCATTGCCACCTGAGGTAGGTCCAGCAAGGACCCATGAAGCAGTCCCCATATCTCCTGGGACCAGTACTGGCTGCCCGACTCCGGAGAATGCGGCAGCCAATTCGGGGTGATCTCCTCCAAGCGCTCTGGTGGCGCCCTTACGATGAACGCAGCAGGTGCAGGAGGAACCGTGAACGCGATGCTCCTCAATCTTGGCGATGTTATGGCTCACATCATAGACGACATCCAGCCCACCATCCTGGCCGTGCTGCTCGCGAAGTGCCTCGCGCAACCTCTGAGTCAAAGCCGAGCGGTTGGCGAAGGCGTAGTTGCCGGCAGCTTGCATCGCATCGAGGTAAGCAGCCCCCTCACGGCTGTGAATTGGGGCGGCTGCAAGCTGACGGTCCGCGAGACTGATTCCCCATTCCTCTGAGTGCCAGGTATCGCCATCTCTGTGATATTTCGACTCTATCGCAGCCACATGCTCGGTGCAGACCTGATGCCCAAGCCCTCTGGAACCGGTATGGATCATGGCCGTCACCTGTCCCTGCCTGAGGCCGAAAGCAGAGGCGGCATTCTGGTCGACTATCCTGTCTACCACCTGCAGTTCAAGAAAGTGATTACCCGAACCAAGGGTACCGAGTGCTGTCGAGCCACGTTTGAGTGCGCGTTCACCAACATCTCTCTCAGAGCTCTCTAGTCGACCGTTTGACTCGATGGCCCTGAGGTCACGTGACTCACCCCATCCGAGATCAATCGCGGCGCCCGCACCATCCGCGAGAACAGATTCGATTTCGCTCGCAGTCAGACTGACTCCTCCCTTGCGGCTGGCCCCAGCAGGAATCGAACGAGCGAGGCTCGCAGCCAATGCCTTGGGATTGACGTCCTCCAGAGTCATCTCAGTAGCGCACAGCCTGACTCCGCAATTGATGTCGAAACCGACTCCTCCGGGCGATATCGCCCCGCCCTGCTCTCCAGAATTCACGTCGGTCGCTACAACTCCTCCTATCGGGAAACCGTAGCCGAAGTGCCAGTCGGCCATCGCCCAGGCCTCGCCGACGATTCCTGGTAGACAGGCAGTGTTGACAAGCTGGTTGGGAGAGCGGTCGTCAGAGTGCTCCGCCATATGCTGCTCGTCAGCTATCAGGATAGCGTCGGTGAGCATGCTGCCGTGCTTCGAGATGCGCATCCGACCCGGACCCAATGGCTCGAGAAAATCTCTCCACTCGGCTGCCATGGCCAAGCCTGCTGCACCCTCGCTTTCAACACAACGGGCTCCTCCTGACAATGGCCTTCAAGACTGCCAGTCCGTTGGATGGAGCGCAGGAAGGTGCAATAGCATGGCTTTCGGAGAGATCGATATACCCTACTGGGAGGAATCGGGACACGTCTGCAAGACCTGTCGGGTTACTGGTGCACGCTTCTGGACCA
>CBFHQW010000032.1:0-7437 GCA_965658085.1 Candidatus Thalassarchaeum sp.
TATGTGGCCGTTCACGTTGTCCCCGTGTTCAACTATCGTCATCAAATCGGCCGCTGCTTGGCACGGGTGGTGTAGGTCAGAGAGGGCGTTGATTACAGGCACCGTTGCATGTTTGGCGAGTTCTACGGCATCAGCGTGATCGAAGCACCTGTATGTGATTCCATCTAGGAAGCGCGACAGCACAGCTGCAGTGTCGGCGATTGACTCGCTCTTACCCAATTGGATATCATTGGAAAGCAGTGTCAGTGGTTGCCCTCCAAGTCTACTGACTCCCACTTCGAAGGACACCCTAGTTCTGGTCGAAGGCTTCTCGTAGATTGAGCCTATAGACATCCCCTCAAGGGGCTTGAAGTCTAAGGTCCAATCGCCGCCGTGCTTGAATGCTATTGCCCAATCTATGATCGCAGCCAAATCGTCGCTGATATCGTCTATCGCCATCAGGGCACTCTTCGCTTCAGCCTCGTTCATGCTCAATGTCTCCTGCGTAACCATCTCTCGTATCTGCCATGCCTCCGAATATGGTCTGAGCGAAGGTCAGAACATCAGCGAGACCCTCCTCATTCTCGCTGGAGAGAGGGGTCAATCCCGGCTGTATCGAGGCGTGCTGCATCATCCTTAACTGACCTATCGCAAACTCTGCTCTCTGACTGCCTGAGTGCGCGTCCAGAGCCTGCTGAGCCGACTCCTCATACAAGGCGGCCTCGAGGATATCGAGATTCTCACCCCAATCCAGTACTCTCTCGAGGGCCTCAGGCTCTAGCAGATCGGACTTAGAGAGGAAGTTGGCGGTCGGCAGCCCAAGTCTGAAGTGAACTATCGACGAGAGCAGCATCTGCGAAACGAAGCCACTGGGCGTCTGGGAGAGCATTGGATCGAAGAGGAAGATCAAACAGGCCCTACCCTGCCCTATGACACTCACTAGATGACTGGAGGCCTCTCTGAAGGCGAATAACTCCACCTGTCCTGGAGTGTCTACAATTAGCATGTCGCATGACAATCCTTCAATCTCATCGAAGACTTCGTCAGCCCGAGATGCCACTAAGTCGGCAGCTAAAATCTGGGCTCCGTTGGGGCCAAGTTCGTACTCAATCATTACATCGGACAGAGAAATCAGCTCTCTGACATCAAACTCTGTGTCGTAATCCACTTTCTCGGCACCAGGATCGAGGTTGATAGCGAGGGCATCGACCTCGAGAAATCTAGCCCACCTCTGGAAAGCGGTGACGAGAGAACTCTTACCTGCACCAGCTGTACCCACTACGAATAGCACTGGAGGGGCCGTGCCGTCTTGACTACTCACGCTCTCGCCCAAGGGCGAGGGAACTTCAACCATTCGTGAAGCCCCAGATACGACTCGAAGTCTGACAAGCAATGGTTATACCAATCCAAGCGCTGTCCGTGATCACCCATTGGGGTGACCGTGCCATGTCAGAAGACCCCCCTCCCCTCCCTCCTGGATTCCCCCCTCCGCCTCCTCCTGGCTTCAGGGAGGCAGATGATGAGGACTCTGAGGAGGAGCAGGTGCCGCAGCCCCTACCTCCTCCGCCCGGAGTGATGGAACTCGAAGACAGAGAGATTCCCTCAGAATCTGAATCAGTTCCTGAAGTGCCCCCGCCACCACCTGGACTCGATTCCCCGCCACCCCTTCCACTGGGTTTCGACCAGCCGAATGAGCCCAAACCAGAAGGCGCGCCAGAGGAAACATCCTCCTTACAAGACTCACTCGCTGCTCTGAAGGATGCTGTCGAAGATGTCGCGGAGGAAGTCTTTGAAGCCGGCTCTGAAGTTGTTGGAGAACTCTCTATCGGCTCGGCCAGTAGTGCTGTAGATTCAGCTGTTGAAGGAATTGTAGAAGTTTCCAGTGAGATTGTCGACTCATCCAAAGAAATAGCCGAGACTCTGTCGAAGCCTGTTGTTGCAGCAGCAACTCATCCTCACTTGAGATCGGCAACTGAAGTGGACGCGATACCGGGAGACAAGCTGCACGCTACTTTGAGTGAGATTGAGACGTCGACGCTTAATCCGGATGGTTCGGTCAGGAGGCAGTCTATAGAAGGGGAGCTGATACTGAGGAATTCGAGCAAGAAGCACAGGGCATGGGATATCGAGGTCCTACTTTCCTCTACTGACTCCACGGACATCGGAGGCCGTTCAATCTCAGTACGTGAACTCGAAGCTACTGAGGAGACAGTGATTCCGTATTCGGCCAGTGGGCCAAGGATGCTAGTCCTCAAGGAGGTAATGGACACTAATCCCGAGAGAGATCAAGAGGATAGCCTGTCGCTGATATATTCTACAGAGCCCCAGGAGATTGAGATGCATATCGAGGTTCAGAACGTCTCTCCAGTACCTCTTTTTGAGGTAGAGGTTAGCAGGGACTTTCCAGAAAACTTCGACATTCCCGACGGCCAAGATTACAGCATCTCCGAATCGTCGATTTCGTGGGAGATAGGCAGACTGAATGTAGGGGAGAGCAGGACTCTTTCGCTTTCCCCAATGGTCACTACCAAGGGAGTAGAAAGAATATCTGCTGGAGTAGCCTCGGCCAACTTCTCGGCCGAAGCTGCGGTTTCGCGGGCCGACTTCGACCGTGTATCCGGTTCAACGCTGCACATGATGAGAGTAGACAAGGTAGAGGATGACCGCCCAGGGATATGGCACTGCAAATCGGTCTTTGAGAACCGTTCTTCTTTTGTGGTCACTCTATCGGGAGTCACTGTTTGGCTATCAGGCAGGGATAATCCCATCCTAGATGTATCTGACCTCAGGCAGGACGTTCCGCCTGAAGGCAGCTGGAGTTCTATGGAGAAGAGAGTAGAGGCGGACACGCCAAGCTTCACACACGAGTTCCGTTCATCCATTCTCCCAAGAGTCTCAGTAACTTCGACCGGCTCAATAGACCTCAAGGAGCAGGAGTTGACGGTGCTTGATGCTAGGTTGCTTAAGCAGTACGATAAATCCAGAATCAAGTCGTTCGTATCATCGGATTTGGAAGTAACAATCTCAATCGAGAACACTGGCTCAGCCCCAATCAACGTGATGCGACTACTCGACGATGTACCGGGTGTCTTTGAGCCCCCAGCCGAGTCCGAGGTAAGTATCGAGATAGAAAATACTGAACTGAATGAGGAGCAGTACCTCATTGAGGTCATTGATGGCATTCAGTTAGAAGAGAGACTGGTATCTCCGGACAGCAACGGTAACAGCCTGAGAATCACAGTCGGGCGCTCGGCGCCGTTGGGCCTACAGCCAGGTAAGACGATGGTTTTGCGATATCCATTGCATGCCCCTGACCCTTCTCCTGGAAATGGCCTTCTGGCAGCACCAATCAGGGCTGATTTTGGGTCTGAGAAGTTTGGTCCTGTAGCAACTAGAGAGGTTGCGAGGCCACCGCAGTTGAGAGTCGTGCACCGCCGCCGCAACATCAGCACCGGCAAGGAGGTCTTCCCCGCAGGAAGCGCAGGCAGGTACGAAGTGCTACTGATGTTCATTAACAACTCTGATAGTGCCCTCGATGACCTTGTTCTGCACGATGTAGTCCCCGGGACCTTCTCCATCGAGAAGTCGACTGTCCGATCCTCGGTTGACGGTGATCGGGACATAAAGATGGACAAGGAATCGGCTCCGGAGGGGACTCATGTGGAGTGGAGAGTAGGGAGAATCGAGCAAGGAGAGAGGATTGAGGTGACCTACGAGATACAGGGCGATCCTGAGTCAGAGTACAAGGTTTCTGATGCCCAAGATTTCCACGGTGCCACTTTCGGCGATGAGGTCGATGAGGAGCCCAATGTACCTGAATGGCTAGAGGAGCAGAGTCAGCCAGAACCAGAGCCAGAACCAGAGCCAGAGCCAGAACCAGAGCCAGAGCCAGAACCAGAGCCAGAACCAGAGCCAGAACCAGAGCCAGAACCAGAGCCCGAGGGCGAGGTATGCCCAATCTGCGGTTCCGAGGCCCAGATAGGTGCCTCTGTTTGCATCGTCTGCAGCTATTCATTTTGAAGTGAATCGACTTGGACGCCTATGGCGTCCACCGAAGCGTTCTTCCTACTCGGTCCGAACGCGTGTCCATGACTTCCGTAGGAGGTGGTGACCCACAGGCCGAGTCGATGTCATCAATGATGATGCCCATGCTGTTCCTAATGCTGATGATGGTAGTGCTGATGTTGAATCCTAGTCTACGCATCCTTCTGGCAGATGGAGCTGGCTATGCCATCGAACCGATGCTACCGTTCCACACAGCCTACTTCGTCCCTACTGTCTTCATAGTGGGCTCCAGCATCATGATTGTCAACACCATCATTCGTGCATTTTTCACAGATCCGTTGTCACAGGCACATATCAGCCACCGTCAAAAACAGATTGGCAAGCAACTTAGGGAAGCCCAGATGGCCCGCGACACCGCCAGAACTGAGAAAATGCAGAAAATGCAGATGTCAATGCAGCCCGAACAGATGGCCATGCAGGCTGCAATGATGAGGCCGATGATGTTCACAATGGTATTCATCATCGCCATATTCAGTTGGATGGCTAGCGAGGTGGAGTCGTTTAGAGTCGCCTTCGTCAGCCTGCCTTGGGCTCCAAGGTGGTCGTTCAATGAAAGGATAATGTGGATATTCCCTGCTTGGATTGCTACATACATCACGATGAGCGCCCCTCTGGGTAGAATCATCGACCGCCACATCAAGATTCGCCGTTACAGAAGCCATCCTCTAGTTCTCTCCGGTGACCCTATTCCCGAGCCTCTTATTCACCTCCTAGGGGAGCAGAAGGTCAAGACAAGCGACGATTCGAGAACTCGCCGGGCGCAGCGAAGGAGGAATGGGCCCAGAAAGACAGGAGGGCAGGCAATGGCCCCCTCTCAGAAGAAGAGAGGTAATATTCCCGTAGCTCCTCCTAAGTCAGGGACGGTATGTCCTTCCTGTAATTCGGACATGGTCACGAGAACTCCCAAGGGAAGACTCAGGTGCGATATGTGCCGCAACGAATGGAGGTGAGCGAATACTGAGAATGACTGTCAGCGGACCCCCTGGAAGTGGTACTTCGACATTAGTCGGAAAATTATGTGAGGACCGTGGCTGGTCCTCAGTCAACGGTGGTGTCATATTCCGAGAGGAGGCCTCGAACCGAGGCCTCACTGTGGTTGAGTTCAGTGCTTTGTGTAAGCAGGATTTCGATGTGGACCGTTCTCTGGACACGATTCTAAGGCACGCAATGAATGATCCAAAAGGTCCTGAGGTGGTCGAGAGCAGACTTTGTGGTTGGTGGGCCCACGAGCTTGGTCTGCAGTGCCTCAGAGTATGGGTTTCAGTCTCAGACGAAGAAAGAGCCAGAAGGATCCAGAATCGAGAGGGAGGGGACTACCAAACCTGTTTGGAACTCTCCAAGCAGCGTCAGAGCGATGACATGGAGAGGTACAGTGAACTGTATGGAATCGATCTAGATGATATGAGTCCGTACAGTCTCGTAGTAGATGCCGACGAATTGGACGCTAACGAGGTCTTCAGAGTTGTCAGCACGGCATTGGAGTGAGTGGTAGAATGGGCGAAAGTAATTTCTGGGAAATCTCCGAAGCTTCCACGAATCCTGGATTCGGATGTATTCCTAGTGAGCGCTCGCTCGATGAACTTCTATCGGCAGGGGTGATACTGGTGGATAAGCCCAGAGGCCCCTCGAGCCACCAACTGGCGGCTTGGGCCAGAGAGACATTGGGAATCACGAGACTGGGTCACGGCGGTACTCTCGACCCGTTTGCAACAGGACTTCTGACCATACTGTGTGGCAAGGCCACTAGGCTCACTGAAATAGTCCTCAAGGGCGATAAGAGGTATGTTGGAGTGTTACGATTTGGCAGAGATGTCTCAGATGACGAATTCGAATCTACCTTATCTCTGCTCAATGGTGTGATTTACAATGTCCCTCCTCTCGAGTCCGCTGTCAAGATACAAGTTCGGACCCGCACCATTCATTCTTTGAAGATGCTGGAATCCGACACTGACTCGCGCATAGCCGCTTTCGAAGTCTCGTGCAGTGCCGGGACATACATCAGGACTCTCGCCAAGGACATCGGATTAATGCTGGATACGAAATGCGATCTGACTGAGCTGCACCGAGATAGAACAGGTCCATTTGACCAGACTATGGCTTGCTCCATGCAGCAACTTGCCGATGCGGTATTTCTGCACAGAGAGCATGGCGATGAGAGCGCTTTAGTAAAGCTCATCGCCCCGGTCGAGGTCTTGCTCTCGAGTCTGCCCTCTATTACTGTAAAAGACGGCGCAGCAGCAGCCCTTTCTCACGGGGCACCTCTGGCGAGCCCAGGTGTTGTCAGAGCACAGAAGGGAGTATCGGAGGGTTCCAATGTACTTGTGCAGAGCATCAAGGGCGAAGCCGTCTCCGTAGCCAAATTGACAGTTGACACCGATTCTCTACCTAAAATGAGGACCGGAGAAGTCGCAGTTGCTCATGCTGTAATGATGGAGCCGGGCACGTACCCACAGAGCTGGTCCAAAGAATGAGGGCTCAGGCCATCTCATGTTCTTCGTAGACCCATTCTTCTGTCTCCAAACGAATTTTCAGTTTCATCATCTCAGTCACACACCACCGGCTCAGACACCATCAAGCACCCTTACTCGGCATCCTTCTTCGGATTCGCGTATGGTATAACTATTCCCTGAAAATCACCGATTATCGGCCAGAAAGGGGGTCGGAGATGCAAAAAACCGGGCCACTGAGCTACTTCTTGTGATTGAAGGGCTTGCGCACTCTGTTCGGGCTGAAATATAGGGCCGTGAGTGAGATCAGTATCACTCCTACGGAGATGAAGACCAAAGCTGGACCTCTATCTAGGGAGTCTATGATGCCCCCTTCTTCATCTTCGCTTCCGGACACGTCTAGGACGACAGTACGGACGTTGTTACTCTCTGAGGTCTCTGCTATCGAACCCGTTCCGTCTGCCAACACTTCGATAGTCATAGTCTCACCATTTTTCACCACCTGTGCGTCACAGACGGCCACACCGAGTCCTCCGGACTCAATGCGATCAATCATTTTGGCGCCCACTAAGATTCCGTCCACTCCACACTTGACATCAACAGCATCAGCGCCTCCGCGACCCTCGTTCCTGATGTATGCATGAATCTCGATGATGTCGCCATCGACTAGATTCGTCACACTGACACCATCTCTCCTCACATCTATCATCTCAACCAATAAGTCGGGTTTCGCGGTCACGATGACCTCTATGTTCTGAGAAATCTCATTAGTACCGTCGCTTATTGAAATCGCCACTGAGTGCGATCCGGAATCGACGGGAGTCAGCACTAGGTCTCCCGATGTGTCGAAAGTTGCCCACGATCTACTGGTCTCCAGTATCAGTGATTCAGTGTCTGGATCAGTGATTGTTAGATCGACTACCATGGTCTGCCCCAGTTCTATGTA
>CBFHQW010000032.1:7459-14118 GCA_965658085.1 Candidatus Thalassarchaeum sp.
CTGTTACTAACATCGAATCAGACCAAGAGTTCCCAAGTGCATCGCTGACAACAATTTCGATGCTGGCCTCGCCCCAAGCATCCCGGGCCGGTTGTATCCTGATGTATTGGCCAACCACACTCGCTTCGATAATCCCTGAATCAGAACTCACTGCACTGAGGACGAGGTCCCCGGGAGCAGTAAGGTCGTCGCTGCATCTGACATCCATGGGGAGGTGGACTCCGATATCGTCCTCATTGAACGACATGTCCTCAAGCCCGAGGCATTCAGGGTCATAGTCCCAATGCACGGAATAACCACCGGTTATGGTCATAGATTGGATGTGGACTACGGTGGATTCGGCTGTTCCGTTTGATGACCATTGGAACCTTGAAGCAACACCTACTGACATATCTCCTCCCTGTACTGGCAGTGCGTGCCCCACAGGCACGTCTACTGAGAAGGCACCGTACTGGAGTGGTTTACTGGCCACCAGACTGTTGCCGACGGCGAATCTGATGTAACTGGTGTCCGCTAAGCCGCCAAGTGCCCCTGAGACATATCCTTGAACCACCAGATGAGGGTCGTTGACATCAATCCTAGCACTTGAGATGCATCCATCCGCGATTTCAATCTTGATGTGCTGGAGGGAATCAGATGTATCCAGTAATTCTCCCGATTGCAACTCCATGTAATCTCCATCTATATCATCAGGCAGTGCCCATATCGTGTAGTTGCCTGAGCCGAATACGTGTATCCTGCCTAACTGCTGCAGTGGAGGCACTTCTACATCAAACGTCCACTCTCCAGTTACAGGCCCTTCGGGGGAGAGCCCACATGATTCCTGGGAGAGCCCTGTGATTGTCCCATCATATGGGCTGATATCAATTACGGGGGAGTTAACACCGTTGACCGTGTTGGTGGCCTTGACAGTTTCGAAAGAGTACCAAGGCTGGTGGTACTTCACCCGGAGGCCTACTGCATCCACTCTGACTTCGGAGTCATCGGTGGTTCCGGTGGATACGTAATCGACGGTGAACTGAGTGTTCTCCAAGGAGGACCAGTCGGCAAGGGCCAGCCCATCGAGTGATAGGATCACCGGATTGCTCATTCTGTATATCGGCCCAAATGTTCGAGCGTAGGTAACGACCAACTTATCTGAGCCGTGATTCTGCAGGATGACTCTGACGGAGTCCTGATTCAAGGTATCTGGAATCGAGAAGTGTAGCACTAGAGAGACATTAGCGACCAACATCCCATGCAGCCCGCTGAAATCATAACCAGCCATCGTGATGTTAGGCCCCTTCGACCAAGTGTAGTAAGAATCCGGCTCCCCCAGAGTCGCATTCGAACTGGTGACGCTGTTTGAGGCCCATGAGGTGGAATACTGGAAATTGTCCGGCCTGTCATGAGTGAAAGACAGTTCCCCGTCGGCTACCATGCCCAACGAGTAATCAGCAGCATTGCTGGAGAATCCGGAAGTACTGGATATCTGCCACTCCTCTGAGTCGGTGAAATCACCAGCCTCCAGCAGCTCTGCATCTTCGGCTCCAATCACAGTGTCGGCCACGGCGAATGGCACTAGAGGTGCCAAGCTAGTCACAAGTAAGATGACGAGCACGACTCCCGAACGAGTCCTCATGGCATAGCAACGGGAGAGAGCAGGGCTTCAATCCGTTGGTCTCAAGTGCTTCATACCTCGGATGCGTAACGGTTGATAAACAGGCATTGAGTCCAAGTTGCCAATACGGCTGTGATGGTGTAGCGGTTAGCACGGTGGGTTGTGGTCCCGCCGGCCCGGGTTCAAGTCCCGGTCACGGCCCCATTTCCTATTCATGACCGGTGAGGTGCTCGTCTTCAATTTCGTGCCCCATCCTATCTATCTTAGTCGTCAGGTATTGGAGATTCAACTCTCCCACTCCGACGACCAAGGGCATTCTCTCAACTATATTGATACCATTTTTTATCAGTTGCACTATCTTATCGGGATTGTTTGTGAGCAAGCACACACTCTTGATCTCAATAGTGCTCAGTATTTTTGAGGCGATTCCGTAGTCTCTTGCATCTGCGGGATGACCCAGTAGTAGGTTCGCATCCAAAGTATCGGCACCATGGTCCTGTAGATTGTACGCCTGTATCTTGGCATGCAGACCTATCCCGCGACCTTCTTGCCTCAGATAGATGATGCATCCCCATCCGATATCGTGAATTTGCCTCATCGCTGCATCCAACTGGGCACCACAGTCACATCTGAGGCTACCAAAAGCATCTCCGGTCAGGCATTCGGAATGCACCCTGACTAGCACCGGGTCCGGTCCACTCATATCGCCTAGAGTAAGTGCCACGTGGTCCAGACCTGTATTCTCCTCGTGAAATACTCTAATGCGAAAGTCTCCGTAAGACGTCGGGAGGCGAGCATCCGCTGGGACCTCTCCGAGTTCGTTGACGTTGTATTGGTCGGGCACGGGGACCACCGAGAAGAACGCCCCCTTTGAACAATATCCAAGCAGCCTATCGCCGTTTCTCGATGCGGAAAGTGTACTCTCCCGCATCCTCGCTCACACCTAGCAGAACTAGCCCCATCCGATCGCAAAGAGCAGGTATGTCGTGAAGTGTCTCAGGGTCATCACACAGAACCTCAAAAAGAGTACCACTGGCTGCTTCCTCTACCGCTTTACGAGTTTCGTGCATAGGCACTGGGCAGAGGAATCCGACTAGGTTGAGAGCGACTATGCCCTCACCAACCATGATTTCACCTAGGCTTCCACAATGATTGGGGACAGAGACACGCCGTTGAATTCTCTAGCCTTAATCACACCGATGACGTAGGCGACCTTCTCGACATGTATCTCGACATCGGTCTCATTGTCGCTCTGGGAAATCTCTCCGATTACAATGTCGGGAATTCGTGCCTGATTGGTTATCCAGTCGGCTAGCGCCCGCTTGGTGGAATCTGACTTGCCTATTGAGAGTCGGATTTTCACCATGCCAAAGGCGTCAGACACCTCGTCCCAGTCTTCTCTCTTTCCGATGGGGTCTCTTTCGACACCCTTTGGAAGCGGAGGTGCGTCGACGATAGGAATAGTCATGTTCCAAGTCGAAGAGATTTTTTCAATCTGAGGCTGGTCCTCACGAGTCACGAAACTCCAGGCTTCACCTTTCCTACCCATCCTGCCAGTACGACCTATCCTGTGTACGTAGGACTCCGTGTCATCAGGGAGGTCATAGTTCACGACATGAGTTATGCCATCCACATCCAGTCCGCGTGCCGCTACATCTGTGGCTATGACTATGCTCTCTCGACCTTCTTTGAAAGACTCGATTATCTTCTCCCTTTTGCCTTGTCCGAGGTCTCCGTGAAGTCCGATGGCCCTAATCCTGAATTTGCCGAGCCTCTCTGAGAGAATCTCTACCATTCGCTTAGTATTGGCGAATACGAGCATCTGGTCGGCTTCATTCATCCGACATATGATACGACCGAGCGCCCAGAGTTTGTTCGCCCTGCCAATCTTAATCGCGTATTGATCAATCTCAGGTATCTCAACTTCCATGTCATCGCTCATCACATGGACAGCGTCCGACATGAACTCATCTGCCGCGTCCAGCACCTCCTGAGGAAAGGTTGCACTGAACAACAGGGTCTGCTCTCTGTTAGTGGTCTGCTCAAATATCCAGAGGACGTCGGGAAAGAATCCCATGTCTAGCATTCGATCAGCTTCGTCGAGACAAAACAAGCTTATTCCCTCAAGATTTAGGTGCCCCCGTTTGGTCATGTCGATGACACGGCCGGGAGTTCCGACCACTATATCGGCGCCCTGATTGAGTCTCTTTGCCTGCTTTTCAAGATCGGTGCCACCATAGACGGTCTGTATCGAAAGCCCCTTGTCTCCTTGCAGCGAGTCCATTTCCTCTGCTACCTGTACGGCCAACTCCCTAGTCGGACAGAGCACGATTGCCTGTGGTTCCCCCCGAGGCGTGCATTTCTCGAGGATTGGTATGCCAAAAGCTCCGGTTTTGCCCGAACCAGTACGCGCCTGACCAACTACATCCGAACCCTGTCTAGCTAGGGGGATGGCCTCGCGCTGAATCTCAGTCGGCTCAGTCCAACCATTAGCCTCGATGGCTTTCGCAATCGGGGCCTGTAGGTCCCAAGATGTGAAGCCGACTTTTGCTGAATTCATGCTATCGCCTCAGAAGGTTTCCGAGTCGCGGATTTCCTTCTGCAGCTCGCCCATCCAGTACTTGCGGCAGTTTTCCTTCGTGAGAAACTGATCTTTGCTTGAGAAACTGTGATTGAAATGTCCCTTGTCGGCAGACGCCCACTGACTCTTCTGCTTCTTGTGGAACTTCTGTAGGACGTGCTGTCGCATGTATTGTCTGAACTTAATTGACTTGCTTCGGTTAATGCCTTTTGGCGTCACGCCGTCCCAAAGACGCTCGAATCGCTCAAGCTTGCCATCAAACTCCTCGCTCATGCTTGGTCCTCGCTGTGCGGCCGACCTGACTGCTGTTTATCATGTTCACCCACGGGAGGTGAATCACCGCTACGCGGTGCGTCTATCTCCTCAGGTAAGGGGTCAACCCTCTCTAGAGGAGCTAGGAAACGATTCTTCTCGTCCTCAGTCCCCTCTATCTCCAAGTCTATGGAATAAGCGCTTAGTTTCTTTCTTAGATCTGGACGAGTTTCCTGTTTGAGCAACTCGGTAGCCGCATCTCTCAGTGTTTCTCCACTCATGACTATTGGGAGGTGATCAATACAGGCCTTGCGCAGATTGTAGTCTCTACTTCTGGCACCATCGATCACCATCTTGTTGACACGCGGGTTCTGCATGTCCAGCTTCTTGAGTGCCCGGATGACCGATTTCCTGACCCCAGCGTCATCGTCAAGCATCGCCGCTTCGATGAAAATAGTAGCTATAGCCGGCTCGTTGTTGGCCAGAGTTATGAGCGTGTTAGAAGCATTCCTCCTTACTAGAGCGTCCTCATCTTCCAGTGACCAACCTATCAAGTCCCATCCGGTAGCTCCTGCTTTGGAAGCGATGGTACGTAGAATCTTCGAGCCACGCCTACGTAGGTCCGTATCTTCCTCCCGAATCAGTTCATCAAGGTGCAGGCAGCCTGCCTCCGGCCAGCTCTCTGCAGTCAGACGCAGCGCTTCAAAGGCGTTGGTCCTACGGTCCTGCCTTTGTTCACGCAACTCACGTCTCAATATCTCCTCACAACCCGAGGGGAATACCGGTGCGACCTTCAGAAAGCAGTTACGTGCTGCATCTTCCACTTGTGGATCTTCGTCTAGTAATCTGTCAGACATGCACTGCAGCAAGCCATCATGCCTCTTCAGGGCGAAGGCAGGGAGGGCACTAAGTGCGGCTATTCTGTTGCGCCCCTCATCATCATCTAGTGCATCAAGAAGAACCTCGTGTGCATCATTAATCTGACTCTGCATCACACGATGTAGGGCCTGGAGAGCATCGACCCTTCTGGCAAACCCTCCTCCCAGGCTGCGAGATATTTGCAGTCCATCAGAGTCGCCACGCGCCAGAGGCAGGATCTCATGAACAGGAATCCTCAGCCACATCCCGTCCACAGGTAGCAACCCTCGGATGTCTACATCTGCAACAGGGCCCCGGCGATTAATCGCTTTCCCAGTGCGCGGATCCCGTGCAATGTAATCTCTCGCCATGTTGCTTCGGCCCGCGCATACCGTCACCTCACTTGAATGGACTGTTTTTCTGTTCACCCTGAGAGAGGTAAGCATCAAGCGTCTCCCTCGTCCCGATAAGTCTCCGGAGGAAGCATGAACAAGGGCCATCAGCAGGATGTCTGCCATCTGCTGCACATCAGCCTAGAGGGGTTGTCAGGAGGCACGACGACCCGTGACGAACTGTCGCGTATCTGGTCCCTAGAATTGCAGTGGTTCACTCCTGAGGAAGCGGATGAGGTAGTATCGATACTAGCCGAGAGGGGATGGCTGACCGAATCAGAATCCAAACTATCTCCCTCTGCCGGCCTCAAACTCTCGCGGCCTCCACTGGGCTGGCGCCCGATTTCCCGTAAGTTACTGGAAATCCCTCAGTTCCAGCAGGTGCCGACAACTCAGCCTGCTCCCGTCCCAGAAGAGATGGGGGTCGTGAGCGAGTCTAAGGCCCTGCCTCGGGTTTCCGACCCGACTCCCAGTACTCTGCCGCCCGATCGTGCCGAGGACTCGATACCGCATCTGATTGGAATGATCGCAGACAAATCAGCACTTGAGAACAAGGAGGTGATGCGTAGGGCCCAGAGAAAGCGTCGCGCCTTGGGTCCTGTTACTCTGTGGATGGCACTGGCGTTGGTGGCTAGGGAACAGGGTCTCGACATGCACGATGTAATCACGACAATCGAGGCCTAATCAGGCATAGTCGTTTGAGGTGCGGAACTCGGCAGCAAGCAGGCCAGGCAGAACAAGCAGCGCCATCACTAACGAGAATAGCACAGATATCGAACTCACTATGCCGAAGTCCTGGATGACCGGGATGGGTGATAGCAGCAATACCATGAAACCACAGATTGTGGTTCCAGCAGAGAGCAGGAGAGCAGTTCCCGTTGTTGAGTACATGTCCCGCATCGCCTCCCACGTCCCCATGCCCGAGTTCCTGTTCGCCTCTATCCTCCTCCAGACGTGAATCGAGTAGTCGATGCCA
>CBFHQW010000033.1:0-13546 GCA_965658085.1 Candidatus Thalassarchaeum sp.
TCCAGTACAGCCTCAGTCAGAGCGACTTCGATGATGACGTCACTATTCTCAGCGCCTGAAATCAAGGTACCAGTAATTGTCACCAGGTCAGCGTTCTGGTTCTCGTTGGGGCCCGGGTTGGTGAACTGCACTATCGGCTCATCATCTCCGAAGTCTTCTCCAACGACTACGAAGTACATCCTGTGCTTCTCACTCTGCTTACCTGCCTTATCGTAGACAATCAGTTCGATTCGGATTTCGTTCTCGAGATTTCCATCTGGACTAGCAGTCAGGTTCCTGAATACATAGGACCAATCATCTCCTCCGGCGGCCGCCGGAATTTGGAAGACGTGCCCCTCTAGTGTTGGCTCGGAACTGTCCCATGGATAATCGAAGAAGACCTTCCACTCGTAAAGCTCGATGCCCTTCTCACCCTCAGGTGCGTCAGGATCGTAGCTCTCACTGGCGTCAAACGAGACGCTGAGGTCGCCTGTGTCGGACAGTCTGGCCCGGTAGATTGGCCATTCCACGCCAGCGACGGTCTTGGTGCCGTCAAGGCTGACATACTCATCGGTAGTGGCGTCTTCAACCATGATTGCGCTTGCCATCGGCCTGAACTCGTCGGCCAGAGTATCATCTGTGACCAGCCGAACATAGGTCATACGAGTGTGTCCGGCTTCGTCATGCAGGTACAGAGTGAGCAGCCACTCGGCACCGATTCGGCAACCTGTTGTCGAGGAGGAGTCGCCAACGCAGAAGGAGCCGAGAGTTGGGATGCTTGGGCTGATCTGCTGAGTGTGGCTATACTCGTCGGCATCTATCACCAAGCCATCCCATCCTGTCACTGAATCGTTGTTTCCAGACTCCAGTGTCCAGTCCGCTACTACTCCCTCAACTGTCGTGACGTAACTGAAATCAAGGTCAGAATTGCTCTTGATGTACATGGTTGCGTAAGCTCCTGTGACAGAGTCTATCGAAGGCGCAACTCCGTTGATAGTAAGATCGAAACTTTCCTCAACGATACCGAAGTCATTCGGGTAGGGGGTCATGTGGTAAGCCAGCATGTTAGAGAGCAGTGGTATACTTGATCCTCCAAACTCCTCAGACACACTCGGGTTCTCGACATCTATTGTGGTGACTATCAGGCCTCCAGCACCTCGATTACATAGTGAGAAAAGAGACTGGGTTTCATATTCAGTGTCACGCATCAAAGTGTGGAAGGTCCCTGTAGGGTCACTAATGCGACCGCCGCATACCTGCGGAATTTGAGTGGATTGGACTTGTGCTGCATCGAGTCCAGCCAGAGCGACGTGGGAGCCGCCATTGATTCCACTGAACGCAATCGGATCGACGTTGCTGAGTATCGGGTGGTACTGGTCCACAATGGTCAGGTTGCTATAGTGGACCCTGTTGTCAACGGTGAAGTTGACCTGATTCCTCATCGCGATGTCCATGCCAAACGGTAGTCTGTTGGGCTGGTACTCGTTGCGGTAAGGACCGAGGTGCATCTGCACCGTACCTCCTCCACTCATGTAGTCCTCAAGAGTCTCAGTTAGGGTGAGTCCGTCACTTTCGCGGGTCTCAGCCAGTGCCTCATAGTACTCGCCGTAGTAGACATTGTAATCAGTCTGCCATGGCAGCAGCACCTTGTTGAAGTGCTCAACCCAGTCAGGTGTCCCGTAGGTATCCCAGTTTTCCATGCGCAGCTGAGTGTACGTCTTACCCATCGCCTCTAGGTCCTTCTTGACGCTCTGCAGACGGTTCTGGTCTGTTGGATTGGACAGGATTGCGACATCGATGTTGTCATAGAACTGAATCTCAAAGTAGCGGTCGTTACCCGAGGACTCGAGGGTCCCGTCCTCTTGGAACAAGTCAGCGTAGAAACTGATGTTGTAGGTGTGTGTGTCATACCACGAATTGTATGGGTTTGTCCAGTTGGCCTGACCCCTCTCGTGAGGAGCGAGGTCGAACGGCCCGTTGTCACTTGATTCTTCGTAAACGGCCTGTCCCGTGTCCAAATCAACGACCTTCATTGTAATCTGGTACTCACCCGCGATGACCCCATTAAGAAGCGGCACAGCGAAACTGTGGGCCGATGCGTCATCGATTGGATAGACGCACTCGTAAGTTATGTCGGCTACGCACTCCAACACGTCAGGCTGAAGCAAGGTAATGTCCGCACTAGCGATGCTGAAGATAATCGACGAGTAGTTGTTGGCGGTGTTAACCTCAGTCTCGTTGTACCATGCAGTCATAGAATCGGTATTGTCGAAGATGGTAGTCACATCAATCTTGTATATGCCACTCTGGAAGTCGTGTGTAGCCATATTGACTACCTGATGCTCAGAGGCATCAAGTCCAGTCACGTCGACTGTGTAGGTCCCATCATCCTCGAAGGTGAACTCCTCTACACGGATGTTGTCAACACCGAAGCCGGACAGTCCGGCGTTGCCGTTAACTCCATCGTCATTCGACTGGAACCTCCAGGTCAGGGAGACATCGGAGCCAGAAAGAGATGTGCACTCGTCGCGCCAATCTCCGGTATCGGCACTGGTGCGGTTCAGGATGACAATATGTGTCAAGTCGACGGTAACTGACTTGAGGATATTCTCAGAGTCGAACCAGACCACTGAGTTGATGTTGTCTGAATGGTCGCCGAAATACTCGACCTCATCGTAGCCGTTGAGATCGAAATCCTCGCAGCGGTGGAAGTTAGGGTCCTCTGGATTTGTATTCTGGATGCCGTTCTCATTAAGATCGGTCCAAGTTCCATAGACAACTCCTTCGAAGACCTCTCCCTGCTTGGTCCAAGTAATCTCTAAGTTGGCTGCATCCCTAATAGCTAGGATGTTACCGTTGTTGTCCTTGAGGTAGTCACCCTCAGCGTAGTAATCGAAGGTCAGGTAGGTGAAGTCGGCTCCTGTTGCCGCGACGGGGATTGGGTCCAATGTCACGGTTTCGTTCCAGTTGTCACCATAGCCATCGCTCGGGTGGCCAAGCCAGTATGCGTGGCTGTTGAATACACCGACGTTCTGAGGGAGCATGTCATTCGAGCCTGTAGAGTCGTCAAGTCTGCTACCATTCTCGTTGCCGTCATCTGACCACATTGGCTCAATGCCTGAGAAATCCTCGATAGCGACGAGGTCGGGTTCGGCGTTCTGAATAGATGCCTCTAACTGGAAGTCAGTCAGAGTGTTGCCACAATTACGGGCCTTTACACGGATGTCACGCTCGCCTGAAGCGTACCTCACTCCATTCTCCAAATCGACCCAGTGCTCCTCGGCAAGGCACGGATCGAACAAATTGTTCACTGTCAACTGGAACCTGATATCGTCATTGAGTTCGTCCATGTTGGTGAAACCAGTGGGGTTGGTCAGTTCGGTCTTCACGTAGTATGTCCTGTTGTCGATGAAGTCAGCAGTGAGGCTTACTTCTTCTGATGCACCGGCTGCGAAGTTGTTGAAGTTCAACTGCTGGCTCACGGTCTCAGTGGTACCGAATGTTATGTCCGTCTTCCTGATGGTGATGTTGTCAAAGGCGAATCCGTCATAGCCGGTATCTTGTGATGACCCAGCGGGGCCAACGGAGCCCATCAGGCCGCTACGGAAGCGGAATCTGATGTCAACCACTTGACCCGCGTATCGCGTTAAATCGATAGATTCCCTCTCGTCGGGGTTGGGAGAGGTTCCACCACCTTCTGTGTAGTTCAGCCATCCAGTGGCTGTTTCATAGTAGAAATTGTTGTTGTAGGTGTTGTATTCCGGGTCAACTCCTTGGTATAATATACGGAAGTAGCGCTCATTATCCCAGCCACCGTTGAAGAAGACAGATTCCCATCCGTTGCCGTCGGTCCAGACCTCGATTCCACACGAGTCTTCGTATAACCATCGCTCTACGACCGAGTATTGCTCGGCCAAATAGAGTTCAAAGAACGCAGTCGTACACATCACCGAGAGATCCATGTACGCAGCATCCGCTCCGGTCAGGTCAACGTTCTCTAGAATCAGTGCCTCGTCCATGTTGTTGTAGTAACCCGAATCGGTCTCGTTGTCGCCATTGTAGTCCACACCCGCCCAGTAGTAGTCAGTTGGGTTGCTGTCAGCCTCGTACCATGAGACGTTCTGAGTGGCGGCAGTGGAGTTGGTCTCTATGTGCCAAGATGAAGCTCCAGTCCCGTACATCCCGGTGTAGGAGTGCTTCGCAAAGGCGCAGTTGGCGCAGTTAGTGGTATCCTCGTTGCCCTCAAAGTCATTTGAATAAACTACGGTGTCGGTCCCGCCGAGGACCTCCTTGACCTCAAGGTCGACATCTACAGATCCAGTCAGAGGATTGAGTCCTGTGTTCTTGACAGTCACGTTAACCCACCTAGTACCCTCGCCGATTTCGGCCTCTCCGGTAGCAGGATTGTATGACGCGGGAGCGATAGTTACCCCCGTGATACCTACGTCCTCATTGTCCAAAGTTAGTACTGAGAGGAAATCGCCTGCCCCAGCCCAGCCTTGAGTATCAAGCCACATGGCTCCATCTGAAAACCTGTAGGAGTAGTCGCGCTGGCCAATGATAATCTCGTAGGCGCTGTTGTCGCCCCCTTGGAGTTGGCCAGGGATGGCCATAGTGGGTCGACGTCCGACATCGAATGAAAGAGAGGATAGATATCCTGGGCCACTGGGGTTGGCGAGGATAATCTCGACGGAGTTAATCTCACGGAGGTTCTCCAGCAGCAAGTAAGTCTGGTTCTGCGCTGATGAGTCCTGTAAACGAGTTAGAGTTACCTCAGTAGGTACGAAGAAGTCGACCTCGCCGTCCTGATTCACATCCACGATGGTAATCGAGGCACCGAGATAGTCTCCGAGGTAGACGTAGTTCTGGGTGTTCCAACTGCTGCCTGACCTAGTGGCATAGGAGATATTTCCAGTGATTCCGTCAACTGCCGCGATGAGATCGATCTCGTTGTCTCCATCGGTGTCGGCGATGTCGAGGCCGTATAGTGGGTAGTTGTGCTCAGCATCGAGCTTGAACTCGTGGATTCCTTGAGCGGTTGCATCCAGAGGGTTTGGGTACTGACTGGTTATGCAGTCGTACTCGAGTACGGTCATGTTGTCATAGTGTCCGACAGAGGTTCCCACGCCAGTGTTGTATGGAGGTGTCCTGAGGAGCCAGAGGTCGAGATCCTCGCAGTCGCCCACGGGCACTCCGATACCACCTCCTTGGACGGTCTCTCCCCAATGACCCAAATGAGTCTCGACATACATGCCGTTGGTCAGCGGGACAGGGATTGACTGCTGGTTGGTCAAAAGGGAAGGATCCGGTCCACGGTAGATCTGGATGTATTGGTTAGTGGCTGTGGCATCGCTTGTTAGCAGAACAATATCGGCATTGTCATCCCCATCGATGTCGCCAACCTCCATCCCGAGGTGATACGGGTTAGAGACTGTAATCTCGGTGTCTTCCCACTGATTTACCCTCTCGGTGCATTCTCCCCACATCGTTGTCAGGTTACCAGGTCTGACGAAACTCTCTCCGACGAAGCGTATGTTCTCCTGATAATAGACGATATCATTCACACCATCGCCATCGATATCAGCAATCTCGGCGTCGACGGAGTTGGCGGTATCTACGAAACCTGCACGCTGCGAAGCGTTGTTCGAGATGAACACGTCCTGCCTGTCTGCGAAGTTACCTTGTCCGTCATTGTACAGAGCTGTGATGTAGTGCCCCATCACGCTAACCGAGAGGATGTCATTGTGGCCGTCACAGTTCAGATCGCCCACTGAGAGGTGAGCTGGGTCACGTTGCACCGCGTACTGAGTGATGTGGGAAGCGCTCACGGCTGGTACTAACGAAACCATCAGTGAGGTCAGCATCAATAACACCATGAAGACGGCCTTGCGACCCTCCTTGGTTCGATTTCGGGTAGACTCAAGCGTATGCAGCATGCTCAACCGGAGTTTCACTCATCACTTATGCCTTCGCCCCAAATGAGTTTGGCAACTCCATAGGAGTTGGTGGTTTCAACAAAGTATTAGCGCAACTCCAACCAACTGGGATTAGGCGCATACTGGGCCTCTGCCCCACCATGAATCCTCTCTAACCTTCCCATCATCCACAGACGGTCGAGGAAGATTTCTAGATCCACTCCTTGTCGATTCGTCCTGTCTCCCACGGCCTGCTCTATCGAGCTCAGTGGCAACGAAGTGTGACCGTGCTCACGGACCACGAGGGTGAGTAATAGTTGAATCCAGGCTTCAGTCAGTGGTTCTCCCGACAAGTTGTCGGACAACGGCTCCACCTCGTCCTCGAGCTCGTCGAGGATTTCTATGATAGTCATGATATCCGGTTCGCTCCTCTCGCCGCCACCAAGTTCAGCGATTTCAGAGTCCACATCAAGGCTGCCGATGATGCGGACCACCGAGGGAATCCTTGAGGGGTCAGGCGGAGGGCCTGGTAGGACTGCATCCTCAGGAAGGGGCATTTCTTCGTATATTTCGGCCCCCTCTCCCATGGCTGATTCGGGCTCGGGCTCGCCGGGTTCGGCCAAACGAGCAGCTAGAGGCTGTATTACGCCAACTTCTCCCGAGAGTTCCAATTCCTCACGAACCTTGGTGACCCACACGGCATCGCCCTCGAGCAACACATCGACATCGTGCTCAGGGGAGCGGAATCGGAATCTGACAGTTCCCCTTAGTTCCATGGTCAATGCTCCTAGAATCAGTTCCTCAGTCTCCGGGCTGCGATGACGGCTTTCATGCTTCGGCCAGATTCCTCAGTACGGTCGGCAGAATGCCTCCATTCCTGTAGTATTCAACCTCGACCGGTGTGTCCAGTCTTACGATGGCTTCGAACTCGACTGTGCTACCATTGGATTTGGTGGCTGTAACTGATATTGACGACATAGGCTGCAAATCGGCCCTCGCCGGGATGTCGAATAGCTCGGAGCCATCTAGGCCGAGGCTGACAGCATCTTCGCCCTCACGGAAGGTCAGAGGAAGGACTCCCATTCCCACTAAGTTGGAGCGGTGGATCCTCTCGAATGAGGTAGCTATGACGGCCTTCACACCTAGCAACAGGGTTCCTTTGGCAGCCCAGTCTCTGCTACTACCGGTTCCATACTGAGAGCCAGCGAGAACAACCAGAGGAGTACTGTCCTCGCGGTATCTGTTGCTGGCCTCGTATATCGAGGTGACTTCCTCGGTTGGGAAGTGAGTAGTGAAGCCGCCTTCTGTGCCGGGCGCTATCTGATTGCGCATCCGGATGTTGGCGAAGGTACCACGAACCATCACCTCGTGATTGCCTCGACGGCTTCCGAACGAGTTGAAGTCACGAGGTTGGACTCCATTACCTATCAGGTACTGACCAGCAGGGCCATGGTGAGGAAACGCGCCGGCCGGACTGATGTGGTCGGTGGTCACCGAGTCACCGACCTTTACCAGAACCCTAGCGCCGTGAATCGGCTCTATAGGAGCTGGTTCGGGCTGGATTCCCTCGAGGAAGGAAGGAAGGCGGATGTAGGTCGAAGAGTCGTCCCAGGAGTACAGCGATCCGGACTTACTGGGAATCGCGTCCCAACGTGGCTCTCTGAGGATGTCCTCATATCGAAGCTTGAACATTTCAGGTCCGATTACCTCATCAATGGTCGAGCGGATTTCGTCGTCACTGGGCCAGATGTTCGCGAGCATCACTGGTTCACCAGACTTAGTGTGACCAAGGGGGTCGCTCGAGAAATCGATATCGAGAGTACCAGCGAGGGCGTAGGCCACCACGAGAGGAGGACTTGCGAGATAGTTCGCCTTGACTTTCTGGTGAATCCTACCCTCGAAGTTTCGGTTTCCCGAGAGAACACTACCGACGACCAGTTTTGCCTCGTCTACAGCGGCCTCTATCTCCTCATCGAGAGGTCCTGAGTTGCCAATGCAGGTGGTGCAGCCGTAACCAACAACGCTGAATCCAAGGGCATCGAGGTCTTCTGTCAAGCCGGCGGCATCATAGTACTCAGTTACAACCCTGCTACCTGGGGCGAGGCTGGGTTTTACCCATGGCTTGATTGACAACCCTTTGACACGGGCATTTCGGGCGAGTAATCCTGCCGCTATCATCACGCTGGGGTTACTTGTGTTCGTGCAACTCGTGATGGCGGCGATTACGACATCACCGTGCCCTAATTCCGTATCACGCCCGGCGATTGCGGCACTGGCATCGTTTTGTGAGGGGTCGATACCATGGCCCTGATGGCCGATTGGAGCATTCAGGCTCTCCCTCCAGTGTGACTTCATCTCGGACAGCGGCACCCTATCCTGAGGTCTCTTGGGCCCAGCCAGCGAGGGTTCGACGGTCGAAAGATCGAGTGATAGAGAGGAGGTGAACAAAGGAGCTGGTGTGGAGTCAGTGTAAAACAAGCCCTGTGCAGACAAATAGCGCTTGACATCCTCGACATGAGAAGGTTCGCGCCCCGACAGTAGCATGTAGTCGAGAGTAGCCTGATCCACAGGGAAAAAGCCGCATGTGGCGCCATACTCTGGGGCCATATTGGCGATTGTGGCTCGGTCGGGGAGACTGAGCCCAGCAAGACCCGGGCCATGGAATTCGACGAACTTGCCCACGCAGTCGTGCTCTCTCAGCATCTCCACCACCCTCAGGGTCATGTCGGTCGCAGTTACACCTGGCTGGAGTGAGTCTTTGAGTTCGAATCCGACCACTTCCGGCAGCAGCATGTAAATCGGTTGGCCCAGCATTACCGCCTCGGCCTCGATACCACCTACTCCCCAGCCTAAGACACCGAGGCCGTTGATCATCGTGGTATGGGAATCCGTACCCACTAGAGTGTCAGGGATCCATATTCCCTCTTCCTCCCGAGCCACACTCGCTATCCACTCCAGATTTACTTGATGGACGATGCCCCGGCCGGGAGGGACAGCCCGGAAGTTGTCAAGACTCTGCTGACCCCACTTCAGGAACTTGTAGCGCTCGAGATTGCGTTCGTATTCAATCTCAAGATTGCGCTCGCGCGCGTTTGGGAACAATCCGGAGATGTCGACTTGGACCGAGTGATCTACGACCAAATCGACCGGCACCTGCGGGTTTACTCTCTCTGGATCGCCTCCCATCTCCACCATAGCATCCCGCAGTGCAGCGATGTCGACTACTGCAGGCACTCCTGTGAAATCCTGCAGAATGACTCTGCTGGGACTGAAGGGGATCTCTCCGGGAGTCATCTCCGGGGACCATGTGGCTATCCTTAGGACGTCTTCCTGGGTAATCAGGAAGCCGTCGCACTTGCGAAGAGCTGCCTCTAGGAGAATACGAATCGAAGCGGGTATCTCGGCTAGGTTGCATATTCCCGAACGTTCCAGTGCCCCTATGTCGACGAAGGGGGCTTGTGAGCCGTCGCTCGTATCGAAGTGAGATCGCGCATCGAAGGGATTGGTCTCGCTCACGTCATCACCTACGGTGATGTCGGCAGGGATGGGCTCCATGAAGTTGACCCATTACTAAATTGCGTTAGATGCTCAATCATTCACGGTGACATGCATCAAGCGGACCTCGTTCAGAGGACTGTCCCCTGCACTTGTCTGGACCTCACTGATAGCTGTGACATGATCTAAGCCGCTGATTACCTGGCCGTAGACCGTATGGCAGGATTCAGCAGTGCAATCCTTGCCAGGTTCCCAATCGAGCCAGGAAGGGGTGCTATCCCCTGGCACGATGTAGAACTGGCTGCCATCCGTGTTGAGTCCTGCGTGGGCCGCAGCTAGTGCACCTGGAATATGCTTGAGGCCGTTAGTGTGCTCCCCTGGAAGAGACCAATCTACTTGGTTACATGAATCGGAACTGTGTCTGTTTCCTGAGTGGTCAAATTCGTCACCGTTGCAGTAACCGTACCACTTCGCGGTATGTCCTCCGGAACCGAAGTCGCCTCCTTGAATCATGAAATCATCGATGATTCTGTGAAACTCTGTGAAGTCGTACCTAAATTCTTCAGCGAGGAGGAGGAAGTTTTCGACGTGAAGCGGTGCCTCTTCTGGATAGAGTTCAATCTCGACGAACGCTGTGACTCTCTCGTTGCTTCCAGTTGGCATGTACGATATTTCAAGGGTGACCACAGGGTTATCCTCGGGTGTGTCGAAGAAATCTGGAATCACCTTGAATGAGACCAGCACCAGCATGAAGGCCACTAAGAATGCAACCATCCCCACTGGAGTCGGGTTTCCTTCGTCGAAGATTTGCAAGCCAAGACCCAAGGAGACTGCCTGCTCATCCATCATCGAAGCGAGTTTGTTCATGCGCCGCCTAGTCTCCTTGTCCTTGGGGTCGAAGTTTAGCGCCTTGCGGTAGTTCTTGTGGGCACGCTGCCAATGGCGCTTCTGGTTGGCAGTATCTTGTTCTCCGAGGGCCGTACCTGCATCAGCTGCGAAACGCAGGGTCCTCGCCTTCTGAGCACCGTTCTGACAGGCATCCCAAGCTACGGATCGCAGCAGATCCAAGGCTTTCTCCGGCTCTCCTGATTCGGTCAGAGCGGTGGCCTCGGTCCATGCAATCTGTAGCGCCTCGGGGACGGACATATGGCGGCGGAAAGCGAACTCATTCAAAATGCCAACGGACACGCAATCGTCTCGAAACCTGTGAGTTGGTAACGGTAACGGCTAATACCGGATTATTACCGGGTCATCTTGCGCGAACCCCTAGGTGGTGCCGAGCCGAACCATGGAGAAGCAGGAAACGATGGAGCGTATCTGCAACGACTTCACTATCAATATAGCAACAGCGAATGGGACAGGTTCCCAATCCGCTAACCTGATTGTGCTCAATTCGATGTTCCAAATGGGCATTCCAGTTAGTGGGAAGAACCTCTTCCCAAGCAATATCTCAGGACTTCCAACTTGGTTCATTATTCGCGCGAGTGATCGGGGCTATCAGGCACCAGGTGATAAGGCGCACATCCAGATCTTGATGAACAAGGACACATGGCACAAGGACCTCGAGCTTATTGAGCCAGGAACTATCGTGATTTACAACGAGGATGTCAAACTCCCTGTAGACAGGGATGACTGTCCCTCATACGGTATGCCGATGACTAAGATGGCTAGGGGAATCAATCCAAAACTAGCTCGCTTGATGTGCAACATGTACTATGTCGGAGCACTCGCCCATCTGCTGGAAATCGATGCAACTGCAATCGACGAGTCCCTGAAAAACCAGTTCAAGGGCAAGGAGAAGGCCATCGAATTGAATCAGAGGGCCATTAGCGAGGGTCGCGCCTATGCCGCAGAGAACTGGGAAGGCCCCATACCATATTGCGTCGAGGCTCGCGACAAGAATCCAGATACATTCCTAGTGGAAGGCAATGAGGCTGTAGCACTGGGTTCAATTTTTGGCGGAGTGAATATGCTCTCATGGTATCCAATCACTCCCTCTTCCTCCCTGGCTGAGAGCGTCATCGAATGGTTGCCAAAACTCAGAGAAGGTGATGATGGTGGTGCGACATGCGCCGTAATTCAGGCCGAGGACGAGTTAGCCGCCGCTGGCATGGTAATCGGCGCCGGTTGGGCGGGCGGCCGTGGGATGACCTGCACTAGTGGCCCGGGTATTTCACTGATGTCCGAGTTCATCGGGCTGGCCTACTTCGCAGAGGTGCCCGGTGTTATCTGGGATGTCAACAGGGTCGGCCCTTCTACCGGTCTTCCGACTCGCACCCAGCAAGGTGATCTGTCGATGCTTTACGAAGCCAGTCATGGAGATACCCAGCACATCGTGTTGATTCCTGGTACCGTCGACGAGTGCTTCGAATACGGCTGGAAAGTCTTTGACTACGCTGAGAGGTTTCAGACCATTGTTTTCGGTTTCAGCGATCTCGATCTCGGAATGAATAACTGGTCCACAGCGGGATTTCAGTACCCGGATTCTCCGATGGATCGAGGCAAGGTACTGCGTACCCAAGAAGAAGTCGAAGCAATAGTGAACTACGGTCGCTACAGAGACGTTGATGGAGACGGTATTCCATACAGAACTCTACCTGGCAGCGGCCTTGATCCCATTCTCTATCGAGGAACAGGGCACGACGAGGATGGCATCTACTCAGAGGATCCGGATGTCTACTATGCTACCATCACGCGCTTGCGCAAGAAGATTGACGGCGCTCGTGACCTGCTTCCTGTCCCGATTATCAGAGAGGAGGAAGAACAGCAAATCGGAATAGTCTACTACGGCTCAATGGAGAACTCCATCACTGAGATTGATGACATGCTGGAATCGACCGGTCTGTCAGTCAGTACTTGCCGTGTCAGGGCCCTACCCTACCACTCAGAGGTTGAGGGCTTCATCGAGAGGCACGACAAAGTCATCATCCTCGAGATAAATCGAGATGGACAACTCTACGGTATTTTGCGCAAGGAGCTGCCGGTACATCTTCTCTCTCGCCTTCATAGTGTGGCCTATACTGATGGCATCCCTCCTCGCGCACGTGTCTACGCCGACAAGATTCTTGAAACGTTGGAGGTTACTGTATGAGCAACATAAAACTCAACGTAATCGACTTAGAGAAGTCGGAATACACTGGAGGCAAGTCGTCACTGTGTCCCGGATGCGGCCATGACCAGATTTCCAATGTCATCATCCAGGCAGCGTGGGAGAACGGGATTCCTCCAGAGGGCATCGCCAAGATGAGTGGAATCGGTTGCTCTTCCAAAACTCCAGCCTACTTTCTCGGTAAGAGTCATGGTTTCAACACCGTACATGGGAGGATGCCCTCTGTCACGACCGGTGCCAGTATGGTCAACAAGAGTCTGGCCTTCATCGCAGTCTCGGGCGACGGAGATACTGCCAGTATCGGTATCGGACAGTTCGTCCACGCGATTAGGCGCAACCTCGACATGGTCTACATCATCGAGAATAACGGAGTATACGGTCTGACCAAAGGGCAATACAGTGCCACTGTAGAGAAGGGATCCAAGAAGAAGAAAGGGACGACCAACGTGCAGCCTCCGATTGACCTGTGCGCGATGGCCATCAACCTCGGATGCAGTTTCGTCGCACGTTCGTTCTCGGGTAGCAAGAAGCAACTGACCTCCCTAATTCGTGCGGCGATGGGTCACCGAGGAATGGCGGTCATTGACATCATCTCACCGTGCGTCACCTTCGCCAACAACGATGAATCCTACAAGTCCTACAATTACGTCAAGGAGAATGACGAGGTCCTACACATGCTAGATTACATCCCTCACTTCACCCCTCTGGAGGAGGTCGACATTCCAGAGGGCGAATATGATGACATCGAGATGTTTGACGGTTCTACTCTGCGACTGGAGACATTAGGTGAGAATCATGATCCGTCGGACGCTGTCTCTGCGCTCTCAGCGATTCACAAAGCGGAAGGTGAGAACAAGCACGTAACCGGTCTGCTGTACTACGATGACAGCATGGAGACCGCCGACGAGGGGCTCGGACTTACCGAGACTCCACTTTCAGCCCTGAGTGAATCCGAGATGCGCCCCAGCGAGACCGAACTTGCAAGCATCAACGAGGCCTTCCGCGGGGCCTGAGTGACTTCTTTCAGTTGTCGGATTCGTTGAAATAG
>CBFHQW010000034.1:0-13442 GCA_965658085.1 Candidatus Thalassarchaeum sp.
CGAGATTGATCGCTCCAAGGCAATGTGCATCTGTAGTCAATCTCTGGGCAACGGAGTAATCGAGGGGATCAAGGACGTCGTGTACGTCCACCCAGAAAGGCTAGACAGGATGCGTACGATGGATTTGACGGCCGAGATAGAGGCCATAGATGCCGCCCTCAGAGCTGAGGAACGACCCTATGTGCTGATTGGACCGGGTAGATGGGGGTCTTCAGACCCGTCACTGGGCATCCCGGTACAGTGGGACCAGATAATGGGCTCTAGGACGATTGTTGAAGTGCCGATGACGGACATCCACGTCGAGCCCTCACAGGGGACTCATTTCTTCCAGAACATCATCACCTTCAACATTGGTTACCTGACGATAGGTACCGATGACTTCGTCGACTGGGAGTGGTTGGACTCCATCGAGGCGTCGACCGAATCCGGAGCTCTCCGTCATGTCAGTCTCGATGGACCGATAAAGGTGATTCTAGACAGCCGTGATTCCGAGGCCATCATAACCAAGTGATGGCCAATCTTCTTGGTCGGTCTATCGTCAGGACTGTTTCTATGAGGGCGGGTTCGTCAGCCAATGCAGGGAGATTCGTTGCCCATGAATCCCTCAGGGACGCACAAGGAGAGATGATTAGTGACGGTATTGCCTCTCTTGGAGTAGGCGGCTTCCTACTGGCCTCCGCACCCACTGGAATAGGCAAGACCGCGGCGGCTCTGGCGGCGGCCATTGAGGTTGCAAGGGGTTCAACCAATCCCCCAGTGGTGATGTTTCTAACAGGTCGTCAGTCGCAGCACAAGATAGTAGTGGATACTGTTCGCAAGATCAATGAGAGGCTTGAGCCTGGCGTTGCGAAGGTCAGGCTGGTAGATTTGATAGGTCAACAGGGGATGTGTATCAACGAAATCCGACACGAACACCGGGCGCTGTTCTCTAGACTGTGTGCAGAGAAGCGCGGCACGCGTACCTGCAAGCCATGGCTAGCTGATGCCAATCTAATCCGTCCCCGAATACTTCGCGACCCTTTGCACGTCGACGAGTTAGTCTCGATGTGCAAAGGACATGATGAGGAGTTACCTCATGGTATCTGCCCCTGGAAGGCAGCAAGGGAGTCGGTTTCGTCTGCCGATGTCGTGGTCTGCGACTATAATCACGTCTTCGTAGAGGCTGTCAGAGACTCATCCCTCACAGCGATGGGCATAGAACTGGAGAACATACTGCTGGTGGTGGACGAAGCGCACAACCTCCCCGACAGGATTCGCAGAGGATTCGAACGTAGAATCACAATGAAGGTAATCAGAGATGCGATTTTTGAAATTGAAGAGCATACTGAGCGAACAAAGTCCGAAGGCGTATCACTTGCCGGAGCCGAAGCTGATTCTAATAATGCAGAATTAGACCGTCTCAGAAAATCAAAGGCAGTAATGCGAAGACTGAGGAATGATTTACCAAAGTGGTTCGCCGAGATAGACGGTGGTTTGGGCTCGAGCAGGACTGATGACCAGAGAGTCTCGATGACTGACTTCCTAGATCGGGTCTCGGCGATACTGGTCGAAGGAATCGAGCAAGCCTTTGAGTTGGGAGCACTAGTTAAGGTGCTGCAGTCAATAAAAGTGGACATAGACGAGGATGATGAAGAGATTGAGGAAGAGACGGCCTGTATGAGGCTGGCTATCCTGCTGCAAACCTGCGTGCAGAACCATGACAGCCCTGCTTTCGCACTTGTCCACGACAAATTAGGGGACGAGGAACACAGGCTGACCACTCATCTTCTGGACCCCGGAGTGGTTAGCGGGGGCCTTCTTGACGAGTGTCGGGGCGCTGTTATGATGTCAGGGACCCTGTTTCCTCCTCAGATGTACTACGACCTGCTCAAAGTCCCTGAAGGTAGAGTCTCGATAGTCAAAGAGTACACCTCCCACTTCCTCACTGAAAGAAGGCCGGTCCTGATTGCGAAGGACGTCACCAGCCGGTACTCTGAGAGGGGTGAAGAGAACACCGCTAGGATTCGCGAACACATCCACTCCGTCCTGCGCGAGACACCAGGACATGTCGCCGTATTCGCTCCGAGTTACGCCATGCTTGAGCAGATAGTGTTGGAGGACGATGATTGGATAGTGCGAAGTCGCCAACTATTGGAAGAGCGATCGGGGGCCTCGAAAGAGGAGATGGATAGAATGGTCGACAAGTTGCATCAATTGAGGCGTTCAAAGACCCCTGCTCTGCTCGCCGGAGTCCTAGGAGGTAAGCTCGCAGAAGGTGTGGACTATCCGGAGAATATTCTCGATGCAGTGATCTGTATCGGTCTACCGCTACCTCCACCGAGCGCCCGGCAGGATGCTTTGAAGGACTACTACGAGGATTCCTATGGCAGTGCGCGGGCGTGGAGGTATGCCAGTTCCCAGCCTGCCGTCAACAGACTAATGCAAGCCCTTGGCAGACCAATCAGAAAAGCGGCCGATCGCGCGTTGGTGATAATGCTCGAGAAGCGATTGATGCAGCGTGGATTCAAGATCTGTATGCCAGATGGAGTTCATGTCGTCGAGTCGGTCGATTCGGATCGGACTGCGAGACATACTAAGCGCTTCTTCAAGAAATATCCCAACCCGGCTAGGCACTCTGAATGAGCAATGGGTTCATCCGAGTGCGTCCTCTCGTGCTGATTCAGCATGCAGTGGTCGAGAGTACAGGTAGAGATGCTCGGCCCCAGCGCGCACGCCACAGACCCGCTTGGTATCACGACCTCGGGACTTGATGTTGGGGCTGAGCAAATGCATGAGGAGTTCCTCGCTGATCTACCTCATTTAGACGAAGTTCGTCGTGAGCATGCCAAAGTTATTTCCGACGTCTCTGAGCCAATCGAGACGGCCAAGTCTCTAGCTAGGGAAATTCAGCCACTCGATGAGATGCTGGCAGAACTAGGCGGCTCTTTGAGCGCTGACAGAATCAGCATTCCTCTACCTTCGGCCATTCCCGATAGTCTAGTAGTAGAGAGACTTGCAAGTGAACAAGGAGAGTTAGTACGGCTCATCGCACCGGAGCGATTCGGTGGAATCATGAGGCAGTTTGCCCTACCTGAGGACAGGGCCATAACTAGGGCTGTTTGGTCTGAAGGTGAGTTGCGCCTAGAGATCATCTGATTCCATCTTCGACGATGTACGAATCGCGCTCCGGGACCTCTTGCAGTTCGTCTATCTCCTGCAATACGGTAGACAAGGCCATCTGCGCATTCTGTCGATGTGGCTCTCCTAGAACGTGGCTGGAGTACCTAGCCTCTTCGAAAATCCTGTCAAGTGCGACCAGTGCCTGTTCGCTGATGGGCAGGGCGTTACGAATCGCCAGTTCGAACTCACGGACAGTCTCGAAATCTCTGCGCAGGAACCCTCTGCGCATCAATATCTGGCAGAGGCTCTCGTAGCAATTGAAGATGGCTTCTCTAATCTCGTCGCCGGCAGCTAGGAGCTCTGCAGTGTAACTGAACACTCCAGCGAGCTCATCGATAGCGGCCTGCTTACGCCTGCGCATCAGCATTGCCGCACCAGCCACTAGAGCAAGTGCGATGAGTACGGCAACAAGAATAGTCGAGAAACCAAACGACTCACCTGACTGCTGTTCATATTCTACATCTAGCCCGTCCCGGAAGATAGGTGGCCATGTCTTATTGATCGGATCGACGAAGTCAGAGTCAGTAGTGAAGCACACCCGCAACTCACCCCAGAAGGTCTGATTGTAGAATGAAGGGAGTCCTGTGAACGACTCAAACTGGTACACGAACAGGCCGGCCGGATTGGTGAGTCCGACCCTAGTGAAATGTGATGTCTGCTTGTTATCACAGGTGCCGTTGACGAGATAAGCAGACAACGGGAAGTCGGGCACCACCTGTCCGGTATCAAGCGCTGTGACGTTGATTGAACCAGACAGCAGTCTCTGATTCTTGGCAACATATAGTGAATCTGGATTAAAGTCGTAAATCACAGAAATCAAGATCACTACCTCGATTTCAAGGGAGTTGCCATTGAGGTACCTAGAGCCGTCGGGCTCGACCTTGATGGTCAGAGTTAGTGGACCGGGGGGCATGGTTTGAATGGCATTCGTGGCGAGGTTGAAGTGCTCGGTTCCATCATCATCCCAAGGACTACCTGACAGCGGTAGCAAGAGATCCTCCCAAGTCAACGAGATTGTCATGTTATGCATGATGTTGGACTCGCCGCCTATCTCTAGTATCCGCCCCTGCAGCTTAATCTTGGCATAGGGATCTCCTCGGATGATATCGAGATTATTGGGGAACACCTCGATTTCAATGTCAGCCCTAGTGTAAACAGTGACATTGTACTGGGTCGGCAGATAGTAGGTCTCACCCAAGAATGCAAAAGCGACGTTATGAGGTCCGCGTGCGATAGCATATCCGAGGTCATAGGTGTAGCTGAACGTGCCGTCGATAGAAGTGGTGATGGTGCCTACTACCTCGCCATCGAGTCGCATCGTCAGTTCCCTGTCCTCAAGTCCAGGACGACCGGATGAATCCTCGTCGAACAGCCGCCCAGTGAAGTTCCACGAACCTCCCCTAGTGACGACAGGTGAATCGACCTGTAGTGTCATTCCTGTATGATATGCGATAATCAAAACAGTTTCCGTTGATCCCATTCTGTGATAGCCCTGCTCAGGTGCCCTAATGGTCAGAGTGTGGTTGCCGACCTCAAGGAAGTCAGATACTGTCCACAGATATGACCACTCGCCATTTTCATCTGAACTGGTTATGCCCACTAGTATGCCATCGACAAAAATCTGTAACGAGTGGTTAGCGAGCCAGCCTTCAGGCAGGTTGTCCTTCACTGTCCCGCTGAGCATCAGAGGGTCGCCCACGGCTACAGCCTGGGGCTGGACAACAGATATTTCTACGGGCCCGTAGACAGTGAAGATAGTCGATGAGTTGGACCCCAGAACGAACTCCTCTCCTAGATATGTAATCAGAACAATACGTGGCCCCAACTCCATGTCTGGAGGCACTGGTATGTACAGGCTGAAGGTCCCATTCTCATCCACTGAAAGCGCGGTCAGGAACTCGCCGTTCATAGAGACCTGGAGATTCCTGTTAGGTAGGACCCTTCCCGAACCGTCGGTGAGCATTCCCTCAATCAGCAGCAGTTCGTTTCGATCGACTTCCCCAGGCGGTGTTGTCAGAACGACTTGTGAGGTCTGAGTGGCATTGAACACCTCAGTGGAAGATGAGGGCAGATAGTACTCGGGATTGAGCGAGTCGCCCTGGCCCATCGGATCGACCCAGGTGAACCCTCCGAGGAACCTCACCGTGACAGTGTGCATACCGTAGTCGACGTCGAGAGGCAGGTCGTAGGTGATTGACCATTCGCCTGTGTTGGCGTTGGACTGCGTGGAGTACACTGGACCGACGCTTACTCCATCAATTTCCAAGTGAATTATTCCCCCCCAAGGGTTGCCTCCGTGCACTAGGAACTGCCCATGCTCGTCAAGCAGGGTGCCGCTGAAGGTCACACTCTCGCCGGCTATGGCTGAACCGGTGATGGAAGTAATCTCCAGCTCGGTCGGAGCGAGAATGATGACCCGGGTCCACGTCTCATCGCCGAGGAGTCCAGTAGTGCCATTGATTCCTGCGAACTCGGCAGAAATCGTCATCGGACCTGGATTCCTCAGGATATCTACGCTAATTACGGCGTTCATGGTGCCGTTGATGTCGGTGAATCCCCTCCAGTCAAAGACGCCGTCAATCAGAATATCGACCGCTTCTGCCGCAATCGGTTGTCCAGCGTTGTCAATCAGCGAGATATTCACACTAATCACGTCACCTCTGATGGTCCTGCTGTCTGGATCGAGGTCCTGAGGATCGTCTATGGTCAGCAACGAGTAGCCGCGACTGTCGAAGGTTGAGTTGTCGGTGCTTGAGCCGAAATAGTTCACATTTGGAGTATAGGTTACCATCAGGTCGTGAGTCCCCCGTGGGAAGGTGAGGTCGAGATGAATCTCGGTGCTCCAGTGAGCCACTCCTCCGGCCGCGCTATGGGTGTGGAATGTGTTGCTCTGACCATCGATGTTGAACGTCAATGAATATGAAAGAGCATTGCCGTTGCGGTCAGAGAGGGCACTGCCATTACTGGACGTTAGCGTGCCGCTGACTGTGAAGAGGCCCCCGGCGGCGGGGTTATCGGTTATCGGGAGAACAGTCAGATTAGTTGGGGACCTGACGGTGATGGTCGTGATGGTGGTGGCGGTTGAGTGCAACGTGGAAGAACCGTTGAAGAACAGCGTGATGGCTATCAGTCCAAGCGGGTGAGAATGCGGTATTGCGAACGAGAAGTTGACTACTCCAGCGCCGTTGCTCTGGAATTCAGGCAACCAAGTATCATGGAACTTGGCCCCTATTGTCGCGTTGCCGATCTGTCTGTCATTGTCACTTGACTCGACTAGTCGTGCACCGAAGTTGATTGATGAACCACGGTCGGCCACCGTATTGATGATTGGGCTCTTATCGACGAACTGGGTCACGCCACGAACCAGTATTGATGCGTTTCCGGTACCTGTGAGGTAGAACGGAGTACTGCCATTGATGACGCTGACCACTATGGTCTTGACGCCGCTAGTGATGCCGTCTCCGAGCGGATCTGTTGGGACCGATACTGTGAACGAGCCATTGCTCGTTGTGGTGGCACTGTTGACGAGAGTTTCGCTTGAGTCGGCGAGGAAGAATACTTCCACTGCCATCGGACCGTTGACGCTCCTGTTGCCATCCACAGCATCGATTACTCTGCCACTCATCGTGAACGTCTGTCCGGCTGTGACCTCGGGCGGTATACTGTCTATCTCGACAAAGCTTGAGACTTGCACAGTGAGATTGACGAAACTATCGTTACCCAACCACCTCCCTGCATCAGGAACAGTGAGATTGTCTGACTTGTCATCTGGTACGTGCACGCGGATAGAATAGTACCCAGGCGTTGTATTGGCGGGAATCACCGGATTGAATGTAGCGACACCATCAGATCCAGTGGTCCGATTCTCCATTAGCACCTGAGAAGACCCACCCCAGTCGAAGTAGATGTCTGCCAGCACTCCCTGCAACAGTGAGTTGTCCTCAACGTCTGTAATGGTGGCATTCACCCTCATGATTGAGCCTGCTACAACAATGAGGGCACTAGGTACGGCTTCCACTACGAATTCGGTCTGTATTCCAGCGTTGTAGACGGCATCGTCATCGACCTTGAAGTAATAGCCGCCGGAAGGAGGGTTCTGACTGAAATCAAGAAGCACCCTGAGATCATACACTCCGGAGCCAACCCCTGAAGGCATCAGGAAGCTGAGGTTGTAGCCACCGGTAGTGTTGTCGATCCAGCCCGAAGCTAGGCGGTGCACTACGGGAGGAGCAGGGGAGCCATCGGGAGTCGGAGGGAGGTTGGATGGCACCAACAGTTGCACGACGACAGATGAATTATTTCCGAGGATTGGGATATCATGGAAGATATCGTTGGCAAATCCGGACACCCAGTTGGTGCTGCCTCTTGGCGTCCAGTCAAGACCGAGTTGGACTGTGGCATTGGCCCTGCCCTGAATCCGAATAACATCTACTGCTAGAGCTGGTTGTAGCCATGTCGAACCCGAGTAGTTCAGCACCCAACTATAGTCGCCGGCCAAGGTCTCCCAAGGAGGCGTGAAAGAGACATCAAGTCTAGGCAGAGAGGGGTCGGTGATGTTCCACTCCTCAGTTCCATTGAGCTCAAGGACGTAGGTTCCGAGGAAATCCGACAGAGAAGTGTTGGTATGATCGGTCAGAATTACTTCGACCACCGCGAGATTGCCCCTGGGGATGGGTTGCAGTGAGTAGGCGAAGTTGACGTAACTGCGTATCCCGTATAGGTCGGTGTAAGTGACTTGATCGTTGGCGTAAAGGCCCTCTGAATCGAACTCCAACTTGACTTGAACCTCTCCTGCAGGCAGTGGTACGCGGGCAGCAGAGAACAGCCAACTTACCGAGAACTGCCCGGGAGAAGAAGTCCAATTGCTGCTGTTCAGATACCACGTGGTCAGCGTCGTGAAAGGACCATTGGTGTTTGCGCGACGCATCTTGAGTATCAATGAGCCATTCAACGCCTCCGTATTGGGCCCTCTACTCAGCACGGTGCCGTTCAAGTAAATCTGAGAATCTATCTCGAGTATGCTGTTGTTCAATCCCGCTCCGTCAAGAGTGACAGTGAGGTTTGGAGCGGGAGTGATATTGAACATGAATGGCATAATAGCCGGTCTAACATGGTAAGAAGGAGTGCTTGCGTTGTTGAGATCTTCCTCGTGCCAGCCATAGAAGTTCAATGAGGCGTTGATTAGTCCAAGCGGCTCTGATTCATTGATGTTCAAGAAGAACTCGTAGTAACCTCCTGCTCCCACGTCCGCAATCAGACTGACTGGGCCATCACTCGCTGTAGTGTAGTTCAGTATGACCTGTAAGCTATCGAGTGCAGACGGGTCATTGAACGGGCTATTGGCCCAAGAAATCTCGCCCGAAACGGTGGTATTTACGCCAGCCCCCAACATCGGCTCGTCGGTAGGAGGGGGCTCTTCGATACTGAGATTGGCATCATCCGAAATATTCAGGCGCCAAGTGAATGAGATGCCCTGAGAGCCAACGTACCCCTTCTCGAAGACGTGGATTACCAGCGAACCGAAGCCAGGATTGATGACCATCTCAGGGGTGCCATTCAGAGTGAAGCTACCATTCGCATCGGTGGTCCCGTTGTCAACCAAGTGCTCAGAGAGCGCGGCGTTCCCTGGAACGGCTCCGGTGTCGTTGGACCTGACTAGGTAGAGGTTCATCGAGATATTTTCAGCCACGGTCCCATTGTCGGCGAACCGGAGTGTCCCGTTGAGCCAAATATCCCCAGTAGACAGGTTCCTCTCCACCCAAGACGGCCCCCAATCGACATCTACGACCTCAAGTGTGGCCATCGGTGGGCAGGCTTCGAACGGAATCCAGCCCATGTCTAGACCGCCTTGGTTCTGATTGGTCTCAAGATGGACCTCGACCCATCTGGTGAAATCCTTGCCGTAGACCTCGAACGACTTGCCCGTCCAAGTTCCACCGGCAAACCCGGTGACCTTTCTTGTAGGAATCCCTGCGAGCCTGAGCATCACCGAGAACACAGTGGTGAACTCGTCGCAACTGCCCTCCCGTGTCGTGTTGAGAATCCAGTGGGCGACATCGCTCTCTTCATCTAGTAAGTCGTCAGACCTGCCTGAACCATCGTAGTTCAAGGTGAAATTAGTGGTGGAGTTTCCATTTATCAGGTAGTCCTGGATCGCCAGCACCTTTTCCCAAGCGGTGAAAGCCCCGGACTCGTTAATCACGGTATTAGTGACAGAATTTACGTAAAAGCTGTGCTTGTCGAGGAAAACATTGGGAAGATCGTAGGCGTAGCTGCTGCCAGAGAACGAGGTAGTGTTGGCTATGATTTGCGGACCGAAGAAGATCTGGGGGGCAGTTACGAACAACGTGTCGACAGTAGATTGGTCAATCAGTATGTCGCGAGTGAAATTCGAAAAGTTGAGGCCGGCGTTGTTGTCTAGCCAACTGGTGAAGTTGACGGCGTTGTAGGGCGCTATCAACTCGTCTTCCGGGCCCATCATGCCATCCTCGTTGTAATGGAGAGTCCACCCTAAGACCTCGGAGGTGTTCCAAAAGCTCGAGTCGGCCACGCCTTGGGTAGTTGACCACTCAGGGAACATCTGAGTGTATCCAACTAGAGTGGTGTTGACACCCCAAGACACTCCGGTATAGTAGTCGTAGGTGTGCCACCTCCAGTAGTGCTTTTGAGTCGGGTCGACACCAGTAGATGTGTTCTCGGCAACGAAGTAAAGCATGTTTGCATCGATGTCATCAGTGGGGTCCCAAGGATTACCGTCAGCGTCAACGCAACCAAGGCTCCAGTACTCAGGGGCGCATTCCTGACCATCTGGCACACCGCCGCCGTCGGTGTCTGGGTCCCTCCAGTCAGTGCCAATCTGCTGCTCTATCGTGTCAGGAATACCATCGCCATCGGTATCAATTGGATTCAGATCATCAGCAGAGTTGTTCTGGGGATTAGTTCCATCGAGATACTCTTGGCCATCCATTACTCCTCCGTTGTCTGTGTCAGAGACATTCCACATGGTGTAGTAGGTGTCGAAGGTGCCGTTGCCACCAACACCGAATACTAATGAGCATCCGGTGGTGTTCTCGAAATAATTGTTGAGACCGTCCTCATCAGTATCTAGGAGATTCTCACAGGGATTGCTCGGATCGGTGTCGTTGAGTATCTCATTGAGGTCATCGACTCCGTCCCCATCAGTGTCAGACATATTGGGCATTGACAGGTACCCCCAAGTTCCCAATCCTTCCTCCCAGTCTGCGAGGCCATCGCCGTCGCTATCGGAGTAGTCGTCGTCGCAATGCGGCTCGTTTATTGCGCCCGCAGTAGCGTTCCAACACCATGAGAAATTGAGGAATACCACAGTCGTGGCATCAGTTGGTTTGTCGACGTCCACGTTACGTAGAGAGTCCGATATGATTGATTGATACCTAAAGCCGGTAAGACTTCCATTCGTGGAGACGTAATATGCCATATCAGCGCCTTGCTGTCTCCAGTCGACAGGATTAGGATTTAATCCAGTAGTGGAGTTCAGAGAGAGAACTGAGTTCGTCGAATCCCATGCGGTAATCTGCCTGACTATCTGTTCGGTGGAGGCACAGGGGTCTGTTGAATGTGCTAGAGAAAGCTCGTCACCATCGTTTATTCCGCCTCCGTCCGTGTCGGAGACATTCCACTGCGTGCAGGTCATATTCTCCTCCCAATTATCTATTCCGTCGTTGTCTATGTCGCCGGCGTCCTCGATTCTTGTCGGATCGGTCTCCCCAGGGTCAACCACTCCATTGCCATTGACGTCTTCCTCGCCGTCGTCGAACTGGTCCCCGTCGGTGTTGTTGTTACGCGGGTCAGTAGCCTGAGGCGGGTCACCGTATGAGCCGTTGACCTCAACTCCGTCCGAGATGCCGTCGCCGTCAGTATCGATAGCGGTAGGGTCGGTCAGTAGTATGAGGGCCTCGTAAGAGTCGTTTAGACCGTCGCCGTCAGTATCGTTGTTGTTGGGGTCAGTCTGTGTGACGCCGTCAACCTCGGCGGTAAAAATAACGCAGCCACCCGGCCCGAGGCCGAGGATTGGATTGCACGGAGATTCCGTCGCGGTCATGTTGAATGGTCCTGGCCTGAAGTACTGGGTCGGCGGAGTGGTAGAACCGTTGCGGGTCCCCCAAGCAGGATTGACATATTCCCATAGATTACCCAATCCGTCTCCGTCGGGGTCACCATTGGCGCCGTCCATGTTGGAGTTTGAGGTTGGATCGAGCCCGTTGGCAACCTCCCATGCGTCAGGCATACCATCACCATCAGTGTCCCAGCCATCTGGATCTTCGTCAATGAGACCGTCGCCATCGTCATCGTCACTGCTGCAGTCCGCGTCACCGTCGCCGTCGTTGTCGAAAGTGTCGACCAATCCGTCCTTGTCGTTATCCATCCCATCATTACAAATGTTGCCCATCGGATCCTCGTCCGCTCCATCTGAACCGGTTCCCTGGATAATCTGCATGGCGCTCTCCTCGTCCCAATTCCTTGTTGGCACAGTACCATTCCACCACACTCCATTATCCAGTACTGAGGGAGTCGAAGACGAGTCCCATCCTGCTGGAATTGCGTACTGATACTCGTTTAGATTGGTGAAAGCATCGCCATCAGGATCTCCGGTGGAGCCGTTGTCTCCGGTGGATGAAAGCGGGTCCAAGCCGTACTGCCACTCCCATCCGTCAGGCAGCCCGTCGTTGTCAGAGTCCCAATCTTGAGGTTGGGTATTGATGTAGAACTCAAGTCCGTAGGTAAGGCCATCCCCATCAGCATCAGTAGAAGCTTTTGCCTCCCAAACACCGAACTCGAGGGCGGCGTAAGACGAAAGCAGCAGCAAGGCACTGAATATCAACGCCGAGCGACGCTTACGGGACATCTCAGAGCGTAATGCCATAGCAGAAACCGCATGCATACCGAAGCCTTCTACTGCCTACGGCAGAAATTACGGGTCTTAAGACGAATGGAGCGCCGTTCGGACGCCGATTCAGATTTACTCATACGAGTTCAATCTCGTCATCTTCGTAATCGTCCGAATCCTCTTCCTCGATAGAAGTTACAGGAGAGGGTAAATCAGAGTCTTCACCCTCGGTTTCCTCGTCCTCATCCCCTCCCCCTAGGGATTCAAGGTAAGCAAGGTGAGCTGTCCACCTGCGGCGGTTCATTCTGCTTTGTACACCCGCGAATAGGAGTAGAATGGAAACCAGACCGATGACCATGGTCGAGAGTCTTGGATGGGTTATCTCATTGACAAGAATATCCAGCAAAGAGGAGATTCCAACTGTAATAGTCACTGTAATAGTGGCAGTGTACTCTTCTGGCCAACTCTGCTCGGTGTCGAACGGGGTGGCGGTGATTTGGATGGGGATCTGTTGTCCATTGTTGGCTGACTCGGGAACAGTGACCTCGAGGTTGAATGTCGCCTCCTCAAAAGCCTCAAGTTCTATCAGAGGAGAACCCGATGGCCCTTCGATGTCGACGCTCCAGCCAGATACTTCGACCTCGGCATCTAGCAGTATGGTCAGAGGGCCGTTTCCGTTGTTCTTGACCTTGAGTTGAATGGAGTAGGCCTCCCCGGGCAGCAACTCGTAGTTAGGAGAAACCTGCACTATCTGGAGTTCTGGATCTCCAGGCTCAATCTCGAACACTATCGGGAGATCAAAGTACCTCGGGTCGTCGTCGTCGATGTCCTCAATGATACGAAGATAGACAGTATGGTTGCCGGCGATTACTTGACTGGTCAGAGTTACGGTGACAAAAACTTCGGTGAAGTCACCCGGACCGAGAGACACCCTCGGAACAGCGTCGCCGTCTTCGTCCAGTATCAGGAACTGCCATTGCCCGTAAGCGGGATCTCGATCGGTGTTCTCCTCTAGGGATGCTGGGTTCTGTATTCTCCACCAACTGGCAGACTCGCCACTAGTCATACTATTGGTAATCCTTACTCTGAGGTCGACCACTGCGTTCCCCGAGGAAGGTGAACACAGGGAAACCTGAATATGCCCGAGTGGAGAGCCGTCGCAGTCCTGTGAGACCTCGGCGTTAATGCCAAAAGTTCGCTGAATAGTGAAGGTCACGGTCGTTCTTAGGGATGAGTTACCATTGCTGATGACCTCTACCTCTATCTCACCAATGTCAGGGTCGTCACGGTCTGTAGATGGCTTGACGTTGAATAGTAACACCTGCGTCGAGTGGCGCTCCAGTAGAGCGGTGTGGAAGGTTCCATCTCCCTCATCCTCGAGTATCCTCTCGCCGGTGTCATTGTCGTATATCTGGAT
>CBFHQW010000035.1:0-13422 GCA_965658085.1 Candidatus Thalassarchaeum sp.
ACGATCTCCGTCCACTAGGATGTCTTCCTCAAACAGCAAAGCGATATCCGCGCCATGCTCGATTGCAGTAAGCCTCGCATCCCTGTACGGCTCCCACTCTGCATGCTTGGTGCCTCTGACGGGCTCGTCCCATGTGGGAGCTGCAAGAGATATTGCTGCCAGAGGGTCCTCGGACCAAGTCCGGATGACGGTTGGTTCAACGTAAAGTTCCCCGCTCGACCTTACTCCAGCTCTGACGAGAAAGGCGGCTTGGTCTGCGCTGTCGTTCGCCTTACCAGGGATCTCGAGGTCAGCCAGAGCCTCGAAGACACCCTCGGCTAGGTTGTCAGGGGTCTGTATTCCTAGGACTATAGCGTGACGGTGGATTCTAGCGAAGTGCATGTCCGCTGCAAGGAGGGAGTTTTCTCCGTCCCAAGCGATAGCCGACCAGACGGCTGAACGAGGTTTGGACATGGGGTGCGATGGGGGTTAGTGCTTCAATTCCTGTGTAGGCATCACAGCATGTCATCGAGGAAGGATGGGTCGACGTCCTCGTCCTCTTCATTCAATCCTTCAGCCATGTCACCGAGGTCATCGAAGTCTAGGTCGTCAGCCATGTCATCGAGGTCATCAATGTCAGTATCGTCGGGACCAACGCCCAGAAGCTCGTCGATTACAGCTTCTGAAGCGTCTGGAGCGTCTGTATCAGCCTCGTCTTCCAATTCAGCATCCTGCGCTGAACTGAAACTTGGGCCGTCATCATCGACCATCAGGTCGTCCTCGAAATCATCGTCAGTGAGTCCCGCTGCCTCTCGTGCCATCTGCTCCTCGAGTTCGACTTCGAGAGCCCCCATCTCCCAAGGCTCAGGGGCCGCTTGCTGGCGCGGCCTGATGACCATTAGGGCGCCTATCAGAATCATAACAGCTGAGACCATTGCGATGAGCGTATTCATATCACCGCTCATCAGCTGGTCATACCAAGACTCGCCTGCTTCGCCCTCTCCTCCCTCCGATGAGCCAAATGAGGCTTCAGACCACGGCCTTACCTCAAGTGGGTCAACAGCGAGTCGGTGGACCTCTCCGTCGAAGCCTACGATGGCGAGCCAGTGCGTGGCTGCATTGTCAACGGCTTCACCCTCGATATCACTGAGTATCATCATCGTGGTCGGATCTTCAATGAGTCCGACGCGAGACGCCTCAGAAGTAATCTCAAACGGCTCAAGTGAGACGAATACCAAGTATGACTCGATCTGAGGGTCGTTGGAATCATCCCAGCGGATCTCTACATGGTCGCCTGAAGGGTTCCAGTTTGCTCTAATACCGGTTATCTCGGCGAGGTGCAGGCCGGGATCTAGAGAGTTCTCATCAACTAGGCTAATCATCTCTGCCTGCAGGTTGCTATCCCAGTAATTTCCAGACGAGTCAACAGGTACCACAACGACCCAAATCGGCACAGATGGTGCGAGGGACTGTCCTGCCGACACGGTCTCCAGCAGGATTGGCATCTGAGCCTCGCGGCTCACCACTATGGCAGGCTCCATATTGCCTATCGAATCAAATGGGGCTCCGGCTGCAGCATAGATCCAGTACTCGCCTATGTCAGAGGCCTCACTCTCTGGGAAGGTGACGAACATGGCGTCACCGTCGTCTGGCGACCGATCCTCGAGGATTGGTTTCCCGAGCCTGTTCGGTGGTGAGATATCGCCTCTGTTGTCAAGTGGAGAGACCAGCACCATGTGCTCTTCCATCCCAGTCAGATACACATTTCCTACGATGTCATGCGTGGTGATGGTGACGTAGAGAGGGATTGATGGGACTATTGGTTGAGATGAGAGAGTTTCCACGGTGCTACCGTAGAGCGCAGTGGTCACAGTGATTTGGAGTTGCAAAGCCCCTCCTATCTGTCTCTGGTCAATCTCAATAAGCCCACAGGAGGCGGGGTCGTCGCTGCAGTGATAATCGAGATCAGCTGGATTAGGATGTTTGGCCCAGATCTCGGTAAGGTCGTTCAGTGGGTAGTCTGAGACCCATATGACATAGTGACTGAAGTCAGCGGCGAGAGACCGGTTCCACACGATATCAATGGCGGTACCATCGTCATCCGGATGATCCCACGCACTGAGTCCCTCCACCCTTGGAGGTGGTTGGCCCTGCCCCTGTATATTCGCCATTGGCGTCGCATCGACTACGAGCACGTCATCGAGGTTCTCGTTGCCCCAGTCATCGGCAGCTACCACTCCAATCCAGTAGACCACGCCATTCTCAAGCGAGGATTCGCCCATCGAGTCGATTACTATCTCACCTGTGGTGCAATCAGTGATGTACGCTGCAACGGGCCAGCCATCCACGGTCGAAGGAGGTTGGAACCCAGATGCAGGCAGAACGTACACTGTGTGGTAGATACAGTCCTCTTCATCATTTGGAGTCCAAGTAACGGTTATCCTTCCTCCCTCATCATCAGGGGCATCGACCGCCGACGTATCGGTAATTGGGGAAGGGGGTATGCCGTCATCGAGACCACCTGCAGTCACGACCGGTCCGAAGACGGTTGCATTGGCCGCGTCGAACTGGCCAGCCTCATCGACGCATGCAGCAGCCAGCCAGTAGGTCTTGCCCGGCTCGAGTTGTAGGACCGTTGAGTTTCCAGCACCGTATGCAACGTCTATCTCGTCATTGAGGGCTATTGCATTGCTAATTGAGTGCTGAACAGCCCATATTCGGGTCCGATCTGGATCTAGTTCAGTGCATGCAGACCACTCGACGTAGATTGTGCCAGCTGAGCCTCCAGATATCGGTTCGGCACCCAGCCAATCAGGGGGGAATGGTACCTCGTCGGTCGGAGTGGCACTAAGTGGCCACGCCATCGGCTGGCCCACCGAACCGTCCGCGTAGGCGATAGCAATTGCAGCCCTGTACTCTCTATCGTCTGCAAGGGGAGTCTCTGTTCCCTCCCGGTCTGCAGTCGTGATGGTAGCAGTGGTTTGTGACCAGAACGGGATCTCAATGTAGGTGGAGAAATCAGAGAGTTTGTCCTGGGTAATCTCCCAGTCGGGGTCGTCAGTGGAATCCCATACATACAGTCTGTATGCATTCCAGGCTGCATCCTCTGCCGGTAACCAAGAGGCTTCCAGCACGCCGCCCCCGTCGTTTGGCCTATCAAGGAACGAAGTCATCTCAGTAGGCACCTCAACACGCTGCCAGTCGTAGGTGATACGGACCTGTAGAGAGCCGTTCTGAGGAGATTGCATCTGGATGTGCAACTGAGCAGATGATGTCCCTGGAGCGAGGTTGGACACTGCTGCTTGGAAGGAGCTTTCGATGAGTGGATTCATTGCAGCCAGATCCCACATACCCGAGTAGTTCAAGAATCGTGACTCGGCTTGAACCCAGGCCCCAGACTGAGGCGCTGAAAGCGTCAGAGCCCCTGTGTACAGAGGTAGTTTTCCAGGAATCCACATCTCGTTGCTCTGTGGAATAATAATTGGGTTCTCATCAGTAATTAGGACCGTTGACATACCTGGATGTGTGGTGTTGGTGATGTCCCAAGAGTTACCCGCATACAGCGCAATCAGGGGGTCTGCTCGGCGCTGGTGGCCTCTTTCGAGTTCCCTAAGACTCTCCACTGGTTCGAATATGTGTAAGCCATCCTCCGCGACCACATAGAGGCCGGAGTTATCGAGGAAGGCCGCGGATATTCCAGGCACAATCTCAGAGGTCACCCTTGAGTGATCTCCACCGGACCTTACCACGTCTATTCCCCTAGGGCTCACTACCGCGATGTAATCGCCATCTGAGACCATCTGGAAGGGCGGCCATGTCAGAAGGGTGTTGCGCCCCAGCCCCGACTCCATCTCCATCATCGTCGCGTTCCAATGGACCAAGGGCTCGCTGTCAGTAGCGATGTGTACACCCCAGTCATCAGTCACGATGGCCCTGACGTCGTTGCTAGGAATCATATCGATTTGGTAGGTCCCATTGGCCATATCGGTGGCTATGTCCCACGCTGCCACACCAGGTCTAGTCGAGCCTTGGCCATTGTGCGAGATGAATAAGGCAGCGTCATGGTGGAGGACTGTGGAAGAGCCGTCCGGATTAACGACTAATCGTGAGGTTGCTTCAGCGAATACTATGCCGGAGACCATGTTGCCAATTAGGCCGTCTCCGAAATCAAGCGTATCGAGGACAGAGAGGTTATCGCGGTCGAGTACGGTCAGACCGGCTGCTCCTCCTGCGAGTACTGTGCCGTTACCCTGTATGCTAGTGGTCTGATTACCAGAGCCGATAGCGAAGAGGTGCTCGATGATAGGGGTGGGCAGACCGTCGATGGTGGTGATTGGGTCATCCCAGTCGTCCCTAGTGGTGTTCCAAAGTCCGATGCCGCCGTAAGTAGCGACCATGATGTGGTCGCCATACTCAAGGAAATCGCGCACGGTGTTGCTGGGCAGGCCTGCAATCAGACTACCATGACCCCAAGAACGGGTGTTGGTGTTGAATGTCTGGTAGCCGGCTGCTGAACCTTGGTTCCCCATCAGTCCAACATACATCGTGCCATCGTCTTCAAGCACCATCTCGTCCATCTGTGAATGCAAAGCCGCCGGAGTTGGGGCAAAAATTCGGTTAGTTAGATCAATTGACCACAGTCCACGCCCGGCAGTGCTGACCCAAAGTTCCTCGCCGTCGAGTTTGAGAGAGTTGATGACGTCTTGATTGGCATTGTAGCCAAACTCCCAGCGGACCGAGCCATTGGCAAGCAGCTCACCCTGTAGGACTGAAGAGGCATAGTACCCGTTGGAGTCGCTGGTCAGAGCGACCCAAACATGCGTCTCATTCGACTCGAACTCGACGACCCTTCCACTGGTCAGACCAGCGAGTTCGTCATAGCCGCTTACAATCAGCCCTGTGCTATCCAGCCTGTCAACGCGATTCAGCCCAGTTGTCTGACCTGAGCGACCTATCGCATACACTGGGGTGGTGCTTGATGGTGCCCTCTCTATCGAACATCCGTCCATCCCTGGGTCAAGCACCTGCCCGTTGGCAGTGGATGTCCCGGAGGTGATAATCCTGGATATTCCGCCGGTGTTGTCGTACTGATGCGCTGCTAGGAGCACATTGTTGTGGTGAAGCATGCCGCCGGGGAAGATTCGATCCTCTGAGATGCCGTCACGTGAATCCAATGTCTGCATGAACAAATTGGTGTTGTAATTGTAGCGATCGAAGCCTATGCCATCGGTGTCGAAGCCGATGTAGAGGACGTCGTTCTGCTCGTCGCAAGCCGCGGCACGAGGGTCGTTGTCAGAGAGACCTTGGTTGCCCTCAGTCATCGGTGCTATCCACTCGTTGGTTATCCCATCACTGTCCCAATCAGCCATGTCAAATCTTGCAATTCCTCCTTGGTTACCCCACCAGGACACCCTTCCAATCATGAAGTGTATCACGTCGTTGCAGACCTCGATGTCGGCAGGATAGCCACCGGGAATGTCACCCGTACCTAGGTTCCAAGTCGTCCAGTTGTCTGTCGAGCCATCCAAGAGCATGATCTCAGAGCCGGAGTTTCCTCCACCATAGGAGCCGAGCCAGAGACCGTTGCCCACTACTTCCATCGAATAGAACTCTTCAGCCGAACCAGACGGTAGGCCGTCGTCTTCGAGCCAAGGGGAAAGCCACGTCTCATTGTCGGGGTCGAATCTGAGTATACCGTTCATGCTCGCGAACACGTAGGTTCCGTTCCACTCCTCCATTCCTCTGATGGGCCCCTCGATGTCGGACCACTCGTCTAGAAGCGTCAATGTCTGGTTCGCGGTGTACCCGAACCTCCTCATGATGTTGTTCCCGTATGCTATCCACAACTCACAGGTGTGGGTATCTAGGGGGAAGCAGTCGCCGAGGAAGCGCGCATTGACCCTGAGGACGTTTCCGATTGTGTCGAGGTTAGCCGACCACGTCTCGTTGGTCGCATTCCAGCGCACGATGGTGCCGTCACCTTGATTCCATGATCGTGGCCTAACGCCAATCCACAACTCATCTCCAACAGCCCCAATCCCATGGATTACACCATCAGTGCCAATCTTACTGCCGGCATCTAGGGTCGAGAGGCTAGTGTTGTTGTCTAGGTAGATTCGGATTATATCGTCGTTGGATGCCCACCACGAGTTGCTCCTCTGAAGTGAGTAGTGCAGCACGTCCCCAATGATGACTATGTCAGCAGGCGGGGTGTTGGACAGAGTAGGTCCGTCGTTGTTAGCACCACGGTTCCAGCTCTTGAGCACGGTGTCGTTGACGACGTCGATTAGGACGAGTCCGAAGTCACCTCCCGCCCACATGGTGCCCTCGTTCCGCCCATGGACCAGTGCGGTGACGTCGTCGTCGTTGATGTAGCCCTGTGTGCCATCCCAAGCCTGTAGCCATGTCTGATTTACAAGGTCATAACGAGCGATTCCAGTGTTCTCGAAGCCAAGGTACAGGATATCTCCAATTTTCACCGTTCGAGCCCTCTGGGTGCTGTCTCCAGCGGTCCATACGTCAATCACTGAGCCGTTGAGTGTGTTGATGACAGCCGCGCCGTTAGAGGTACCGGCGTACAGGCGATCGGTGCCAATCTTGGCCACCGCAGCGACGAAGCGCGAAGGCATGCCATCCTGATTGGAGATACAATCCTGCAGGTCATAGGTCCAATTCCAAATGCAGGCGCCTCGGTTGGTGCCAGCGTAAATCCCATTGGCATCGCTCGTGACATCATAGAAGACGTACGGGTCGTTGCCCCAGCCAGGAATAGAGGTGGGTAGAACCTGCCAGTTACCGCCATCCCACCGAGCAAGTCCCCCATTACCACTAGCTCCTGTGTTGGAGACACTGGAGCCGACCAACAGGCCTCCGTTGTAGTCTATGTGTAGAGATAACACATCGTCGTCGGGAAGGTTGCCGGACTGCGTCCAGTGATCGGATATGTCACCGGTGAGTCGGTCGATGACGAGGATGCCGAATCCAGTGAGTCCTAAGTACATCGTATCGTCGACGACGGCTACCGGTGTGGCCTCTAGGTTGTCAGCCCCAAGAGATTGCCAAGAACCGAGGATGGAGACGTCATACAGGTTGACCCGCATCACACCGGCGTCAGGAGTAGCAATGTATGCGATACCGTATCTTGTGGCGACTTCTATCACCATGTCGGAATCTAATCCATCTTGAGTGGTCATAACCTCAACCAATGTCATCGTGGACGTATTAACTAATGATATTCCAGATTCATAGTGGCCTACGACTAGTATCTCGGAATTCGTGTCGTGTGCTAGACTGGATATGTGGTCCGAACTTATTCCCTGTACAGTTCCTATGTACGCCCCGTCGTCGTTCCTCAATCTGAGTATCCCAGCATTGAGTGTACCGATCCAGACCCATCCATCAGTATCCTGGACTATTGAGGTTATGGACGAAGGGTTGCTAACATAGTCAGTGATATCTATGGGGGGGCGCCAGACTTGGTCGGCCTCGTCGAACCTGTCAATGATATTGCTACCACCTATCCAGATCTCACCCTGCTCCCCATCATCTATGTGAGCAACCACTTCCATCTGCGAGGACGCGGGGCCACTCACCAGCACCATAGTACCATCGAGTGTCTCACCCGCTTGGCGGGCTAGTGTGCCCGAGCCGTCGCTGACCATCATCAGACCAGAGGTTGGACTCCTGAAGCCTAGCGAGGGCCAGGCGATAATTGTCCTTCCAGTGTTCAACAGACCCATGTCGGTGACCTGTCTCTGTGAGCGGAACAGCAACGCTCCGGTATCATAGGCGTGAACAGTACTGCCAGCGAGTATGTGTAGCCAATCCTCGGTCAGCGCGAGTCCCCTCACCACATTTGAGGAGAGCCAGTTGTTGGTAGACCACGTAGCTAGCCACGTATCGGCCACCATATCGTATCTGTTCACCCCTCCTCCAATGGTAGCGATGAGGAGATTGGAGTTTAGCTTCTCCAGTTGTGTGATTGAATTGCTGGTCAGGTAGTTCCCAGTAGTCCATTGCGTGTTGGTGTCTATTGAGACAGAGATGCCGGTCGAGTCGCTGGTGGTGTTATAGTCGAGTATTCTCATTCCACTCTCGGCGGTAGCAATGTAAATCTTGTCGGAGAAGATGAGTAGGTCGGTCGGCACCTCGAGCAGGTCAGTAGTGCAGAAGTCATTCTCAGTCCACGAGGTCTGGCTAACGGTCTTGTGGTGCAGGCTACAGTCTGATACTGCCCAGCGCGTGCCGTAGTCGTCGGCCGCCACGGCACGAACAACGGTTGTTTGGTCGTCCATTTCCATCAGATTATCCTGCACAGAGGAATCGACTAAACTGCGGGACAGCACCTTGCCATCAGCGGTGCCGATGAGTAGGCGGTTCCCATCTGCATCGATAGCAAGGCTCCTGCCCTGCACCCCCAACTCGATGTCAATGATTTGCTTGCTGGCCTGATCATCGAGATGTAACAAGTCATCATCGAGAAGGATGTAGAGTCTGCCGTCGATTGGATTGGTCACACTGTCGTGAATGGTGGTGTCCTGAGTAGAGAACGAAACCCTTGGGTCAGCCGGTCTCAGAGCATCTATGACGAGATCTGAGATAGTGACTCCACTAGGCAGCAGCCAAGAGGCGTCGCTTACCGAGTTAGGCTGTAGCCAGGTATCCAGCACGCCGCCATCAACCTCGGGGGGATTTTCGGAGAAGGAGTCTTGCCGACAGAGGTCGCCGTAGTCCCTCCAGTCGAGAATCGGTGACTGCGTATCCATTAGGGTAATTTGTGGTTCATTCGCCCAGTATCCATCACTGCCATCGCAGGAGATTTCGAATGTCAGATTGTCCAACAAGGCCCCCGGTGCGAAATCCATGAACATATCTGCATATGCCATGGTACCATTTGCTGGGTCGGCTCCGATGGCATCCAAACTAATCCAACCGGTGTCGTTGCTGCCGCTAGCACCCCATGCCTTAGGAGTGGCTCGACTGTCATCATCACGGCCATCAAGATTGCTCGAGCTCATGGCCGACCACGGTAATGTCAGCATCAGCATCACCAACAGAAGGGCGAGCCTCTGTTGTGGGCGGCTGCTCTTAGAAAACACCGTTGGCACGTGTTGTCGCCTCTTCGCGGACATTATGAAAGGAGCGGGTCGGCGTTTGTGTTATGCTCACTCCGCCGTAGGCGGACTAATTCGAAATTTGTTGAAAGCAAAAAAAACACTAACGCTTGTTTACAGGCTGATAATGCACATTTTCTCGGTAGGATAGCATCATAGCAGAGGGGTATGCCCGAACGCCCCGGAGGTGGGATACTGGACGAAGATAGTCTGCGCGATGATGCATTGGACTACCACGCTTCGAAGCCTGCCGGGAAGATCACGGTGGTTCCAACCAAACCGCATGGAACCCAGCGTGAATTGTCGCTGGCTTACTCTCCTGGAGTAGCCTACCCTTGCAAGGAGATTGAAAGCAATCCGGATGATGCCTACAAGTACACCTCCAAGGGTAATCTGGTGGCGGTAATCAGCAACGGCACTGCGGTGCTCGGACTGGGAGACATTGGAGCGCTTGCAGGTAAGCCTGTAATGGAAGGCAAGGGCCTGCTGTTCAAGGCATTCGCCGACATCGATGTTTTCGACATTGAGGTCGATCGGACAGATGTCGACGAGTTCGTAGAGGCGGTCAAGGCAATAGCGCCAACATTTGGAGGCATCAACCTTGAGGATATCAAGGCCCCTGAGTGCTTTGAGATTGAGAGGAGACTGGTCAAGGAACTCGACATCCCAGTGATGCATGACGATCAACATGGCACCGCAATTATCTCCGGAGCGGCATTACTCAATGGGCTCGACATCGTTGAAAAGGAAATTGGGGAAATTAAGGTCGTCGTGTCTGGTGCCGGGGCTTCGGCAATCTCGTGCGCCCACCACTACATCAGGCTCGGAGTGAAGCCGGAGAACATGATTCTCGTCGATTCCAAAGGCATCCTCACCGAGTCCCGCAAAGTTGCGGGAGAGTTGAACGATTACAAGGCCGAGTTTGCGCGTGATTTGGTCGACGGTGATCTTGAATCTGCGCTTACGGATGCTGACCTGTTTCTAGGGCTGTCCAAAGGTGGTATCGTCAGTGGCGATATGATCTCCAAGATGGCTGACCGCCCACTGATATTCGCGTTGGCCAACCCCGACCCAGAAATCACTCCCGACGAGGTCTACGCAGTGCGTGAGGATGCAATCGTCGCCACCGGCCGCTCAGACTATCCCAATCAAATCAACAACGTGCTCGGTTTCCCTTACATCTTCCGCGGCGCCCTAGACGTCAGGGCCAAGGAGATTACAGAGGGTATGAAAATGGCAGCAACGCACGCTATCGCAGAGCTCACAAAGCAGCCGGTTCCCGACGATGTCGCTGCAGCATATGGGGGAGAGCAGATGCAGTTCGGACCAGAGTATTTGATTCCCAAGCCTTTCGACGCACGCGTCCTTATCTGGGAAGCCAGCGCGGTCGCTGAGGCCGCAGTGAATGAAGGAGTCGCACGAATTTCTGTAGAGGATTTCAATCCTGAGAGATACCGAGAAGAACTCGAGGCTCGACTTGGTCTGACCCGTTCCATCATGCGCAGAGTAATCAACATCGCGAGGAAGGAGAGTAAGAGGATTGTATTCTCCGAGGGTGAAGACCCTACTATCATCAAGGCAGCCTCGCAGTGTATCGCGGAGGGGATCTGTGAGCCGATACTACTCGGACAACTCGAACGTATAGATGCGGTCAAGGAGGAGTTAGGGCTGAGTTTTGAATGTGAGACCATCGATGTGAGGTACGATCCTCGCAGGCGTACAGCATACGCTGACGAATTGCACAAGCTTCGAGGTCGCAAGGGCCTGACCCCGGAAGATGCGGTCCGTCTGCTCAAGTCTACTACCTACTTCGCGCCTATGATGGTAAGAATGGGTGATGCCGATGGTTACCTCGGTGGAGTTTCGCACCATTATCCAGACATCGTCAGACCTTGTCTGCACACAATAGGGCCAGATCCCGACTCACACAGAATTGTCGGGACTTACATGATGACAGTCAACGGGCAACTGATGTTCATTGGTGATGCTACCATCAACATCTACCCTGACTCAAGGACTCTAGCAGAGATAGCGGTGCAGACCGCCAAGGTCGCTCGCCGTTTCGGAGTCAGACCGAAAGTAGCTATGCTCTCTTTCTCCAACTTTGGAACTTCTGGGGAGTTGCGAACAGACAGGATTGAAGAAGCCGTCTCGATTGCCAGAGAGCTTGACCCCGATCTTACCATCGACGGTCCCATGCAGGCCGATACCGCTCTGGTCCCGGCCATCCAAGAGGACTATCCATTCATGGCCTTCGATGGTCCAGCTAATGTCCTAATCTGTCCCAACCTCGCATCAGCCAACATAGCCTACAAGTTGCTACAGAGGATAGCAGGAGCCGAGATGACGGGGCCCATCCTAGAGGGGCTTTCCAAACCCGCGCACGTGCTGCAGCGCGGCGATAGTGTACGCGATGTGGTCCACATGGCAGCAATCTGCGCTGTCGATGCCCAGAGGCACGCCAGACAGCGACTCTGAGTGAGTGTTCGTGTCAGAGGGTACGGTTTGATGCCGGGAACACCTATACTAACCCGAGCAAAGCCCCAGTGCCATGGATGAAGGGAGCGTGATATTATGCGGCGTGGCCATTTTCATTGCGGTCATCTCCTACTATTCATTCAAAGGCGAACTCCCTGAGTTTATCGAATTACTCAAGTTGCCTGCCTTAGCGCAGAGGCCCGCCTTCCAGGACGGTTCGACACGGACCCTGCAGGCACAGATAGACGGCAAGGAGAAGGAGTTCAAGGTCACGACACTCGACAACCTCCTCTCCAAGATGATGTCGACCAAGAAGAAGGGTATCCTCTATCTCGATGAAGACCGGAAGGGAGGGAGGAACATAGAGATGGAACTCACCTCAGACGACGAAGACGACTACATGCGACTGAAGCTGCTGCACGGTGAGGAAACCCTCAGGGATCAGCAGTTCAACCTCGACAAGGACATTAGCGGCCCTTTCCATTTCATATCCGAGGCCCTCCGGGATGTGTAATTAGCGTCCCAGCAAATCGAGTCACAGGGTAGCGAATGAGTCGCCCCTCAGTCAGTCGGTATGAATGAGTCATATTCGAGTCATAGGGTTCCTCAGCAGAGCCCAATGAAACAGCATCCGTCGCATAGGGTTAGGGAGGTGAGCCGGCTTGACCTCAGCGCACTCTGACCATCGACTGGTTCAACCTACCATCTGGACCTGTGACGACGACGCCGACCGGTCGCCATCCAAGTCTGATGGCGTCGTTGACCTGAGCGTCCAACACGGCCACCAGCTCCACGCTGTCCTCTATCACCCCTTGGCCCCCGTCTTCGCGGGTTCCCGCAGTCACCGTCTTGTATTCCATCAAGCCGCGCACTCGCTGTCAGTTGAAGGAGGCATCGCATGAGCGAGGCTCTGTTGCATTCCCACCGAGTGACTGCTCGGTAGTGGATTCCCTACCCTTTGACTCAAATGGCAAGGTTGACCAGAACCCCGGCAGTCGATACTGTCACATCCACAGCCTGCATCCGAGGGGACGGGAGTGAACAATGGCGATTGAGGTCTGTTCGGACTGCTTCAGCCCCCGCATCACCCCCTACATGGGGTATGAGACTGGCAAGCGTTTCATCTGCCAGGACTGCGAACACATCAGCGTTGTAACCATCGAGTTCCAGGACATCGAAGCCTTGGTCGCATTCCTTCAGGAAAGGAGAGATGCCTCATGAGCAAGTATCTTGCAATTGGAATGATTCTTGCTTGTCTAGCGCTCGTAGTAGGGGGAATGTTTGGCCATTCTTGGCGTACACATGAAGGGATGAATCCCGGCGATGATCGTCTCCATGGGTCTCATTATGGTCTCCATGAAGTATATTATTCAGTAGACGGAGACCTAGGGGACCCCTTTGAATATTCCAATGCATGTGCGACAAGCGATTCTGCTTACGAACCGATGTGCGATATGGAATCTGCCGGACGCACAACTACGAATATTCTGTGGGTTGTCATTGCCATCGGAAGCATTGCAATCTTACTGTCTCTTCTCAATCCTGGAAAAACGTGGGTGGTCACATTGCTCATGGGGGCAGCAGGCATTTTAGCACTGGCAGCTGTTGTGGTGTGGTATATGATGCATGACCAGACTTACATTGCAGATGAAGTATCGTTGGGACTCAATGCGTACATGACCATAGTGGGAGGTATTCTAGGCATCTTGGGTGCGGGAATGTACAAACTCATTGGTTCAGTGACGAATCAATGGCCCCCCTCTGACTGAGGGGCGACTCATTCGCTACCCATCCGATTGGATACGAGCGGAAGGGGGGCCCATGCGATCGGCAGTAGAAACCGTATGGAATC
>CBFHQW010000036.1:0-13406 GCA_965658085.1 Candidatus Thalassarchaeum sp.
AGAACATCCACTCTGCCAGAACCTCCGGCTAGATTATTCAGAAGTAATTCTCCGGTGCCAGGAGCATCGTGACCAATTATAGCGAAGTGGCGTTGCAAGACTTCACCCCATGTCGAGGTCAATGTCATCAACATCCATCATTGATTTCATCTTCCTCCTGAAGCTACGGTCTCCCTTCATCCCACGCATCATCTTGCGACTCCGGTTCCACTGTGCTAGGAGTTCCTTTACGTCCTTTTCATCAACGCCCGATCCTCTTGCTATTCTCCTTATTCTGCTCGATTTGAGGAGTATCGGCTCGTCCTTCTCATTCTGAGTCATTGAGTCCATAATTACCCTATACTTCTCCAGATTACCCTGCATCTGACGCTTCTGAGCCGTGCTCATATTGCCCATTCCTCCGAACATTGCATCTGGCAAGTGCGAGAGCATTTTCTCCACACTACCAATCTTGCTCATCATCTCCATCTGGCTGTACATATCAGTCAGGGTGAATCTGCCTGACATAAGTCGTTGAGCCAATCGGGTAGCCTCCTCTTGGTCAAGGTCACCGGGGGCTAAGTCAATCAGCCCCTTGATATCCCCTAGACCAAGTAATCTTGAGATGAATCGATCAGACTCAAACTTCTCTAGGTCCTGGACCTTCTCACCCTCACCAATGAAGACTATCGGGGCACCGGTAGCCGATACGGCACTGAGCGCTCCACCACCTCGAGCGGTCCCATCCAATTTGGTCACTATCGTACCAGTTACTCCCACAAGTTTGTGAAACGTCTCGGCTACGGGGCCGGCTGCCTGCCCTACCTGAGCATCAATTACTAGAAAACGCTCGGTGGCATTGGCGATCTCTGCTATCCCGACAAGCTCATCTCGCAACGACTCATCAAGGCTATCGCGCCCTGCCGTATCGATGATTACAACATCGGCATTGCCAACTTCTTTGATTCCGTTTCTAACAATCCTAGTCGCATCCTGCTCTTCTGGTTCCCCGTAGACGTCCACGTTCGTCCCTTCTAGCAATTGCTGGAGTTGCTCGAATGCCCCCGGGCGATGCACATCAGCTTCGATGACAGCGACTTTGACACCGTGCCTACGCCTCCACCAATCAGCTAGTTTAGCTGTGGTAGTAGTCTTCCCTTGTCCATATAGCCCGACCATTAGTATCGTCTGGTTATGAGGCATTATCTCTCTGGGCTGCCCCAGTATCCGAACCAATTCGGTATAGATTAGATTCATGGCATGTGTCTCTAGTTTGACCCCTGGTCGAGGTTCTTCCTCGAGCATACGCCTCTCTATGCGCTCAGTGAGTTCTTTTGACTGCCTTACATTGAAGTCGGCTTCCAGTAGGGCCTTGCGAAGAGAGCGACTGAGATCCTTAGCAGTCTCCTTGTCGACCTTCCGCTTTCCCTTCAGTAGACCCACTGAGCGCGTTATACGCCGCTTGAGCCCGTCGAGTGCCATGTCAACGGGTCTCGATTGTGTGGTTTGAACGTTATCTGAGGGCGAGGGCCTCAAAGCCGATGCAGCATGGCCATTCGTGGCGGTGGAGCTATGGCAGACCCAAGTGGCCTTCGCGATCGGCATCCTTGGAGTGTATGCGGGTTGGAAAGGGACTATTTCGAAGATGACGGGCTTCTATGACCTCGCCGGTGCCGTGAAACACCTCGTCTATGGATTAGTGTCGGGGATGCTTCTGGCGATATGCGTCGACAGAATCATCCTCTCCTCTGTGATACTCGCGTATCTCAATATTGTCACTGCAAGCATGTTTGCCATTCTGATAGGGGCAGCTGAGGCGGCATTTGTGATGTTCTTACTGGCGAGACCCCGAGTAGCTTCTTTGAGAGCCTCTCCTCCATATGGTTGGGCTCTCGGGTTGGGAATAGGGTCGATGCAGGCCAGTTACCTCATCTATAGGCTGTTTGACAAGCAACTGCAGTACTCAGAGTACTCTGGAGTCAACGCAGTCAGTTTGTTTCTGGCTTTCGCCATAGCTTTAGTCTCATGTCTAGGTCACGCCCTACCTGCGTCTTGGCAAGGATCAAGAATTCTCGAGTCAAGTAGAGTGAGGCCATTCATTATTTCAGCAATAGCTCGAGGTGCTTTGACGATGTGCCTAATACTCTCTCTATTCGTGCCACTGACGTTGCTTCTAGCGGTCCCAGCCATTGTGTTGGTATGGAGGCCGGCCCAGACCTCATGGCTGCCGTCAGGCATGACTCCTGCTGCCAAACAAGCCTTCCGCCGCACTACGAGGCAATCTCAAAAGCATAGAATGGCCTCAGATGAGAGGATTCGCGGCCAAGTGGTTGACAGCGAGGAATGAAAGTAATTCTACTCTGCTGAGCCTATTCGCTTCCTACTGGGCATACCAATGGCGCAGTCTTATATCCGGCCCGCCGAGGCAGTCGCTACGTATGCGGGTCATTATCGCAGGTGCTGGCGAAGTCGGACGCGGTGTCGCTGCCGCACTCAGGCAGGAGAAGAGGAGCGTCGCTCTTATCGACCCCAACCCTACTGCCATAAACGAATCACAGAGCCTCGATTGCTTACTGGTGACAGGAAGCGCACTATCACGGGAGTCTCTTTTGAGGGCAGGTATCAGCGATGCTGAGATTATGGTTTTAGCTACTAACGATGATGAAGCAAACCTACTGGGGTGTGCATTCGCCAAGAAGGTCTACAGTGAACAGGTCGGCGATCGAACTGCATCGGGACTCACAACAATAGCCAAGATTCGTGATCCGACGTTATTAGACCCCTCAAGAGGTGCAGGACCGCTAGAGAGTTGGTCCAAGGCCGATCATATAGTCTGCTCCTCTGACGAAATTGTCGAACAACTAGCAGCAGGATTACTAGCTCCTTCTATCGATGAAATACTTCCACTTGGGGACACCTCCTGGATAGCAGTGTCAGAAGTCATGGCTGGCTCACCATTGATAGGTACTAAGACTGGATACGTAGGGGAGATATTCGTAGGTATCCCTTCTATCTATGCTCTCAGGAATGAGGGGGAAAAGGGTATTTTATCGACAGGTTCGGAGATTATTCAAGAGGGACAGATTCTCGTTTTCGTCTCAAGGTCCACCGACCAGTTTCACCAGATTACGAGAGCTGTAGGAAGGAAAGATGAGGACTTCCCAGATAACGCGCAGGTTGCAGTCTTCGGAGCTAGTCAGTTTGGTTCCAAGTTAGCTATTCATTATCTCTCAAAGGGCTCTAATGTGGTTGTCATAGAACCTGACTTAGATGCGGCCAACGAACTGGTTGGCTCCCCAGTCGGCAACAGTAAGAGACTCGACGTCATTCATGGTGATCCTCAGGACGAGGAATTGTTACAGGAGTTGGGAATAGATCACCATGACATCGCTGTTGCGGCTTTGGATGATGACAACCTAAACATCGCTATTTCGATGCGGGCCAAGGATAAGGGCGTCCCCCGAACAGGACTATTACTGAAGGATAGAGCCTTGGTCGAGGCAGTTCACAGAATAGGACTGACTCGACCTGTCAGCCGTAGATTGGTGACAGTGACTTCGATTTTGAAGTCCATTCACATGAATGTCCCGGGTACCTATCAAGTCATTCCGCCAATACCAGCTATCATCTCGATTTCTGCAGAAGTGAATCATGATCATTCGTTTGCAGGTAAGTCAGTGAAGGATTCGGAAGGAGCCCTACGCGCTAGGATTGTGCTGGTTGAGAGGCGTGATGAAACAGGTTCGACAGCACTGTTGAAACCACATACCTTGGACACCATTGAAGTTGGCGACAGGATTTACCTCTTCCTTGCCAGAGACGATCTCAAGAAAGTGGAGAAGGCTCTGGAGAACTGAAGATGCGCTGGGACGTAGTTGGACTCGTACTGGGCTGGACAATTCGTCTGATTGCCTTACCGCTAATGGTCGTCTTTGCATATAGTGCTTCAATCGGGTCTGAGGGGATGGAGTACGCAGCCAAGACTTACTTGCCTCCAGCTATAATTTCTCTAATACTGGGTCAGTCACTGGTATCGCTCGCGAATAACTCAGACGCTTCCTCTAGGGTGAGAGATAGGGAGGCATTCGCATCAGTTGCTCTTGGGTGGATACCCGTTGTGGCTGTAGGTGCCCTCCCATATTGGCTCGGTGGAATGTTCAACGGTCCGTTTGAGATGTTTGCTGGTGATGCCTCGATTTGGGAAGGACTCAGAGGGCTGTTGTATTCATGGTTTGAGTCCATGTCCGGATTCACCACAACCGGGGCTACGGTGATTGACCTCTCGACTAGTCCAGTGTGTTCTGCACTCACTGTGGCTGATGACTGTATTGGGAGTCAGAATAACAGTCTGATCCTATGGCGATCGGTCTCCCAATGGGTAGGGGGGATGGGTGTAATCATGCTCGGTCTACTGATTTTATCCAGAGTACTCGGCGGCGGAATGTCGCTGGCTAGAGCCGAGCTAACTGGACCTACTCTGTCCCGTCTAGGACCAACATTGCAGTGGACTGCTAGTCGGCTTTGGATGATATATGTCGTTCTGACAATTCTTGAGTTCCTCTTGCTTCACTTCTTCGGGGGACTGGGAATTTTTGATGCTGTGAACTACTCTCTGACCACTTTACCCTCTGGTGGTTTTGGCACCAGTGACGAGGGAATAATGGCCTTCAACTCGGCACGGGTCGAGGTCATTCTGATAGTCTTCATGTTGCTTACCTGCATCAACTTCAGCCTCCTGCACCTAATGATCGCAGGCCAATCGAAAGATGCTTGGAAGGATGAGGAGTTACGAACTTACTTACTGATATTACTCTTAGCGTGGCTGGCAATGGCATTCAACCTATACAGGTTCGGCGCCAATGAGCAAGAATTAGCTCCCCTTGTTGCTCTTAGGCATGCCCTGTTCCAATCTGTTTCGATATCGAGCACAGGATACTCTAGCGCCGACTTCACCACTTGGCCGGTGTTCAGCCAGTTTGTCTTGCTGTTACTAATGATTGTGGGTGCCAGTGCCGGTTCGACTGGCGGCGGACTAAAGGTCATGAGAATCCGAATTGCTTTCGAGCTGGCCAAGAGAGAAGTCGTCAAGATCATACAACCTCGTCGGATTGTGGCAATACGTTTCAATCAGCAGATTATCGAGGAAAGGAAAATCTGGATTGTCCTCGGTATGCTAAGTTCGTGGATGGTTCTCGTGACGGTATCGATGCTAACACTATCATTCCTTGAGCCATCACTGGAGCTCATAGACGTACTCTCAATATCGGTATCACTACTTGGAAACACTGGACCGGCTCTCGGGGCATTCGGACCAACTGCGACATGGGCAGCACTCAGTGAACCGTCGATGCTAATCGCTACCATGCTGATGTGGCTGGGCCGCCTTGAGTTGCTAACAGTCCTAGTACTGCTGCACCCAAGGACATGGTCTGGTACCGACTGATTAGAAAGAATCGAGCGAAAACTGGGTTCCACCTGTTTCGTCTTCATCAGAATTGTCATCTTCGATAATTTCCTCAATGATTGCCTCTTCAGGCTCGTTCGTGTTCTCGGAATTGAAGTCCTCGAGAATCTTTCGTGCTTCTCTCTTGCTCCTAGGGATTCCGTGCAGCGCCAGATGAGCCTCGCCCGATAGTCCAAGGTGCTTGGCAATGGTGAACTCTCCGGGATCACCGCCAAGTGTCGAATCATGCACCGCCAGAAGATTAGGCCACAAGTCTTCTCTGATTGAGGCCTTGCTGGTGCCAAGGGCCTCAGATAGGTATTCTACCACAGTACTGGACCTCCATGCCTCCCCTCCTCTTCGTAAGAAGTTTGGATATGCGAGGAACGGGTCAGATGCACCGTCAATGGGAAGGTGTGAAACAGCAGCCTGGGATGACAGAGCCGACCCCCAATACCAAGATCTGAAGGCGCGATTAGTGTATTTCGTAGCAAGAGACCTGTCAGCCATACACATGGCCGGACTAATCTCTGCTAGCACTTCACTGTCGAATACTGTCTGGTTGTTCCATACGAACCAAGCGAGCATCTCATCGGGATCCTTGTCGGAAATCATCAGAATCCTGTTCGCTTCCTTGCCTGAGCGACTTTGGTATACTTCGCGAAGGGCCCTGAAGACATCAATCTGGGAATCTCTCTCAGCGACCTCGGCTAAATCAAGGACGGCAGAGAGGTCAATGTGTCCTTTCCGGAGGGCACAGACTGCTTGCAGATCTCTAACTAAGGCCCTTAGATCGCCAGGGTTGCCACCGATGAGGGCCTCTAGAGCCTCAGGGTCCATACTCCTGTCCTCGGCATCGAGAACTCGGTGAGCAACCCTTCTGAGGTGTAGTTTCCCCGCTCTCTTGAAATTCACCAGTTCGGCCTTCCTGAGAAACCGGTCTCGATTCCTCCTCCAGTTTCTATTCCTGCCCCATAGTCTCATCGGATCATTACAGGTCATGATAACTGGCTGCCGTGCGACATCAAGCAGATTGAGTAACTCAGCCTTGCCTCCTGAATCACCTCTGAGGATAGTAGCTTCCTCTTCAGGATTTATTGACTCCTCAATCCTACCATCTGAAACCTTACCAAATCCCCCGCTAAGGTGGTCTACTTCATCGAGGAGTATCAGGGTCTTACCGCCAGATGCCCCGCCCCCTGAAAACTGGTCGAGAGAGACGTGCTGAGATCCATGGGTCGCCGCCCTACGTATGGCGGCAGCATTCCTCTCCTCACTAGCGTTCAACTCGATCATTGTCCACCCTCTTTCCAAAGCAGCTGCGCGAGCAAGCGTGGTCTTACCTACCCCCGGAGGTCCTGCCAACAGCAGTCCACGCTTCTCGAGAGGCATACCTCCCTCCCATTGGTTCAACCACTGTCTGATTCTGCGAAGCTGGGCCTCATTCCCTTCCATTAGACCGATGGATTCTGGACGATGCCTTTCGGTCCAGTCATCATCTGAGGGCTCGGCCATAATCAAGTGTCTGAGAGGGACTCCATAAGATTCGCGTCAGAACAGTGTCGACACGGTGCCTGTACCTAGATTCAATAGAACATCGTCAATCATGGCCCTAATCTGTTTCTGGTCATCTCTGCGTCGAACTGTAACACTTCCATCTTTGAGGGTGTCGTGGTCGACTGTGATGGCCCATGGTACACCGATTTCATCTACTCGGGCATACCGCCTGCCAATCGACTTCGATGAGTCCATCTCGCCTCTCAGCCCTGGCATTGAGTTCACTCTCGAGAGTATATCTGAGGCAATTTCTCCCATTCCATCTTTGTCGAATAAAGGGAGTACGGCCACATCGTAAGGCGAAACCATCGAACTGAGTCTCATTATGCTATACTTCTCTCCCTCTTTTTCAGTCTCAGTGTAACTGTGATCTAAGATATGCCATATGATTCGGTCTATCCCGAATGCTGGTTCGATGACATGAGGGGTGAACCACTCGCCGTGTAAGGTAACCTCTTCTGATCTCCTAGTGGCCATTTCATCGGTTATCTGAACGCTCGAACCATCTGTTAAGATGAGTTCAAAAGGCATCTTTTCGGGAATCTCAATCAGGTTTTGCAGAGCCTCTATTACTTTGCCAGCACGTCCCTTGAATGCCGGACCGAGTGATGCCCCGTTTGGAACTAATACATCCCTAATCTCGCTTCGAGGCTCTTCAAACTGCCTCCAAGCCTTGAGCAACTTGGAGCCCGAGTGTCGTTCATGAGATAGCAGATCGTGACAGGTCCTATTGGCTATGCCCACGCATTCTACCCAGCCGTGCTCACCGTGTAACTCACAGTCCCAACAGTCATCTGCGTAATGGGCCATCTCAGTGCTAGCATGCTGCCTAAACCTGATTCTAGTTGAATCGATTCCCACACTAATCAGGAAATCCATTGTTCTGGCAAGGAACCATGCTACTGTGGGATGCCGCACTATTCCTGCGGACAATGCTTCCGAGATTGTCATCAAGCATTCTCCAGAGTGTTCACCATCGGGATCTGGAATCAGTGCAATTGAATCGCCCCAAGTATTCAGATTAGGGCAAGGGGGGTCCTCTGGGTCGATGAAGTACTCAAGTTCGGCCATGTTGAATTCACGCAGCCTAATCATGCCCTGACGTGGACTAATCTCGTTCCGATACCCCTTACCTGTCTGAATGGCTCCGAAGGGTAGTTTCTGCTTGAAGTGCCTGAATAGGGCAGGGTATAACATGAACATGCCTTGTGCTGTTTCAGGTCTCATGTACGCTTTACGCCCGCTGTTCATCGCTCCGATCTGCGTGCTGAACATCAGGTCCATCGTCCTAACATCGGACCATTTGGATTCTTTACATGTTGGGCATTCAATACCAGCAGACAAAATTGCGACTAGCTCCTCTGGAGCCAGAGAATCTGTGTTCTCGTGCCTGTCCTCAATCAAATGATCCGCCCTGAAAGCGCCCGTACACCCTCCACACTCGACCATCAAATCGTTGAACTCACCGACATGCCCACTAGCAACCAGCACTGACTCAGGCGTGATGGTGGGGGAATCCACTTCAACGATGTCTCCGTGACTGGTCCAATGGTCTATCCAGGAATCCATGACTTTGCGCCTAATCCTCGCACCCACGGGCCCGTAATCTACCAACCCGGAAACTCCTCCATACAACTCGAATGAAGGTAGGACTATCCCACGCCGCCTCAGTAAGGAAGTCAGTCTATCGACTCGTCTATCACTCATGAACGGCACTTCGACCCCGCATAACGCCTTTCAAGCCATCCTAGCAAAGCAGTCCTAGGAAGTGTTTGTCAGGCCTCGCTTTCTCTACGAAGTCCCGATTCCAGAAGAATACCAGGCCCTAAGGGCCTGAAACTGTATCCAAAGGAGAAGCATTCATTTACGGTATGGAGTCCCTTTCACCCGAAGGGTGCAGGAAAAAAATGCCTGAAATCGAATACATAGAAGATAAGATGGAGACTGAGGAACTCCTAGAGAGCCTCTCAGCCCCAGTCAGGAACTGGTTCGAAGATAAGTTCCCTGATTTCACCGAGCCTCAGAAGATTGCAATTCCAAGAATCATGAAAGGCGAACATCTTCTGCTGTGCTCACCTACGGGATCGGGTAAGACCCTGACCGCATTCCTGTCCATCATCGATGACCTCGTTAGAAAATCCTTGGATGGAACCCTTCCGGACACCGTGCAGTGCATCTATATTTCACCAATCAAAGCACTCGCCAATGACATTCAGAAAAACCTCATCGGACCTCTGACGGAGATTAAGGAGAGATTCTTGCCAAGTAGGGCCAAGGATATCAAGGTGGGCCTGAGGACTGGGGATACTCCTCAGAATGAGAGGCAGAAGATGCTCAGAAAACCTCCTCACATCCTCATCACAACACCAGAGTCTTTGGGGCTCGGACTAGCATCCAAGAGATTCAGGCCGATTCTTGAAGACCTGCGCTGGATGATAATCGATGAGATGCACTCACTGGTGCCGTCTAAGCGCGGCACTCACCTGTCTCTATCTCTCGCCTTGATGGATGCAGTCATACCCTCAAAGGTCCAGAGGATAGGAATTAGCGCGACCATGGAACCACTCGATGCTGTAGCTGAGTTCCTAGTCGCGAGCGACCCCCGTGAGAGTGATATGAACCCTCAGAAAATCTCGATAGCAAAGGTCTCGGGTGCACGTGAAATCGATATGGATATCCTGCTTCCGACGGCGAGGTTCTCTTCGACACCTGTCAAGGAGATTCTTGATCATAACATCGATCGCATCAAGGAACTAGTTGAGGCACACACAACTACGCTGGTTTTCGTCAATACGAGGAACATGACAGAGACTGTTGTCCAACGTCTCAAGGTCGCCGGTCTAGAAGGAGTCGAGGGGCACCACGGCTCGATGGACAAGACGATTCGGCTCGACGTTGAACGACGTTTGAAGGATGGTTTACTGCGCGCTGTGGTCTCGTCATCGAGCCTTGAGATGGGCATAGATATCGGTTCTGTAGACCTAGTCATTCAGGTTGGCTCTCCTGGCTCGATATCTACTGCTCTACAGAGGATTGGCCGTGCGGGCCATCAGGTCGGAGGTGTGCCACGTGCTCGATTCTTACCTACATCACCGCACGATTTGCTTGAACTGGTGGCCGTCCAGAACGGCATTCTAGAGGGCACTTTGGACAAACTCAGTTTTCCTGAGAACTGCCTAGATGTCCTTGCTCAGTTTGCCATCGGACTTTCCATCATTAGGGAGTGGGACATCGACGAGGCTTACGAGCTTGTTACCTCATCTTGGCCATATCGCTCACTCCCTAAAGATGACTACATCGAGGTTCTCGACCTACTTGACGAGGAACGGCGTATATGGATTGATTACGAGGAGAACAGGTTCGGGAAGCGCGGATTCGCACAGATGATTTACTACACTAACATAGGTACTATCGCCCCGGATAATAACTACCTAGTCTTTACCTCGGACGGGACTTTGGTAGGACAACTGTCTTCATCATTCGTCTCAAGTTTGCGCAACGGCGACGTCTTCCTGCTAGGGGGCTCCACATACCGAGTCTCCAGCATCATCGGGACTAGAGTCAACGTCACCTCCGCGACCGGATATCGGCCCACTATACCATCGTGGACCGGCGAAGCGAACAGCAGGACACTAGAACTCAGTCAACAGGTCCTGTCTCTACTCGATCATGTCTCCGTTCGACATCGCTTAGAGGAAAACTCACGAGATATGATGAAGAAGGTGATGAAACTCAACAGACCGGTTGCCAACGCTCTCTCTGACTTCTTCGAAGAGCACTGCGCCACCACCTTCCAAGTCCCGTCGAGAGACAGAATACTCGTCGAGCAGGTCGAAGGTCCACTGCCGACCTACATTGTGACTACCTGCAGGGGTCGAGCATTCAATATGGCACTCGGTTATTTGTTCGCTGGTATTGCCGCCGCAGACAACGTCATGGTCCATGAGATATCATTCGATGAAAACGGCTTCATGGCGAGATTGAGCCACGAGGTCGAAATATCATTGATTCCCAATGTGTTCAGGAGCGGCAGAAGTTCTGAGACGCTACAGAGATACCTCATGGACTCACAGTTGTTCGCCAAGAGGTTCCGTGAAGTCACTTCGAGGAGCATGCTCAATCCACGACGCATCGGCGGCGACGAGGTCAGCCCCAAGCAGTTCCAGCAGAGAGCTGAGAAACTTATGCACCAGCATCGCCAGATGGACGATTCTGTCCTCGTCCGAGAAGTAATGAACGAAATAATGCACACTGATCTTGACCTAGGGCAGCTTGATGACTTCATCTCGAGGATGGACAGCGAGGACGTACGCATCGTACATCGCAGGGTCCGTATGCCTTCTCCTCTGGGGATGACACTATTCATGTCCTCATTTGAGGATCTACTTTCTCTTCGGACACGAGCATATCTGATTAAGGACGTAGATCCGGAGATACTACGCCGACTTCTGGGTGCACGTTCGCTGGCAACAGACTTGGATGAGGCGAAACTGTCCGAGTACTACCAGTCAAAGGTCTCGACGCCAACCAATGCCAATGGACTACTCAGACTGATGGACATGGGTGGCGGTCTCGAACCTTCATTGACGAACCCCCTGTATAGCGAGAAGCTGAGCCACATCGAGTTTGAGGTGATGCAGGGCTGGGTACACGAACTCGCTGAACGTAGGCTCATCACCAAAATCAAGGATACTGGGCATGATCTGATAGATGACAAGTGGTTCTCCATGAGGATGGCTGAAGTGCATGGAACTTTGGGATGCTTAGCAGTAGCTGGCGCAGCTGAGATGGATGATCTTACCGAACTCTACACTGGCGGCCTAAGTTATCAGATGGGCAGTGATTTCGAAGCAGGAAAACCCGGTCAGTGGAAGGATAGGAAATTATCCGATCCCCTCGACTGCTTGCGTCTGAAACTGCTCGACATGCTCGGTTCCGAGGGACCCCAGACATCGGAGACTTTGTGCGAGAGGCTGCCGTTCCCTCCGGCCCAAGTCGATTCAGTACTGCAGGAGTTGGAGATGAGAAATCTAGTCTCTATCGGCTTTTTCAGACAAACTGACGAAGGAGAGTACATCCTACGGATGGATGAGTATAGGATTACAGGCGGAGAGGTCGATGTTGTCGATTACAGAACACTGCAGACACTGCTCCTCCAGAAATCATTCACTAAGTACGAAGAACCAGCAGATGCAATTCGCTCCTTGGTCTTGATTCAGCGACGAGACGAATTGCTCCATAGAGTCAGCAACTATCGATTCAGGGACTGGAAGGACATCAAGCACGACCCCGATGTGTTCAATGGTAGGCTTTTGCATAATCGGGTTGGATACACACTCAAGAGTCAGATTCCAATACTCACTGGCCTACGCAGTGAGCCTTGGCTCGGCACTCTCGAGCTTGAGCTCCTAGAGAAGATCCCCGAAGAAGGCCTGACACGCGCCGAACTCTTCGACGGATATCCCAGGGGTAAGGACCACGTTCACGTTCAAAGGAGCCTCAAAGGCGCTCTGAACAATCTAGAGAGGCAACTGGTTATCGCTAAGCAGTACATCGAGGTGCCGAATAGAAAACGCTCGCTGGCTGTCTATCATAGAATTCACGGGGTGATTGAACCCCTACCGTTCGAGGATGCACTAGTCAAACTCATCAACAGGATAGGCCCAATCCGCCTACATACCTTGAGGTTCTTCGTCAGCAGACCAGTAGAGGAGTTGGCCGACGCCCTGCGAAACCTCGAGGACTCTAGCAGGATATGTAGGGTAGTGGCGCTGCAACCTGATCCCACTGATTACTACGCTTCCAAGGAGGATTCCGAGTTCTTACTCTCGCCGATGCCGGAGGACCGTAATATGAGAATCCTCGCCCAGTCCGACCCATTCTGCAGTCGCTTCATCAACGAGATTCGCCTAATACTCAAGCAGGGGTGGTACCATCCCGTGTTCAAGGGTGTCGATCCGATTGGCAGAATCTTGATGTTTGTTGTAAATGATTACTTAGAGATCAAGGATATCAATATCCCTCATTCCTACCTTGATGAATTCAAAGAGACATTCTCCGAATTACTTGATAACTACAGGGACAGACTAGTAGACGTCTCTGTACTGCACGCCTTCAACGGAGTTCCAGTGCATGACTGTGACGAGAATATCCAGCAAATTCTCGTCGAACTCGGTTTCTCCAGTATGGGTGACGGTGAGAGGTATATCCGTGGAGGAGTGGTAGAGCCACGCTCTCGTAACGAAGTAAACCGACTACTATTCCATCATCACAAAATGCATCAAGATAGCCGACTAGAGAACGAGACCATGGCCCTCGAGCATTTGCGGGAGCTGCGAGACGACTTCGCGCTCCGGGGCAGGTGTGAGATGTTCCGAGTTAATCTGCATTCAATGGCCGCCGCACATCAACTCCACCAAGGCACGAG
>CBFHQW010000037.1:0-13349 GCA_965658085.1 Candidatus Thalassarchaeum sp.
CTCGTCGTCTCCAACCAGAGCCCTGTTGGGATCTGCAGAGAGAGTGGTCTTGCCGGTGCCCGAGAGTCCGAAGAACAGAGCGGATTTCTCTCCGTCGGTATTCGCCGAGCAGTGCATGGGCAGGAGTCCCTTAGCCGGAAGGATGTGATTCATGATGGTAAAGATGGCTTTCTTAATCTCGCCTGCGTAGTGGGTACCCCCAATTATCACCAGCCCCCTATCGAGAGCGATGATAACGAAGGCGTCGGAATTGACGCCGTCAGATGTAGGAATCGAAAGTAGGTCCGGGGCATGCAGAATAGTGTAATGTGGGATGTGCGAGACAAGTTCGTCCTTCGAAGCACGCACGAACATGTTGTGCATGAAGGCGGCGTGCCACGCCTTCTCAGTGACAATTCTAACTGGCATTCTGTAATCTGGGTCGGCTCCGCAGAATGCGTCTTTGACAAACAGTTTCTCGGAGTCATTCAGATGAGTTATCGTCTTCTCCAACAAGCCCTCAAAAATCTCCGGAGTGGTTGGCCTGTTGTGATCGCCCCACCATACGTCGTCGGCCAGTCCGGGTTCGACAACGATGAATCGATCGTTAGGTGATCTCCCAGTGCGCTCTCCAGTGGTAGCCAGAAGCACACCGTGAGCAGTAAGTTTCGCCTCGCCATGCTCAACGGCGATCTCGTGTAGACTCTCCCAATCGAGATTCCAGTGCACTGCGCCCTTGGGGTCGAGGCCGTGGGAGGCCAGAGGCGTAGCGAAGTTGCGGGAGTCGCCAGACATAGAGGAAGACTCCATGACGCATGACGTTGAGATTTCCCCTTCAAGCATTGCGGCTGGTCCATTCCTAATCGAACAAGGCGAAAGCGAGTATTCCAGTCGTCTCAGGCGGGGATGCGATTATGCGGGAGCGGCTGTGGTCGGAGGATGATGGCTGACGATGACCGGGATGACAGAATCATCCGGGAGGGCGAGTTTCGCCGAAGTATCAACATCGATCTCAGTGACATCGATATCCCTCCCAGGAGCGGTGACGAGGAGGAGCGGCGTGAGGAGCTCGCTAAGGCTGTGGACGAAGCTCTTGGGGAGTTTTACGATCCATTTGAGCAGTCCAGTGGTGACGAGCAAGGGGCGGTGCAGCAGGACGGTAGTGTCCCGCTCGCTCCCGAGCGCGACATCGTGACAGAAATCTCAGTCGAAGGCGAGAGGGGCATCAACTGGGCCCTGATGATATCGATGATTGTCGTCTACAGTGCTATCGGGGTGCAAGCCGGTCTAGCACTGTCACCGCTTCTGGCGATTGTTGCTCTATTACTGCTCACAGGGGTCGGTTTCGCACTCGGAGAGCGCTGGGTCCCAGACCCAGCGATGAAACTTCTCGGAGTTACTTGGGTAATCATCTCGATGAAGGTCATGTATGGTCTCGCCATTGAGTTGAATCGTTGGGACTACATTGGGATGGAGGCTCTAGGTGTTCTGCTTCTGTTACTCGTCGGAGTGAACGTACTAATCGCTTACAGGCACGATCATGATGCCATCGCCGCTCAATCAACTCTCGTACTATTAGCCATCGCCTCGACGGCCGGGTCGGTCCTGGGAGAGAGTGGTGTCGCGGGGATGATCCTGCTCGCGACCCTGCTAATGCACGGGCTTGCACTGCACCGGCAGTCGGGCAACCTCGCTGCTCTCGGGGTGGCGGCGTCCAACCTATGGATTGGGATGCACGCGATAACCGGAGGATTCGAGTTCGGTTCTCTGAGGATACTCGCTCTCGATGACCCTTTGCTTCTGTTCCTTCTCCTGATGACTGTTACAGGCATCAATGCGACCATGGCAGCGAGATTCGCACATGAAGAGAACTGGTTCTCGCAGGCTTTCAAGGCACTCGGTCTAGGCATGCCAGGACTCTGGGGAGTCTCGGTCTCCATGGGGATGGTTGGAGCGCTTCTAGCCGTCGCCAGCAGCCGCGAGGACACTGGATATGCACTGGGAATGGTGGCTTTCCTCGGCGCGGCCTTCGGTGGCTCGTACCTCTCAGTCAGAGGGGTCGATAAGAAACGGGTGGCGGTTCCTCTCGGGGTGTCTGCCTTCCCCCTGGTAGGCATGCTGATTGCTGGACATGCCTCAGATAGCTTGATTGGCAATCTCGATGCTTACGAACTCTTTACGATTCTTGCCACTATCGTCACCGGTTTCGTACTGCTACGCGATCAGGACCGGGTGACTGACAGGGTGTTGTGGTTGGGAGCCATTGTCGTACTCACTCTGCTCGTCATACTGGTCCCGGTCGATTCCAATGCCATGGGTGGTGACGGAGGGATGCTGTTACTGAGTCTGCTGGGTGCGTTACATATCGGGACCGCCGTGCTCGCAGTACGGCGAGAGTCTCCTTCGCTTGCCGGGGTAACAGTTCTGCTGCCGTGGAGTTGGGTGCTTCTCGAGGAAGTGATGGAGGAGACTGTCAGAACGCTGTTGGTCGCAAATGACGTGCTCGATCCCGGCAGTATGGTCGATCTCGAGCCCGTGCCCCTAGGAGCATATCTCGCTCTGTCCTGCGTTCTGATGATCATAGTCAACGTCCGGTTAGGGGAATCTGGTGTCAACCTCGCTGCCCGCTTCCTCGGGGTATCTGAGATCTCTGCTTCAATCCGTGACTCAGGGGCTTTGCAACTCTGGTCTTTGGGTTGGTGGTTGCCATTGTTCACGTTGATATTCATGTCTCATTTCGGCGGTTTCACTGCCATCTCACTCCTACTGGTACTGTTTCTTCTAACCATCCTACACATCGGCTCGGAGATTGCCGGAATGAGAATCGGTGATGCCGGCAGTATGGCTACCATTCTCGCTGTAGCCGTACTCGCAATCCAATGGAGGCACGGGATGTTTGTACCTCTGACGGCGCTGCTCTGCCTATCCCTAGTTTCTCTGATGCTGACCAGAGCTCCTAGTGATGAGAAACTGTACACCAGCGGATTGGGACTGATGAGCCTGCCATTGTTGTTGGCTCTCTCAGGAAGGCAGCCAGTTAAGCTGCTCGAATCGACGGGTACACTACCTGAAATCGATATCGGCATCGCTGCGGTGATGTGTTCGGCTGCAGTGCTCGCAACCTATCTGCCTCGCGCGGGAAGCATAGAGAAGTTGCTCAATCCCGCGTTGGCGGCCCTGTGGTTGCTGGTAATCACCATCGCCCTCTCTTTTGAGTTGGAAAACAAGTCAGCGGAGATTATCTCACTAGCGATGTTCGTGGTAAGCTCTCTCTGGCTGGTCGCCCGGGGTGAATTGCGAGCTGAGCTGAAGTCGGTGTCCAAGCGCGATGCGCGCATCGATATGGCTGCAGAAGCAAGTGGGTTGGAGGAAGGTCCTGAGAGTGGTGTTGCTACCTACGACCCACGTCTGGCCGAACTGGAGGCCAAGCGTAGCAAGCAGAGGGAGAAGTCTGGCACTGATGACCGCGAGGAGCTCTACATGACCGATGTGAGTCACAAGCCGATGGTCGTACTAGCGGTGCTCTCACTGATACTCGGTGCGGGAATCATTCTGGGTCTGCTCAATGGTACAAATCCACTTATGCTGGTGGCTATAGGCATCTTCGCGACTGTTCTAATCGCCCTTGCTAGGTCGCGCACCAAGAGTCTCGAACTGGAGCTCCCCCATATCATGGGATTAGAGATGCCAATCGCAATGGCGATTGCAGGACTAGTTGCAATTCACGTCGTATCCCACATCGGCCCTGGCAGCAGCAACGAGGACCTTCTCGACATGGCCGTGTTGGTTGTCTTATTGGTGGAATTGGTGGCGATATCACTGATTGGTCAGGACAGGTTGTTGGACAGGATAACAGTCGCTCTCGACTGGATTGTCATGCCCCTGCTGGCTGGGAGGATTCTGGGGGCTGTGATGGTCGAGGCTCTCCCCTATCCTCTGACGATTGATCCGTTTGGAGGAGATATTCTCGAATGGGGGGTTCCCTGGATGGTGCTAGAGTCGGTGTTGGTACTTGTTGTCCTAGTTGATGTATGGGTAGACAGGAAGAGAAGAGATCTAGGCAGAGATGACTGGAAGGGTTCCTCTGGACGCGGTTCTCGCAGCCTGTTCGTGGTGATGTTATCATTCGGTCCAGCCGGTATACTGGCTGTGGCGAGCGCCGTTGAACAGGGTTGGAGATACCGTCAGCCTTGGGCCATCGGTCTAGCGGTTCCAGCCGGCCTGATGGCGCTCTACGCCATAGGAATCTGGTACGAGCCAGTCCTCGATGTGTTTCCAGAGGCCACGATGGGCGTCGGGCTGCTGTTGCTTGCACTGTTAGCACTAACCGTTCCTCTGAAGGGAGAGAGTTGGTCCATGATGCTGGCCACCGACTCACACCTGCTAATCATCATCGTCGCCATTGCCCATCACGCTACCTCGGTACTGCTTCCTGTACTACTGATTGCGCTTTCGACCACAGTGTGGGTGGTAGGAATACTGCAATTACGGCGAACCCTGAGGGTGTGGGGGCTGGTCGATTTGGTGGTGGCCATTCTGAGCGCACTGATATTCGTGCCCGGTATATTCGAACCAACGACGATGCTGATTGCGTTGATGGTGGTAGCCGCAGAGTTGGGAGTGGTGTCATGGCTAGGTCTACGTAACGAGGCACAGATGGTCAAGGACTAAGGTCGCAACGAGTTACTGCGAGGCAGTTACCAGCTTTCAAAATGAATACATAGGCAATACCGAACGGGCCAACGTTGATGACACACGGTAGTGACAAGTAATCGTGACAAGGTCTTGGATATCGGACACGCCCGACGAGGTCGAGCACCCGCCCGTCCCATTAGGCATCAACGAGATGACGGTGCCCAGAGCCACTCTGATGCTCTCACTTGGCACCGCATTGGTTCTGCTTCTATCGGCAATATGGGTTGGCTGGGCGGCCTGGAACTTCAGCACCGACCTCGAGGATTCCTTCGGACCCTCCGTTGAGGCTCCGGCCATCGACGGACGTCTGGCTTGGGAGGTCGACCTATTGTTCGATACCTGCTCTCCAAGAGAGGGCGACTGGGTCTGGCCGGAGAGCCTCTCAGATCAGGACGATGTGTTTCTCTATCCCGGCGAGCTGCGCTGCGACTGGGAGCATCAGGGTGATGGTGACCGTGCCAGTGTGGCCGTGTACAACCGCGGCAACACCACGGTTGACCTAGTTCTGGAAATTAGAGGGCCGGGAGTCCTGTTCTCAGGCTCCGACAACACCAGCGATCTGATGACTCTAGAGAGTAACGAAAACGGGATTGTCGAGCTCGAACTTACCGAAGACATCACTGAGGGCAGCATAACAGTGGCCGTCAGCCACCTTACCGTAGTGGATGCCGAGGTGCTGCTCGACGTGAACGTGTTCAAGGGCACCGAGGAGCGAGAGATGCACATCAACGACAATGATAGGATTGAGGTTCACTATGTAGTATGGGACGCCGACACTGGAGATCAGTTGGACGAAGGGGATTTGCTCGTAACAGCAGGGGATGACCCTACTTACATCGACGGTTTCGGCTGGTCTGCCATTGGATTGGACATAGACAGCGACAGGGGACTGATTCCTGGAATCAGCACCGGTACCTCTCACACCACACTGCTTCCTCCTCCCATCGCCTATGGCAACAACGACGGTCACGAACTGCAGAATTCCTGGCTACGATTCGAACTGAGTATCAACAGAGGCCCCATCACTTAGGACGCGAAAGTGACTTGACCAAGTTCTTGGAGGCGCCAGCATGGGAGAGGGTAGTCGACACACCGCGCTGAACCCATCGGCGCAGATTGTCAAGGAAGCTAGGAAGCGGGCCAAAGCCGAACCGGCTCGACGCGGAGAGCCTGCCTTTCACATGACTGAAGACATGCGAAGGCTCTCCACACCGTGGTTCATAGCACTCTCACGGGCAAACAACATAGATTCCAACGTGCTTCCAGCCGGAGTTATCCTCGATGCGGCCGCGGGGTCTGGCCTGCAGCTTGTCGCCTACTCGCAGGTGCTGAAGCGGCCCTCTTTGGGAATCGAGATGGATGGGAACATCGCAGTGCTGTGTGCAGCGAACATGCACATCAACTCCGAGGAGGAGGACTTGCAGCGTTCAATGGATCGTGTAATCATCGGCGACGGGTCTGACGCCGAGGGGGCTATTACAGAGTACTGGAACAGTTTGCGTGAGGCTGGTACGCGCGCTCACCCTCCTATCGCCATGCTACATCTAGATCCAGCTCGGCCGCGTGATGCTCAGAATCACGATGTGGATGAGATGGAACCTTCCATCGGACCTGTTCTGCACGGTTGGGCCGAACACCTACAGAGTGGACCAAAAGGTCCGGCTGTGCTGCTCGACCTGTCTCCGAGACTCGGAGAGGTGCAACAGTCCATCGTAGAAGCCAACATCGAGACTTCCTTTCCAGGAGTGAGTCGTACCTGGGAGTGGTTGAGTCAAGGAGGAGGTAGGGTGGATAGGCTCTCGCTGTGGGTCGGCGCGCTCTCTTCGAGCGCTAGCCACAGGTGCGTGAGGATGGGGACGAAGCATGTCATCGCCTCAATCGAAGGTTCCCCCTCGATATCCGAGGTTTCCCCTATGAGTAAGCCCCCTCCTTATGGCGCCCACATGACGATAGTTGACTCCGCTCTGGTCCAGAGTGGCCTTCAGGAAGCTTGGTTGGAGCGTGCGCTGCCTCAAGACTGTGGACACTCTTGGCTGCGTCTGGAAGGCCGCAGGCCTATTCTCATACACACCGACCCCCTCATCAAGTCAGAAGATGTCGATGGTTTCGTCGTGGCTACTGGTGAGATTGTTCAGCATAGACTCAGCTCCCCTGAGCTACATACCATCGACCAAGTCGCGGCATCAGTAGCGAGAAACGGAATTGGTAAGATTACGCTGCGCTGTAATCTGGACCCGGATATTCATCCGACACTACAGCGCAGGTTGAATCGAGAATTGAAGGAGATTGAAGGCACTAATGGCTTCATGGTGGACTTGGAAATCGAGCGTGACTCTGGCAGACAGAGCCTGTATGTCGTATGCAAGGAGTAGTTTGAACCGCCCCGTAGGGGCGTCCAATCGGTTCAAATAGGGATGGTAGGTCGCCCAGATGCCCAATGGGCCACCGGGTAACCGGTGAACACGGGGGAACCGTAACAATGCCTGAAGATGCTGAACTCGGAGATGATTTCTCCTACATCCTGCGGATGGCTGATAGCGACATCGACGGTCTGCGCCCAATTGCCATCGGTCTAACCTCGATTAAGGGCATAGGAATGAGGACTTCTCAGCAAATCTGTCGCTTGGCTGACATCAATAGTAAGAAACTAGGAGGTCATCTGTCAGATGATGAACAGGACCGCTTGCGTAACTCCATAGATGATTACGCTACGACAGTCCCTTGGTGGTTGGTCAACCGCCAGCGAGACCTTGAGACCAACGAAGACGCTCACATCGTCGCCACTGAGGTCAAGTTGACCCGTGACGATGATGTTTCCCGTATCGCCGGAGTCAAGGCATACCGTGGAATGAGGCACCGAACCGGTCACAAAGTGCGTGGACAGAGGCTCAGATCAAACGGCCGCAAGGGCTCTACGCTCGGCGTCGAGAGGAAGAAGTGAGGTGAGTAAATGGGAGATCCAAAGTTCGCAAGGGCCAAGATTCGCACCCCCACTCACCCTTGGAAGCAAGCCAGGATTGACGAAGAGCACGCTCTCAAAGAGAAGTACGGCCTGAAAAAAGTCGGCGGTATGAGGGAGATTTGGCGCGAGAAGTCAGCTCTGCGCCGTCACAGGAATCAAGCGATGAAGCTAATCGGGAAGGTAGATACCTCCGAAGGCCACTTCGCTCGCGAGAAGACTGACATGGTCGAATCTTTGCTCCGTAAGGGGCTGCTTCCCGAGGGCTCGGGGATTGATGATGTGCTTCAGATCACCGTCGAGCACATGCTCTCAAGGAGACTGCAGTCAGTTGTCTTCTACAAGGGACTGGCACCGACCATGCGCTCGTCTAGGAATCTCATTGTCCATGGCCACATCAACATAGGAGACCAGAAGATGACGGTTCCAGGGTACCACGTGCTCAAACAGGAAGAGGAGTTGATTCAGTACTCCATGAACTCTCCCTTCTCCGATTCGGAGCACCAGTTCCGCAAGGATATGGAGGAGTTGCGACTGACCCGTGTATCTGATGATGATGATGATGTCGAGCCGATTCGAGTGGTAGATCCTGAGTTCGTCGAGAAGGTCAAGCGCGACGCGGCAGCCTCACCCAGCACCGAGGACACCGTTTCCACGGAAAGTAAACCCACTAAGGAGAGTGAGGACTGATGACAAGGAAGGCAATTCTACATATCTTCACCACGCATAATAACGTGCTGATGACAGCCACCGACCTCACCGGAGCCGAGACCATCTGCAAGGTCTCGGGAGGAATGGTGACCAAGGGCGGCAGCGACTCAGGTGGCCAGTTCGCCTCGACCAGAGCCGCCGAGAGGATGGCTGAGATGTTGGCTGAGAAGGAATTCAGTCAAGTCATAGTGAAGTATCGCGGTGCAGGGGGAAATCGCTCTCACAGTGCACCGGGCGCGACCTCTGCAATTCGGGCGCTGACCCGAGCCGGAGTCTCAATAACCCGCATCGAGGACGTTACTCCCATCGCAAGCGATGGGACAAAGAGTAAGGGAGGGCGCCGTGGGCGTCGAGTATGAGGTGAATTTATGATCAAGACAAAGGTTATCGAAGAGAATGATGAGAAGATTACCATACTGCTGAGTGACGTGGACCGTGCCTTCGTCAATGCTATCCGACGTACACTAATGTCTGACACCCCTAAGATGGCTATCGACACTGTTCGCTTTGAGATGGGTACAATTGAGCAGGATGGCGAAGTATGGGAGTCCAATGGTCCGCTGCCCGACGAGGTTGTGGCTCAGCGGCTGGCCATGATCCCAATACCAACCAAGCACGACGAGTTTCACTTCCAGGACAGTTGTCCATCCTGCGCTGAGTTGGTTGTCGAGGACAGGGGATGCCCGCTCTGCACGATGATTTACACCTGCAAGGCGTTTGGTAGCGAAGGCGGTCGGACTGTGACCGCTGGCGACATGAGTTTTCTCGGAGCAGGTGGCAGCATCTCTGAGAAGTATCACAGCATCCCAATTACCAAACTCTCCCGTGGACAGATGATTGAGTTCTACGCCACAGCAATCATGGGACGCGGACGCGACCACGCAAAGTGGTCTCCTGTCTGTGGTACATCATTCTCATCTCGACAGGCCGGAGTCATCAACAACAAGACGAAAGCGAAGATTCTGTGGGACCTTGGTCTGACTATCACAGCCAAGGACTTCGACAGCAATAAGGTGGGCGCGCGACTGGAAGACATAGACAAGGTCGCCCAACTGATAGAAGACCTGCACCACGTTGGTGACGGTACTGAGGAGTCGATGGAGTTCAAGGACGCCATCACTCTGGAAGATATTCCTGGCGAGTTCATCCTGTCATTCGAGACCGATGGTTCGATGACACCTAGGGTCGCCTTCCAAATGGCTATTCAGGAGCTCTCTGGGCGGTTTGGAGAGCTTGGGGAAGACTTTGCGGCAGTTGTGTGAGCCGGCCGAGGATTCTTGGCTGATAGGCCGGATGAGTAACTATGACCGGGTTACTCGGCCGTGGCGAGTGTGGGGGGCATGTCACCCTACTGTTCACGGTGAGTGATGAGGCTCTGGATCCAGTCGGTCAGGGTAGTCTCGGGGCCGGGTTGTGCGTTGATGATGGAGTCGAGGTCGTTGCATACGGAAAACAAGGTGAGTTTGGGCTCAAGGTCTCGTTCGAAGGTACTGAGGGTGATTCAAGACTGTACGATAGTGTCCTCAATCTCCTAGCCGAAGAGATACCCGAGGCGAAAGAAATCGCTTGGGAAATCAGTGTCAGGTTGGCTCTGCCGGTCTCGCAGGGCTTCGGTATGTCGGCCTCGGGAGCAGTGGCCGCAGCTCTGGCCTTTCAGAGAGCGATGGGGCTTCCAAAGGAGGAGAGTTTGAGGCGTTCCTACTTGATATCACACCAGGTGGAGCGTAATCGTTCGACTGGACTTGGAGATGTGACTGCGCTGGCCGCTGGTGGATGCGAACGTAGACTCGAAGCAGGGGCGCCGTATCACGGCTCACTGTTGCATGCAGGACCGGGGCATGCAGAAGGATGGAGTTGTAGTACACCGGTAGTTCTGGCATGGCGCCCCGATGCTGGTAAGCACACTTCGATTTACATCGACGACCCTGTCTGGAAGGAGTCAATTAGTCGCGCCGGTGCGAAGCAGATGCAGACGCTGTCTGAAGGAGAGTGGGGTATTGAAAGGTGGACTGAACTCCTCAATTCAGCGAAGTGTTTTGCAGAGGAAAGTGGGATACAGGCAGATTCTTCGAGAGTCGATTTACTCTCTATAGTGGAGGATGCGATGCAGGAATGCGATATCACCGAGGAATCGATCGCTATGCTCTGCATGTTGGGAGAGAGTGTGGCGATTGTCCCCAGTGACGCGGCGAGTGAAGCAGGTTGGTCCAGCCACCTAGTCTCAGAGTTGGAGAAGTCTGGTCTGCAGGCGATTATGACTAGGGTCGGAGAGACCTCATGAGCCGTTCCTAGCCTTCTCGTGGAACTCAGCCAGGGGAGTCAAGTTCAACGGGCTGGAGTCTAGTTGTATAGCCCCCTTAAGCCGTAGGGCACCACAGAAACCGTGACGGTAGACTATGGCTCCTTGCCCATACTCGGCAACGTATCGATCAACCTGCTTCTGGGTCTTCTTCCGAGGAAACTTGAGGTCGGCACCGAAGAAGTGCTTGGCGTCTATCCACGCGCATGGCACCCCGTTGATTCTGACATCGTCGAGCATCAGTAGATCGGGGGTGATGATTGCCCTACCCTCGCTCACCTTCTGTTCTGCGAGCAGTTCCTCCTGACGGCGGAACCTCACTCCGAGAGAGTCGAAGTAGTGGCACAGAATATCCTCGAAGACTTCGGCTGCACTCTGGGTGTCACTCTGGTCGACTGAACTCACTCTGTCCACTGATTCAGCCAGTTTGAACTGCTCAAGGTCACGCTTATTGAGTTTAGAGGGGTTCCTGTTCAGAGTGTCCTTGATTCTGGTCTTGGTCCATCCTCTGCCGGTCAGGATAGCACGGAAGGTGTTGACCGGTGGTGCGTCAAATCTCTTGGATAGAGCTAGTACGCTCTCGCCGGCATTGTAGCGGCGGCTGAGTTCATTTGCTCTACGCATTAGTTTTGAGTGAGAGTACACGCTCTTCTCCTGATTCAACGCACTGCGAAGTGAGAGGGCTTGTTCGAGGGTGATTGGGAGGTTACCAAGCTTAGCAGCTATCTCCTGCACCCTCTCCTCTGGCAGAAAGCCGAATTCCCCCGGTATGCAGGCGATATTTCCGGCCTTGCGCTGCACGTCCTTGGACACCGCGTTTGTCTTCCATGAGACTTCCACTCTCCGAGGAGGAGGATCTATCTCCTTAGGAAGGCCCATTGGCCGGGGTTTTGCCGAGAATCGCGACAGCGCTCGCTCGACGGCTTCTGATTCAGCCGCCGGGGTTTTCTCCTTGGGAGTGTTTTGACTTCTCCCGGAGCGCCGGCGGCGTCGACGGCGTCCTCGCCGTCGGTTACCGCTCTTCTCTTCACTCAACGTCCCGTCCAATGATAGGGGCCCCATGAACCCACCGAGTATGAGTGGTCAGCGATGGCGTGCGTAGAGGTCGTAGAATAGATCCCTAATGGGCCCGGGAACGAACCAAATTAAGGCTCCAAATGACCAAGGCAAACTCATTCTGGATGCGATTCTCCAGACAGCCGCACTCCTAGCGTACCACTGTCCGTCTTCGGTGATGATGAACACCGAGTCCACGCCTCTCATACTGAGTGGTCTGGCTTCGAGTAGTTCGCGTCCCTCATCGGTCTCCTGGCCCATCGTGCGGAGTCTATCACTGGGGTTACGCTTGTCGATGAAGGCAGCCCAGCGACTACACTTGCCACACGCGTTGTCGAAGAGTACGGTGGACTGAGTCATTGTATCACCTACAGGAACGCGATGCCTGGTTCCAGCGGGAATGCCAAGCCGGCCTTTCCAGCTACGTCATCACCCTCGCCGGCCGGATAGGTCTCGAGTGACGAAACTCCGAGTTCTGCGGCGATGAAGGCGGAGTTGGCCTCGATTACTACAGTCTCATCGAAGCCACCGGATATCAGTGTCCTCTCAGAGACTGACCACGAATGAACTCGTCCACGCTTCTTTTTGCTACCAGTTGTCAAGGCCATCCAGGTCTGGAAGATATCGCCTCTTAGTGCCGCATTCTCGAATATCTCTAGCGATTGGACGTACGCTTGGCCTCCATCCTTGAAGTCGAATCCCTCTGAATGGAGTCGGAGTGCGTCGCGCGCGAGCTCGGACTTCCAAGATGCTGCCGTCTGGATTACAATTCGACTGATTGCTCCCTCTGTGTGGCGCTCGGCGAGCTCACGCAGATTGCGCCCGCTGGCGATGAGGCTTCGCAGATATGCCTCGCGAGCAAGTGTAGGCATATCCTCTGAGGAATCGCCAAACTCGAGCAGGACGTGCGTCGCAAGGAGTCCTTCTCCTCCCATGCGCTGCCAGAACTCCTCGGCGATGTGAGGTGTCGCAGGTGCGAGCATAGGGGCCCATTGCTGTAGGAATGCCTTGGCGGTGGATTTGTCGCAGCCCCCTCGGCGGCGGTACCAATTCCAATCGGCCAGTATCTCAAAGTGACTAATCATCACACCCTCACGTAGGCTGACATTTGACATTGCTTGGTGCCAAGCTCTCTGATTGGCTCGCAGTCTTGCGTTCAACCACTCGTCCATAGGTCCGGGAGAGTCGTCCATAGCCAAGGCGGAGTCAACGGCGTCGATGATTGAGTACATCTGACGGTGATTGGCTTCGACAGCGCTGTCAGACCAGTCCATGCCCGCCTCTGGGTTGGCGCCGAAGAGCATGAACAACCGGACCGTGTCTGCACCATATCGCCCGACCATATCCTCAGGACTAACCGTGTTGCCCAGTGACTTGCCCATCTTGACCGAGCGCGTGCCGAGCGGCTTGCCGCAGGTTAGGCAGTCGGCGTCGAAGTTGTCGACATGGTACTCTGCGTTGCAGTCAGCGCAGAACGGAGCGGGTGCGTTGAGCATGCCTTGGCAAACCAGTGTGCCGAACGGCTCACCAACCTTGTTCATCCCAGCGTCGCGGGTAGCTTTAGTGAAGAATCGGGCATACAGTAGGTGCATGACGGCATGCTCGATACCGCCAATGTAGAGATCAACACCTCCCTCCATCCAGTAATCG
>CBFHQW010000038.1:0-13308 GCA_965658085.1 Candidatus Thalassarchaeum sp.
GCCCAGATGTACGAAGAACACCACCGCCCCCCTCACGGAGCAGGGACCAAATCAGCATCATCTAAGTTCGAAATCGGCGATTCAGGGCCGTGGGAAATAACAGTCCCACACACAGTTTACCCTCCTCGTGAAGACACCGCCTTACTAGGACGAGCGTTACTAAGGCTGTCTGGTGACTGTGGACAGGCTACCGAGATTGGATGCGGTAGTGGAGCACTCTCGATTCTACTCGCCTCAATGGGATGGGAAGTTGCTGCATGTGATGTCAACCCGTTCGCTGTGGCAGCGGCTAGGGGCAATGTGGAGAAAGCCGGTTTCGCAGATATGATCAGTGTCGACGAAGGTGGTCCTGGGGAGCCGGGATGGGGATTGCAAGAAGGGGTTAATCTAGTAGTTTGGAACCTACCATATCTGGACCCTTTGGAACCTGATGGAGTTTCCCTTGAACCCATTGAAGAGGCTTCGATGTCTGACCTCCCTAGAGGTTGGTCGGATAAACTTCTAGAGGTCGTCGACGATGGTCTGATTGATTCAAGTTGCCTAGTAGTTCTGCTTCACCGCACCGATCCAGAAAGTCGCAGCAAACCTGACAGTTGGATTCGGAACGGATGGTCTTGCCGGCAACTGGACAGTATGAGGATGGCTGATGAAAAACTCGAGGTGCTGTGCTACTGGAGGCCGGAGGCAGGAGAGGCTGTCACGGTCATGGCTGAGTGTGAATCGACGATGGACGAAGCAAAACATCTCATCAATGGAGGCTGGCAGAGGGTAATTTCTCTCTCGCAGACCTCCGGCCGAGGTAGGAGAGGGAGTTCGTGGCAGACTCAGGAAGGGGGGTTGGCATGCACTTGGATCTTTTCTAAGGCGACTCTGGAACGGTACTCTCCCGGACTCATACAGACCTCGGTCGGTGCCGCGGTTTCAGACGCCTTGGGCTGTTGTGTAAAATGGCCAAACGACTTGATGACCAAAGATGGTCGGAAACTGGGGGGTATACTCGTAGAAGGGAATTCGAAGGATGACGGCATCAGAGTTGGTATCGGACTCAACAGGCGGGGCAGTGTTATCGATGGAGTGGCTGTAGCTGGATGGGATGAATACGTCGGAGAGAAAACAGCAATCGAGGTCTTCGACATACTAGATCCAGTTATCTCATCGCACTTCGAGGAGCATTCTCTTGCACCCCCTGTAGAGAAGGATGAATTGGTGGCACTGTCTTGGAAGAGCCTAGCAAGGTCGCTTTCAACAGGAGTAGTTCTCAAATCCAAGGGATTACGTGTGAGAGCAGTGGGTTTGAGTTCAGGAGGTCATCTGTTGACTGAGTTCGATGGATTGGTCGCAACGATTGATGATATCAACACACTCGACTGGAATCCTATTACGTGAGGTCTTTCTTGCCTATTCCGAGCCTCTCCCTGACCAACTTTATCTTCCCCGATCTCGTAATCGTGCGACAGCCCTCGTCGGAGTTGATTCTAGATGTGGCTGCTTCGCAATCATTCAAGGGCACCTTGACTATAGCTCCCACGGAGCCATCGGGCTCTATGTAGTGATCATATAATCTCCAGTGTAATCCCTCAAGGAGCCTTCCTAGAATTTTCTCACAAGCCTCGCGACTCTCTGCCTGCGAACTGAATCTCACGCCTATCCACCTGCGCTTGCCCCTAGCAGCCTTACCAAGCCCTGCCATGACGGGTGGACAGGGTGACCCTTAATCGAGTTGGTCAAAGACCACTGACTACTGCGACCAACCTGATTCGGCCCCTCATCTCGTCACTTGCCCTTGCTCCCATGATTACTTGGCAATCAGGATCGAGGGAGGAGACGAATGCCTCTGTAACCTCATTCAGATGAGCTAGTGTCATGTCAGGACCTCCCTCTACCTGTATCATGCAGCCTTTAGCGCCATCAACTCTAAGATTGGATAATGGTGACTTACGTGCCTCGCTAACCACCTTATCTGGTCTGTCAGTAGTCCCTGTTCCGACAATCAGAGTGGCGTTCCCTGGCCTATTGATTACAGTCCTGAGATCCATCAGATCCAGATTGATCTTTCCTACCTTAGCAAGAGTAGTTACCAGTCCTTCGACCAATTCACCAATCCAGCCCGATCCTGTCCTCCAGTCGTCGTCCCTGCGTCGTGCCTGCCATGCCAACCTCTCCATACTGACTCTGATACAAACGTGGGAGTTCTCTTCTAGTGCTTGGATTGCGGTCTCGGCGATCTTGCACCGCAGGGGCTGTTCAGCGAAAGGCAGACCTGCGATGGCGATTACGAGACAATCACTCTCATACGCCAGAGAAGCCAATTCGGCCGAGGCACCCGAACCCATCCCCCCTCCGAGCCCCGTCATTATGACTACGAGTTCGGCCTGCTCAAGTAAGGGAGTTACAGAGTCAATACCGTCCCTGAGGCGGTGAGCTGCCAATGCGGGAAGAGCGGCAGTACCTCGGCCATCCCCTCCTGCATCGAGGTGCAGGCAGTGTGCTGCCGAGGCCCCAGCGAATGAGGCCTCATCAGCATCTATGAGCAGCAAGTCAGCCAGTTCGGAACATTTTGTATGGGCCCTCTCAGCCCACGTGCAACCTATTCCTCCGACGCCGGCAACGAGAATCGCACCCTCGTCCATGCGACACCCCTCGAGGCGGGGGCCGTTTAGAATGTGCTCAATCGTAAGTAAGGAGGCGTTGGTATCTCCTTCTCTCATCTCGTGCCCAAGCATTGTCCGGCTCAATCTGCAATACGCGTTCATAGTACTCGATGGCCGTCTCCCATTCAGACAGGTAGCGACCATACATGTGACCCAGATTATTGAGTACTGGAACACAATCAGAATCTCCCTCCAATAGTTCTATCAGAATGGATTCGGCGTTATTTATATCCAGCATCTCCATGAGATTCTCTGCCTCTTCGAGACGTTGCAACTGCTCCTCAGAGAGACGGTATACATTACGCCATTGAGGCCCTGACACAGGTGCCGCTGGGAGCGCTATCGTTTGAGGTTTCGTGAATATCTAATGAGCATCATTAGAGCGACAGATGCGAGTCCTTCCGAAAGAGGCAAACTGGAACGTTAATATCCCTATTCAAGGTGGCTTCGTCCGTACCTTGAGGTGTTAGCGTGAGCAGGGTTGGAGTATACTCTCAAAGAGCCTTCATACTCGGACTAATTGCCTTGCTCATAGCAGGAGGGACACAGGCGTCGCACCTCGGTATCGGAGGCGATGCCAACGGTGACGGAGATGTTTCCATAGCAGGGTGCACTTGCCATAACGAAGACCCCGATAACTCTGTGACCATAATAATCGAGGGAATGCCTTACCATTACGAGGCAGGGATTCAATATAATCTGGTCATCCAGCTAATCGGAGGGCCTGACATAGACACCTCCTCAAACACTGGAGGATTCTCAATGATGGTCAGTTCGGGAGTCCTCAGTGCTGGAGAAGGATTCGAAACAATGGTCCAAAACTGGGAGGATGACCTCACTAGATTAACTCATACAAACTCAGGATCGCAAACGGAAGATAGGAGTTGGCATGTTGTCTGGACTGCTCCTCCCTCGGGAGAAGGCGTAGTCACGATGTGGCTCGCAGGGAACGCGGTTAATGGCGATCAGATACCCAGTGTCCTAGACAAGTGGAATAGACTCACGGCTACTGTCGATGAGGGTTCCGATGATGGAAGGACTCGGACAGTCTTCTCCGGAAACGGTGAGATTGAGCCTCCAGCCCCTGCCGAACATGGTGTAGATATCCATGAAATGGGTGCTGGACTCAGGGCGCACTGGCTCGGCTTGCTGGGATTCGCAGCAGTAATCATCGTCCTGCTCTTCTGTGGATTGTTCCTCCGTTATGGATTCTCTAGGCACTATGTAGGGAGGAGCAATCTTCTGCGTCTCAGAATCAAGCATCTTCGAAGAGGTGATCAACTGTGAAAGAAGACATTGTGATGAAGTTGCTCAGGCAAGTAAAGTCTGGCGAGGTCAGTGTAGAGGATGCACGCGCTGCTCTCGTGGACACCGTGTTGACAGTAGAGGAGTTCGGCGCAGCCGTCGACCATGGGGTGTTCAACGAGCCTGAAATGGGCACGGTCGTAAGAGCCTCTGTCTCGCCCTTCGGAGACTCCATATTGATTCTACTACTGTCCCTTTGGGGCGTATTGTGGAGCCTTTACTGGGCAGGGGCGTTGACCTATGGACTGTTCAACGGGTGGGATCAGCAATCGCTTTCATTCCACATGGGTATGCTCATGCTGACTATAATCATCATAGGTATGGTATATCTGAAGTTCGTGATGCCCGACGTTGTCATAGTCAAACACAGGGGCAACAAGTACATCACTTCAAATGACCCTGATGGATGGAAACAGTACGAGGTGTGATGATGGCAAGAAGATTCAGACTCAGGCCTGTTCCCGGCGAAGATAGTACCTCTTCGGAGCCTCCGAACATGATCGATAGGAGAGAGTTCATGCGCCACTCTTTCAACACCGCTGCGGGTGTCATCACTATGGCGAGTATTGGCGCTATAGGCTTCGCATCTCTCCTAATGGGGCAGTCTGATGCAGATGGAGGCGACTCTTCTGTGCGCTTCTGGGTACCCACCGGTGCCGAGGATTCTTCTTGGTATGGTGACTTGCACCTTGAGCAGATGGACTTTCAGTCCTTCGTCGATGCAGCTGCAACATCGACTACCGGGATGGCAGGGGCTTCTGGAGTTTGGTCTGGCCTCCCTGTCAATGTGATTTATGTCCCTCACGATGAGAACTCTCAGTCCGCACTAGAGGAGAACAAGCCCCGATTCCAATTCATGGATGGTTACAACGAGAGCGGTGCCTATGTGGGCTCTGGCTTTGAGGTCGATGAGAACCCTGAATACGAGTCCCTTTCGATTCATGACAACATGATCATCATATTCTCAAGGTGTCCACACTTGTGCTGCATCCCAGGTTGGCAACTGGTTGCAAATGACTTCACCAGTGACCAATGGAGTCCAGGGGGTGCTGATGCTGGCGGCAACAAGCTGTTCTGTATATGTCACTCCAGTAGGTACGACCCCACGGTCATTGAGAAGAATCGTAACAGGAACAGGACCAATGGAACCGAATTCGACTTCATAGGAGTGAAGAGAACCGGGGGCCCTGCGCCAATGGGTATGCCATTGATTCCATTCGAAGTCAACGGGGGAATCATCGAGGCCCTCGACGACTTCAAAGATTGGTACACATTTTGTGAGTAGGTGATTTAGTGATTCAGTTCTGGTTCCTGTGGCTTTTCATTTCCATCGTTGTGGTCCTCGTGGCCTTCACGCTACGCAAGGAGAGGGACGAAATGCCGAGGACTGATATCCTGCGGGCTGTAGAGACTAGTGCAGGCAGTATGGGTCTCGCAGAGAAGGGGTTCCTGTGGGCATTCTCCTGGCTCGATACAAGATTTCGAATCCAAGACTATTGGGGGATGAGCAAGGATGCATACCACCACATGCACAGGCAAATGCCGCTTACACACGCTGAGAAGTACAAGTTGCGCATCATCTGGTACTGGTATCCCTTGTATTGCCTCGGGGGAATCTCCTTCCTCGCCTTCATAATACTGGTAATATCAGGGACGGTACTGGGCCTTTACTACGTCCCCGGAGGAGAGGGGACTCCTTCTCCTGCTTACCTCAGTATGGAGTTCATAATGGTCGACTTACCGTTCGGCTACATCATGAGATCGATACATCACTGGACGACTCACTTCATGGTGGCGGCGGTGTTCCTGCACATGTGCAGAGTGTACTTCACCGGAGCGTACCGTAACCCACGTGAGTTGAACTGGCTCATCGGCGTCGCATTGATGTTCTTCACTATCTTCTTCGGCTACTCCGGTTACCTGTTGCCTTGGGACAGTCTGGCCTTTGGAGCTGCTACCATAGGCATTAACATGGCCAGTTCGACTCCATTAGTAGGAGGTTGGATGGCCAAGGCGCTGTTCGCAGGCACCACTCTATCTGGCCAGACGGTGACTAGGATGTACTTCCTGCATGTCTTCATACTCCCTGTCCTAGTGACCGGTCTGATTCTAGCGCATCTGTTCATCGTATGGGTACAGGGTATAGCGGAGCCGCATTGAGGTGATAGTATGGGAATGATAGACAGGTTTGGGAGGATTGCTGATACCTACGTTAGCGAGAGAGACCAGTTGTTAGAGGCAGATGAGGAAAGGCGTCGGGTATTCGTCGGTCATGCCTTTTGGCCAACCGAGATTATCCGTGACAGCATCATCCTAGCAGCGATGATTGCGGTAATCTCATTCTACTCCTGGATTATCCCTCCTCCGCTCCACAGTGCAGCCGACCCGTTTGCTCAGGCCGGGTTCGTCTTTCCAGATTGGTATGTACTGTTCTCGTACGGGTATCTGAGATGGGGCGAGTACCTCCCTCAGTTCATCATTCCCGCTGGACCAATTGGGGACTTCTTTGGCTCACCGGTTATCGCTTGGAACGCTGGTTGGTGGGGCTCGGCCTTGACGGGCATTCCCGTTGGCTTGTTGGCACTTCCTCCATTCATCATCGGAAAGAGAGAGAAGAGGGGTGTTGAGGACCCTTGGTTTGCCACTGCTGGAGCTGTTTATCTGGCTCATGTGTGGTTCATCTCTGTATTCTCAATCAACATCTTCCTCGAACTCTATTCAAAGGACCTTAGCAACTATTGTTGGTCAGACTCTCACAACTACCTGTTTTGTGGGCGGCAGGCTCCTTGGACGGCTGATGTATTCAACGCCATACCATGGGTGTTGACGGGTATATTCGTATTCGCTGCGTTATACTTCGGCGTCAGGTGGTTCGTACTGAACTCGATTGGTGCGAGACTCTCGCCGATTATCGGTAGACAGATTGCAATCGGTACTATTGTGGCTACCGTAATCATCTCAGTAGTGACGTGGCCCATCTACGACAGTGGCTTCTGGGACTATGGGGGCCTCGGTGCAATGGACGAAATAGAGGATCTTGATGGGCTGCGAGCGCAGCCCTCGGACACTCTTGTTCACCAAGGCAAGGGTAACGTATGGGCAGAATGGGAGGATGACTGTATGCCATACTCGGAGACACAAAGTTTGGCAGTGTGGGATGGTTTCGACTTCGAACATGACGATTTCAGTGACTGGTGCGTGATAGCGGCAGCAAATTGGGCTGATTGGGGAATTTACCAACCCACCAAGAAGGTCATCATAGACTTTGCAGGAGACAATGGGCATGCTGACACTGGGATTGGAAGAAACACCGGTGGTTCAATCACTACATACCCAGGGAATGCAGATGAGTCGTCAATAGCAATCACCGATAGCAGCACATTTGAAGTCGAAAATCTCGGAGTTTCCAATGTCCCTGCAGATGTAGGTTGCACGTTCCGTACGGTTTACACAGATACGGGCGATTCTGCTCGTAATGCGGGCACTCACTCACAGAGTATCAAACTCCTAGACTCTTCTGGATCGATTCTGTGGGAGAACGAAGGTGGTGTGTGCGAGTCGGCTACAATCTACCTGCAGGCTGGAGCGAGTTACACAGTTAGTTTCTCATTCAATTCAGAGGGTGTCAACGAATCTATTTCTATGGCCACAGACTTCTCGGCAGTGGCCCATCAGCCCCTCCTACTCAGCGATGACGGAACGGCTGTGGTTAGGTCTGAATCGTCTCTAAGCCTTGATGAGCTTACCGCACTCTCTCTCGACAACCCGACTTACCACAAAAATCCAAAGGGACTCGATGCCAAGTTAATCTACAGCCTATCCATCCCCTGTCTCGGTGTGGGTGCGATTGTGTTCATGGTCATGCGTAGCATGGCCCGAGGATACGAGTGGGAAATGAACAAGTGCTACGGCTGCGACCTGTGCGACGACGCCTGCCCAGTTAGGCTATTCAACGCCGGTGACAAACTGAACATCATCTACAACACCTGGAACAACGAAGATGACGGTGTTCCTCTGTATTCGTGCCTGACCTGCACAGCCTGCACCAATGCCTGTCCACAGTTGGTGGACTATGACTCCTACGTCGACATTCGAAGGAATCTCATCGTCGGCGGCCCACCGGCCACCGAGATTCCGCACACACTGCTTCAGGCTGTGCTGGCTGCAGAGGCCGAGGAAGATGCTGATGAGGCCTTTGTCTCAATTGAGGACTACCCGTTAGACTCCAACGTCGGCTACTACCCAGGGTGCGTAGACTACATCGATCAGGAGATGGTCTTCAGCCATGTAAACGAGGGAGAGATGAATCTCGGAGAGACTACCACTGCCGCCTTCACCCTCTTTGAGGAGATGGGCGAGGATGTCACCTACCTAGGCCGTGACTTCTTGAAGTGCTGCGGTCACGACCAGAAGTGGCAGGGCCTATCAGAGGTCTTTGAGAAACTGAAGGCATACAACCAGAAGAAACTGGGTGAAAGCGGTATTGACACTCTGGTCACCTCGTGTGCTGAGTGCTTCCGAACTTTCGCCCTAGATTACGAGTTGGACGAGATGAAGGTCATGCACACTACCGAGTACCTAGTCGAGAAGGGGTTCGACATGGACTTGGCCGTGGACGACGACGTCACCGTAACCTATCACGACCCATGCCGCCTCGGGCGTCAAATGGACCTCTACGACAAGCCTCGTGATTTGGTCGAGTCAGTTGAGGGAGTAAATCTCGTAGAAATGGAGCATCACGGCGAAGACGCGTTGTGCTGCGGCGTCTCCAGCATGATGGCCTGCAACGAAAACAGTAGGGGCCTGCGTCTACAGCGCTTCGACGAGGTGAAAGCGACTGGGGCAGAAGTGATGCTTACGACCTGCCCTAAGTGTGTGGCACATTTTGAGTGCCTCAAGTTTGAGGGCGATCCGCGTCATGATTTCGAGATTCTCGACGTTGTCAGTTTCCTTGCCCGCCAAGTGAACTCTAGAGAATAGTTACGAATGTAGAGATTGCTGTAAGAGCCAGATTGATGCTGAGTCTCGCGCCATCCGGTGTAGTACCAAGGTGGCAGAGAGAAGCATACATTGAGAATGTGTGACTCTAGTTGCCGGACGTGACGGAGATACCAGACCTGCTGGCCCGCCGGGCCGCCGAACAGAGACGCATTCGGATGATGCTCGATTCAATGAGGGCAGAGGAGGAAGCTAAAATCAAGGGAGGAGAGGACGCTGTCGCATGGGTCAAAAAGGAACTGTGCATAGGTTGCGACCAGTGCACTATAGTCTGTGATGATGATGCCATTGAGCTTTACGACACCCCTCTCGCAAGTCCGATCATGGAAGTAGAAGTGAATCGTAAAGCAAAAATCCTGCGGGATGAGTGTACGGGATGCAAGTTGTGTGTGTTAGGCTGCCCGACCGATGCGATAATCATGATTGACAGGTAGGAATAGTCGTGGAAGATAAGGAGCCTTTGAGATTCGGGGCTGAGTTCGGCCCTAAGAGGAGCAGTCGCTCCAGTGGAGTCTCCCTTTCGACCTTCAAGACGCTAGTATGGGTGTCTAACATAGGTGGTCTAGTTTTGTTCGTGATTGGCCTTGAACTAATGATAGTGATGCAGTCATTCTACTTCGGTCTCGGTTGTATAGTGGCTGGGATAATCATCGCACTGTTCCCCTCGAACTACGAGATAGTGGGAATGGATGACATCGCTATCGGAGACGAAGATGGCGAATCTGAGGAAGAGACGGGGTAGTTCAATGGATGTAGGAATCAGGGCGATTGCCACCCCCCTGGGTAGAATGGTCGTCGTGGCCAGTGAAGAAGGAGTTTGCAAGCTTGAGTGGAGTGAAGAGCCGGAGAACAAGTCTGTGGTAGGTAGACGTCACGTGGAAACGGCCAGAGAATGGGTGAGGGCTTTCTTCCAGAAGCGCGACGCCCCCGTTCCTGAGTTTGACATAGGGAATCTTACTATGTTCCAGAGGAAGATCCTCGGAGTTCTCCCGAAAGTTGCACCCTTCGGCGAAGTGATTAGTTACGGCGATTTGGCTCTAGCAGCAGGCCACGAGCACTCCAGCAGAGCTGTCGGCTCTGTCATGGCTAGCAATCCGTGGGCTCTGCTGGTCCCCTGCCACAGGGTGGTTCTCAGAGATGGTGCTTTAGGGAATTACAGTGGTTGCAACGGCCCTGAGACAAAGGCATGGTTGCTCAAGCATGAAGGTAGGGAGTTGGAACCCGGACTACGATTGGCAAGATAGTTACTCAGGCCAGTCACTGACATCCTCAAGAAGTTCCATCATCGGCTTGTTAGCCCGTTGCTGGGGGTTCCCTGTCAGGTGAATCGAGTGGAACATTCTCATCCCTATAGCCATCTCGGGCTGGTCAGCGAGTTGCCCGCTCAGTCGGCCATATCCCTTGGCCCACTCGGTGGCGTGGGGCGTCAGTTCCTGTATCAACGAGGACACCAAATCTGGGGCCGTTGCTGTTCCAGCCGGGAGCTTTGGGCGCCTCACGATAATTTCTGGAAGGTCGGTCAAGGAAGCCGCCTCACGCAGCGCAAGTTTTTCCGTATCCGCAGAAAGTCTCCATCTCATAGGTAGCCGGTTGGACACGGTCCTATGCTGCGAACTCAGAAAAGGGACCCTTACTTCCATACCCTGAGCCATGCTGTGCCTATCAGCTAGGCGCAATTGGAAGTTCGATAGCTGGCCCCTTTCAAGTTCGAATTGCAGAGTAGTGCTCAAGTCTTTGTAATGGTGTTCGGGAGCTATCTTGGTATTGAGCCAAGGTCGTCCTGGACCATGCTCGATACCAGAGATATCGAAACCTCCGGCTAGAGAAAGTCTGTTCGATACCAGTTGTGAGTGATTATCCAGTTCGCGGTATCGCGCATAGCCCGCATGTAGCTCGTCAGCTCCCTGGCCACAAAGCCCCACAGTCACTTGCTTTGACATCTCCTCAAACAGAGTCTGCCAGAACATTACGGTGATGTCGAGATCCTCTCCACTGGCAACGAAGCGAGGGAGGCCTTTCCAAAACGCGTCCTCCTCGATTATCTTGGTGTGATGTTCCAAATCATGATGCTGAGTAATCATCTTAGAGGCAACGAAATCTGGATTATCCTCGCTGCTGGCTACAGTCCAGCATTCGGGAACTGGTTTTCCCGAACTCTGAGAAACCTGATGAGCGAGTGCAGCCACCAAGCTCGAATCTAAGCCCCCTGATAGCACGATTCCTATTGGGACGTCGGACATCATCCGGTCCTCAAGGCCGTCTCGAAAACTGTCGAGAAGAATTCGAGCTTCGACTGACGGATCCCAGTGCTCTGTAGGAGAGACGATGTTCCTAGAGTACCTAGAGACTCCATTCAGAACTGCTCTACCATCATCGTCCAAGGACCAAGACTCAATTGTCCCCGGAGCTACTTGTGTAACGTCTAGGAAGAGTGTTGTCATATCCATCGGATACTCATACGCGAGCCTAACTGCGAGAGCGTTGATGTCTGGTTGGGCTATGAATTCAGGATGAGCATGGAATGCCTTGACTTCCGAAGCGAACAGGAGTGTGCCATCAGGCAGTAGTGTTCTGAGCAGAGGTTTGACGCCCATTGGATCTCTGCTCAGAAGCAGTTCTCTTCTCACCGGATCCCAGAGGGCGAAGCCCCATATTCCATCCAGCAGAGAAACCCATCGGGCGTGGTCTACAGTCGAATCGTGGCTGGATGAAGTGGCAATCATGGCGTTCCTGTGTACAGCTAGAACGGCCTCGCTGTCTCCCGAAGTGCGCCATGGATAGGTATTGCACCGGGATCGTAGTTCCGAATGGTTGTATATCTCTCCATTCTGCACCAATACTGCCCCGTGATCCGATCCTATGGGCTGCGAAGAGCCTTCGATATCGACTATCGACAGTCTAGCGTGACCAAACGCCACAGCTCCGTGTTCGAGTTCGTCGTAGAATCCACCGCCACCGTCGGGCCCCCTATGACTAAGGCAGGCAGCCATAGCCAGAGCAGTTTCCTGATCTGCATTTCCGAGCATGCCAGTGATGCCGCACACGGATGCTCGTGAACCAAGCCCGCTATTATATCATGCAGGGGACAATCAGAAGTACACCACGAAGATAGCGAACGAAACCAGTGAAGCTAGGGTCCATATCAGAACATACGCGTTTTGAGATATAGGGGAATCTACGATGTCTCCGCTCGAACCCTCATCTGACATGCTAACACCCTAGCCAAATGAAACCGGATTGTAAAGATGACGGGTTAAGACTCACAGGAAAGGGCTGAGAAGCAGTAGAGCGGCGAGAGGGAAGAGTATCATCGTCGCATTGTCATCGATGTACTTGACCCTCGGAAGTTCCCCTAGAACTGTGAGAGGAGCTAGGAGGACGCATATCCACAGTGGAGTACCAAGCCAAAAACTGCAACCGACCCATATGACAAACGAGGCTGCCATACCTGTAGTTATTGCTAGCCTCATATCTTGCTTCTGACGTTTTATTTCACCCATCAAGGGGTCGACGAAAGTAAGGCCAAAAATCAACGGGATACCGTAAATTCCGGATTCAATTCCAGTACCACTCGAGAACGGCTCCATGTCTGTAATCAGAAGAGTTAGGCAGACTGCGAAAGCACCCCATGCGAGGGCCGAAATCTGCTTGGATTCATACTCCCTCTGACCGACAATGACGATTCCAAACCGCAGTCTGACGGCTTCGAGGACGAGAATCATGAGGAAGATGTAGCTAACCAATTCATTAGGTCCGATTGAGAAATAGTCTGCGACATCGTCCCCTCGGGTGTAGTATACTAGCGGAATAGCTGCCATGGATACATGTGTCAGGCGCCTGAACGCGTGGCCGCCGAACCCTCCAATTGAATGTTCTACGTGATCGATGTCGAAACTAGTCTCTGATTCGCCCATTCCAGAACCCCTCCTTACTTACTATCTGAGCGATTCCACGGCCTCATCGAGCGTTATACTTCCGGTTTCAACAGCATGCAGAACCTCATTTATCCTAGGGTGATCAAGGAGGCGGGAATCCCACAACGAGAGTAGTCTCTCCTTGGTCCTAAGGTGTCCTCCGAGATTAGATACTGAACATGCCTCAATTTCCTCTAGTAACTCGTCCACCCCGGACCCGTCATGTGCCGAAACCAAGTGAACTTGGGGTTGCGAACCCTGACTCAGAGCGAGGGCAGAGCGCACTGAATCTGCGGCTTGTTGGGAATTTGGCATATCTGATTTGTTTATCGCGATGACGTCTGCCAACTCCATGATACCGGCCTTCTCGGCCTGCACTATGTCCCCCCTGTCCGGTCCGTCCACCAGAAGCACCCGGTCAGCGAAGGCGACAATTCGAA
>CBFHQW010000039.1:0-12995 GCA_965658085.1 Candidatus Thalassarchaeum sp.
GATTCCACCGCCCCAGTCCCAGTTTTGAAGATTCTCCAGTCCGAAGAGACTCCAGGGGCAGCGGCTCACATTGCGATGGGCCTGAATTCTCTTGGCATCCAAATCAGTCTCCACTCTAGTGTAGGAGATGACAGAGAGGGGCGAGTCATAATTGAGAAATTATCTGGGCATGGAATCGATCCAAGCGGCATAGCAGTTGTCCCTGACCGCAGCACTCTGACGAAGATTCGATTCTATGGTAGCCGCGAGAGCCTGCTAGACAAGAGTCAAATATTGCTTCAAGCAGACAGGGGGCCGCGTGAAGACCTTCCTGACAGCGTCCGCAAATCACTAACAAAAGAAGCCATGTCCTCGTTAGGAGATAGCTGCGCTATCGTCCTATCTGACTACGACAAAGGAGTCCTAGATGCAACTGGTGCTCGAGCTCTTATCGACGCTGCAAGGGATGCAGAACTCCCTGTGATAATGGATCCCAAACTGACTGGTCTTGATCGGAGCAGGGGTGCTGACGTGGTCTTGTTTGAGAAGCGGGGTTTGGAACTGCTGAGTCGCCGGCAGATGACATCAGATTCCGCTGACGCAGCTAAGAATCTGATTGAGGAGTATGGCTGGGGTGCTATGCTCGTTCTTGGTGGCATTAACGGAGTGACGCTATACCAAGCTGGCTTGGACCCTATGCATATTCCATGTGCGGCCCCTGCTCCAGTCCAGCAAATAGGCCTACACGACGCTGCCGCGACTGCACTGGCAACAGCACTAGGAAATAATCTCTCGATTACGGATGCGGCCGCACTCGCAGCAGCGGCTTGCGAATGCGTACTATCTGCCGAGGCTAGCCACGAATTCGTCAATCGCACTACACTCGGCCTATGGTTGGATGAACTGGCATGGCAACTCCGAATCTCCGATAGATGATTTCATCATCTAGCCATGAGATTCATTACAGGTTGGTGTGGGCCATAACTCGTGAGGTCGCCATTCATTCTTGTCACGATGCTGGTTGTAGCATCACTCTTTACTGCGGTCACGACCACGGTCGCGGACCAGCCAGATGATATCCCACTGATTGGATTCGACTTTGATAATGGCTTCTCTACGAACCAAACTACGGTGATTTCAGGATCCATAGAGGATGAAGTGAAGCCCGCCTCAGTGACTTGGAGTATCGTGGCCTCGGAACCGTACTTGGTGGAGTTGGACAGTGGCGATTTCTCAGATATTTTGGAGGCGTCCGACTCTTCAGGCACGAGACCTATCTGGACTTGGTCGCTGGAAATTGATGTGGCTGAGCACTCTCCCTGTACCTGCTACCTGACAGTCACAGTGGAAACCGCTTCTGAAGGGTTTACTCAGTCTCACCGAGTGCTTTTCCTTGGAGACACCTCGAGGTCTGCAATCATAGTGAACTCCCCGGAACCCGGAGATTGGGTTCATGGATTCATCTCCGTGTCAGGTTGGAGCATGTACCCGATGACATGGACCACTCCGGAACTTAGGTTATTCGCCAAACCAGCATCCAGCTCTATCGATGCCTGTTCGACCGAAGCAGACTCGGATATGTCAGCACACCTCTCTATCATAATTCCAGACGGGGAATTCTCAGAATCATTGGATATTTCGGGTTTGGAGGATGGGTGGCATTCTCTGTATGCTGAGAACTATGATCCATCGGGAGTGACTTATTCGCAAGAATGCGTCCCAATACAGGTCAACAACCTCGCGCCATCGATATCCATCGAGGGTCCTGACTATTCATTGGAGGGGGCGAGTGACCTGTTCTTCGATGCCAGCGCAACGGATGATCCGGTATGGGGCAGAGAAGAGTTACACTACATGTGGGTTCTCCGAAAACCGTCGCACTCAGGACAAACTCCACTACAGATTGTGATGGGTCAAGACAAGGGAACGATGGCAATTCCCACTGGAAGTTCAGGCGATTACACTCTGACTCTGGTCGTCACTGATGCTGGAGGAATTTCAAGCACCATGGTGAAGATATTCACAATCCAAAATGTTGTTCCTAAGGCCATAGCTTCACTAGATGACTCATCAATCGAAGATGGTTCTAGAATCAAACTGAGCCCCGGTTCTGAATGGATGCTAGATGCCTCACTTTCTGAGGACTCTGAGAACGACCAATCCGGATTGAGGTGCGTATGGAAGATTGACCACCAACCTGTTTACGAGGGCTGCATCAGGGCCTTGTCATGGCCTCCCGATGCCGGTGATGAAGTCATTCTGACTCTGGATGTGATTGACGACGACGACGATTATGGCAGCATATCCGTCCTCCTGGTCCATCCTGAGGCTGCCGAACCTCTGCCGTATTCACTAATAGTACTGGTAATTTCAACTCTATTCATGCTATCTGCAATTATGCTGAGGTATCGTTCTTCTGACGATTCTTCCTCTATACCGAAGTGGAAGTCTGATGAATAGACTCGATTTCAATACCCACATGCATAATAACGCACCTCTTGACGACAATCTGCGGTGAGTGCATGAGTGAACCTGCTCTGTCTGATTCTGAATACCTCTCTAGGCAGTCTGTATTCCTAGGGCAGTTGCCCGAGGGATCTCTGGTGCTAATGCCTACCAATCCAGTGGCGTACCGCTCAAATGACACGACTTTCCCATTCCGCGCTAATTCGTACATGCTGTACCTTTGTGGTTGGGGCGATCCTGAAGCAGTGCTAATGGCCCATCGTGAGGGAGATGAATGGATTACCACACTATTCGTCCAGCCACGTGATACGAAGGCAGAGATATGGGAGGGCCGAAGGGTGGGTATCGAAGGCACAGTATCTGGTTGGCCGGTCGATCAGGCCCACTCTCTAGAGGACATCGCCGACTCAGTTACCTCACACCTCAATGTCTGCACATCTGTCTATTGCATTTCTGGACTCAACCCTGAGTTGGACGAGTTGATTAGTAGGGTAGACGGAACAGAGTTAGCCGACCCTACTCCAATATTGGATGATATGCGTGTGTTGAAGTCCAAAGATGAAATTCGATTAATGCAAGAGTCAGCAGATATCGCTTCCGCATCGCATATCGCCGCTATGCGGGCTACATACCCAGGAATAGGTGAGTGGCAAATTCAGTCGGCCATAGAGGCGCACTTCATTGCCTGCAAGAGTCGTTGGAGTTACCCTTCAATCGTAGGTGGTGGCGACAATGCGACTATCTTGCATTACAATTCCAATGACAATAAGATATCCGACGGAGAATTGGTCCTAGTGGATGCGGGGTGTGAGGTTTCTGGATACGCTTCTGACATCACTCGGACATGGCCGGTCAATGGGAAATTTAGCGACCAACAAAGGGAGATATACGAACTGGTGCTGAAAGCAGAACTGGCGGGAATCGAAGCCTGTCAGGCTGGTAGTCCTTGGAGTTCTATGCACCATGCAACTTCTCGTGTGTTGGCTCAGGGATTGATAGATCTCGGAGTCTTGGATTGTTCTCTGGAAGATGCTCTCGGTGATGATTTTAATGGCCCATTCCGCAATTATTTCATGCACGGCTCAGGGCACATGCTGGGTTTAGATGTGCACGATGTTGGAGGTGGCCGACAGGGTGATGACAAACCAGAGAGGAGTTTCGAACCTGGAATGGTACTCACTGTAGAGCCGGGGTTGTATTTCGGCAGTTGGAGGACTGATGTAGAGATTCCAGAACGTTATGCAGGAATAGGCGTCCGTATCGAGGATAATGTGCTGATTACAACAGACGGTCCAGTGGTCCTGACATCGAGTTGCCCAAAGACAATCGATGAAATAGAAGCACTCGTAGGAAATGACGGGTGATATTCTGTCTGTCTGGAGAACTATACTACAATCTCAGAACTCTGCAGATCCTCCGAGGCTAAGCGTCGATGATGCTGTGGCCCTATACGATTCAGCTGATATCAACGAACTGATGCACGCTGCGATGTTGCGCAGGAGGTCCCAAGTCCCTAGTAATGAGGTGACGTACCTCATCGATAGGAACGTGAATTACACTAATGTATGCACTATCAATTGCCAGTTCTGCTCCTTCTATAGGCCACCCGGGCACCCTGAGACCTACACACAGTCTACGGATGAAATCAGCGATAGACTTTCTGAATTGGAAGACATAGGCGGTTCACGAGTGCTGATGCAGGGAGGTGTGCATCCCGAACTCCCCCTGAAGTGGTATACAGAACTGATTCGTGAACTGAGTTTGAGACACCCATCCATAGCATTGGATTGCTTCTCTCCAATCGAAATCGAAGGTATCTCTGAGGTCTGTGGAATACCGACCAAGCAGGTTCTGATACATCTGAAGGAGGCAGGGATGCACGGACTCCCTGGAGGCGGTGCTGAAATGCTAGTCGACGATATACGACTGGATATCTCACCAAAGAAAGGATCTGCGGATAACTGGCTTAGGGTTATGCATGAAGCACAAGAACTGGGTCTTACGACTTCCGCCACAAATGTCTTCGGTTTTGGTGAGAGTAATTTTCACCGAGTACTCCACATGGACAGAGTGAGAAGTATGCAGGACAACGCTGTATCAACTGGTAAAACGGGTTTCACATCCTTCGTATCGTGGCCTGTCATGTTGGAGAATAATTCGTTAGGTTCGAGGAACAAAGGCCACAACAAAATAGTTCTGGGTGCTGGTCCCACCGAATACCTCAGACACGTCGCCGTCTCAAGATTATTCTTTGACAACATAGAGCACATTCAGGCGTCGTGGCCCACAATGGGACTGAATGTGGCACAGATGGCCCTACTGGCTGGTGCCGATGATGCCGGCTCTACAATGATGGAGGAGAATGTGGTTTCAGCTTCTGGTACGACGAAGATGGAGGCCACTGAAGAGGAGCTGCAGAGAATGATACTCAGGGCCGGCTTCATCCCTAGGAAGAGGGATTCGGACTACGTACTACTAGAAACCGAGTATATCCATGAAGACTTAGCAAGCCCGGTCCCGATACAACCCGATGCCTAGGTTGATTCAGTTCTACCACTTCTAACTGGTAGTTTTGGGATGTACTCAAGACCGACTCTTGGTGGCATGATTACTTGGCATACCCACTTCATTTTAGTCCCATCATCTCTAACCGCCTCTAATACAATCTCCCAGTGGACAGCGATTAGAGCGGAGTAAACTGAGCCGGGCCATTGATTCACAGGTCCCTTGAATAAAACCTCGTTGCCCCCTCCACCTAGGTCAACCCAGTCGCCTGAATCATGCACCCTCATAGGTTCAAGCAAGAGAACCCGGGGGTGTGCAACTGGCATAGGAGTGGCTTCCCCGACTCCTGTTCCAAGCTCTTCTCCGCTTGTAATCCTCCTCTCAGGTAGTCTCGTTGACATCCCGGGAGATGGCTGCTCTCCTTCTGTGCGTTGCAGTGCCTCTAGTACCTTACTTCTCTCAGGAACTGCAATCCCTACTTGCAGCCTACCTCGTACTGCCATCATATCAACTGGCATTGCTATCTTGCTAGCTCGGACCTCTGAACCGTTGACTGCCAAGGTCATCCTAGGTGATTCAATTGGCGAAGCGATGTAGGCGTTCTGGCGCCCAATGTCACGTAGATTTGCAATCATTCTGAAGATGATTGGAATCATGAAGACAGGGAATGCCACCAACAGAAGCTTCGGGTAGTCAAGTGGGCCGATGCGATATGATCCTGCAAATGACTCCGATATTAGGCCCAGACTGACTAGCCCGGGCTCCATGGAGTGAGCGAGAAGAGCGAGAATCAACAGTATGACAGTCGGCCGTATTAGCCGGCGTGCCGTTTTGTGTAAGGGATCAGGTTCGATGTACCACCCATTCCTTGTCCTCTCCAGGAACGGAAACGGTTTGTGAGACACTTCGCAGGTTATCTCTGGCATTTCTTGGTCGTCAGACTTACATCCCCGCCATTCGACCATCCAGTCATCATCTGACCCTATTCTGAAGGAAGGAGGTGGTTTATTTTCAGACTCCACGACGACCTCTATCAAGGGTGCGGCCCGTGGGTCCATGTGGGAGTGTTCGAACGGCGGATACCTAATTCTCTGCAATGACCTATACACGAATCAACCCCACAATACGGCCTTTGCAGCTCTCTTGGCGATGGATCTGAATTCGGGTACATCCTTCAGCATCCGGATACCTAGGGGTATCGGATTTTCGATATCTCCAATTTGATTAATCATATCAGTTACTTCCGGACGAGACCAGACGGCGAATACGCTGTCTAATTCCTCGTCCGTCATCTCAGTCAGAAAAGCTTCTCTTAGGGCTCTTGCTCTGTTCTGTTCCCTTCTGAGAGGACTCAATAGACTAATCACCTCGTTCACTGCAGTATCGGAGAAATCATCTCTATTCAAGCACTCCAAAAGATTCGGAACCAGCTCCTCCACTTGTCTGAAACCAGGTCCAATCCCTCCTCCAGTAGTGGGTTTACACAGCCCAGCCGCATCTCCGAATAGCGCTACTCTCCCCCTCATTGGTCGTTTCACCATCCCACTGGGAATGGGTCCACAGAATCTCCCAATCTCTCGGCATTCCGAGAAACGATCTCTCCATAGCGGCTCCGACCTCAACCTATCGAGCAACTGTTCGCAGGACTTTTCTCCCATCATCCCGGGCTTACTCCATGTGCCAATCCTCGTTGTTTCTCCCGACGGAATAGCCCAAGCGAAGAAACCCGGAGAGAATTTCGATCCGGTATACATGTCCAATCTACCTGACTCTCCCTTATACCCGGTGACCTCAACTTGAAAACCAATCATGAGCTCCTTTGGGCGTCCCATTTTGAACCGTCTACGGACCCAAGAGTGGGCTCCGTCAGCTCCGCATAGTAACTTACATCTGACCGTTCGGTCTCCTTGGGGAGTAGATACTGAAAGTAGCACATGGTCGTCGTAAGAATCTGCGGATAATGGCTTACTGGAGAGCCATATTTCGGCACCTGACTGCATAGCTCCTCTCACGACACCTTCATCGAACAGTTTACGGCAGACTGACCATGTTCGTATGTCCTGATCGTTACCGATTACGACTGGTATTCCTGATGGACTATGAATCCTAGCCCCCCAGATTGGAGTCAATACTGTGCTCTCTAATCCTGTCAGACTCATGGCTTCAGGATTCACGAGTCCGGCGCACTGAAACGGTCTACCTATCTGTGCATGCTCTTCTAGGAGCAGTACACTTGCCCCTCCTTCGGACATCCTCTGTGCTAGGAACCCCCCTACTGGGCCGGCTCCGACGACTACAACGTCGTACTCGATGAAATCCACGCCTCCTCTTATGGGCATTTGTTATTGAGTGCTGCCACAAAGATGCAGTGTAAACCTCAACCCTAACTGTTCTGGCGCCGGCGCGAACGCTTTTTCATCTCATTGATGATAATGCTGGCATCGGTCTTACTCATCTCACTGATATCTTTCAGGCCGGCTATGGCTAGCATCTCATTCAAGGGTACTTCATATTGCTCTGATAGTTTGTTCACCAAATCAACCTGAGGCGCTGTCGCGGGCAGATTTTTACTAATTTCTATCATCTGAGATATTAGTTCACTGGCAGTGCCTTCTCTGCCCCCTGTTAGTTCTGAAAGGTCCGCAACACCGGCTTTCGCTAGAGTAGCATCCAATTCCAGTCCGGCCTGATCGGACAACTTCACAATTAGAGCAGTCTGCTTCTCGCTGGGAGGGAGGTGCCCGTTACCTCCCTCGGAATCGTACAATTGTTCGATGATTCTACGTGCGTCGTCCCCTGTCAACTCACTAAGGGCCTTACCTAATAGCAACTCGGCCCTCCTCTTATCGTTTAGATGTGGTATCCGACTCTCTAAGAGTGCCATTTGCTTAGGCGTGGGAAACTCTCGCTTGCGCTCCAGCGCCCGGTTATGCATTGATCTGAATTCTTCTACGAAACTATTCCAGGTTTCGGGACCATTGATTCTGCCGTGCTCGATTCCATCTAGATTGTCTTCCATTTTTGATGTGAATAGTGGTGTGAATAACCCCTCCGACTCCGCTTGCTCGTTGTAGAACGGCACTACATCCAACCACATCATGCGGCCCTTATCCGTAGGAATTAGCGAACTCCCCTCGACTTCGATATATTTCCTAGAAGAGAGTTTTGAAACTGTACTGACGTATGTCGACGGACGGCCTATTTCCGCCTTCTTCATCTCCCGGACAATTGAACTCTCGGAGAATCTCTTCGGTGGTTTGGTCTCATCAGTCACCATCAGAGGATTCTCTTTAGATTTCGAGATGCTCCATTCGCTTCCTTCTTCTAATGGATATTTTGGAGGTTTTGTCCTTACATCGCTGTGGTAATTCGTGTACACTGCCTCCCATCCGGTATGAATCCTCCAAGAGGCCGAGCCTGTCAACGGCTTCTCCAAATCGTCCACAGTAGCCCGTATGTCCCTCCTCTCTCTAATCGAGGGCGACATTTGACTGGCGGCGAACCTTGCCCAAATCAAACCGTATAGGCGACGCTCGTCCGCACCCGCATCGACATCAGTCTTCTCAGGGCGTGTTGGTCTGATGGCTTCGTGAGCGTCCTGTACGTTGGATTTTCCTTTCTTCGCATCGGGACCTAACACACCAGGTCCCAGATGGTCATCTCCAAATTCACTCTTGATATACTCCTTCACTTTTTCGCGCGCCCCTGAATTGGTCCGGGTGGAATCTGTCCTGATGTAGGTAACATGACCGTCTCTGTATAATGACCCTGCAATATTACTGGTCTTCGCTACTGACCATCCCAACATGGAACTCGCTGCTCTCAGAAGCGTTTCGGTTGTAAATGGAGGTTGTGGGTTACGATTCGTCTTACCTTCTTTCACTGAGACAATATTGATGGCTTTGGCTTTATTGAGGGTATTGAATGCAGCTTCGGACAATTCAGAATCGGCAGTCCTGTCGGCGCGATGCTTCCCTGAATCATCAGTCCACGCATCTTCTTCATTCTTCTCGTGAAACCGGACGTTGAAGCGAACCCCGTCAGAATCAACGTGGACACTATGGTACTCAATTGGAATATGGGCCTCTCTCTCAAGCTCTCTCTCTACAATGAAGCCCAATGTTGGAGTCTGGACTCTGCCCATTGAGGCGAGACTCCATGATTTGCTGAATCGTGAGCATCTGTATCCTACCAATCGGTCCATGAATCGGCGAACTTTGGCAGCATCGACCAAATCCATATCGATTTCCCCCGATTCTTGAATTGCTTCATTCACCGCAGTTTCTGTTATCTCATTGAACGTGACTCTCTTGACCACGGGAAATTCAGCGAACAGAATACTTAGTCTCCATGCGATGAATTCACCTTCTCTATCCGGGTCAGTTGCTATGTAGATCTCTTCTACACCCTTCCGCGTAGCTTTTTCCAAAATCTTGTTGATTACTCTCTCTGCACCATCGGTCCAATCCCAAGGAGGTTCTGGGAGGTCACCGTTCTTGGAGGCCCACATAGCCTTAGAACGGCCCTTACCCTTGCCGTTAGATGGAAGGTCCTGGACGTGACCCTTACAAGCCTCTACAATCCAGCCTTTCCCGAGGTACTTGTTTACTGTTCGTGCCTTCGCACCAGATTCAAGAATCATCAGTCGCACAATACCACCCTGACCAGTTACGTCATCGAAGACTAGACCGGTCTCGTTCCCGTGTGCCCCGATGAACTCCGTATAAACATGAGCGGCCTGAGTACTGTCCAACGCGCGCGCGGGCGAGGGCGCGCGCGAAGCCGGCCTACCTCAGTCGCTGCCTAGAAGCCTCTTCGTCCCAAGGTCCTTCAGCCGCTGGTCCTGCGCATCCAACGCATCCAGGATAGCCAGCCTCAGCCAGTCTGAGGACCGTATTCGTGAAGCGGTTCCATATCGAAGAACAGTCCCCTGGTATCCAGACGACTTTGGAGTCTACAGGCTCTTTTGTAGCAATAACCCCTCCCGGAGAATTCAGTGTTTCGATTGTTATTCCCTCGGAAGCGGACTCCTCTCCGACTACGCCGAGCAGCGTCCCGGGTGAAAGATCGCTGATTTTCACTGAGAGGGCATCTATGCCCAGAGAGGTTGGGTTCCGATGATGGATTACCATTCCTTCTGACCGAAGTGCCCTGCGAGCCAGTTCGCTGATTGCTGCAGCCTCAATTGTTGAGCGCACGGGCTGGCGATGTAACGCAACGCTTGAAGGATACCGTTCTACGCGTTCCGTTGATGGGGCTGCCGTATTCACTATTCGCGAGGCCCCTGCTCAGATTCACCGACTCGGAGAAAGCGCACAGCTTAGCAATGAAGGGCTTAACCACGTTCGGCCAAAGTCGAACAGGCCAACGAGCCCTCAGTGCAATCTACCACGCCCCCGAACTTCCGATACATGTCTTCGGCAGATTGTTCCACCACCCCCTTGGGTTGGCTGCAGGATTCGATAAGGGGGCAGAGGCACTCAGCGCATGGCCAGCACTGGGATTCTCTTGGATTGAGTATGGCGGCATTACCAGATTCCCTCAGGAAGGTAATCCAAAGCCTAGGATGTTCAGAGCCCATTCTGAGAAGGCCCTTGTCAATAGAATGGGATTCAACAATCCTGGAGCTGCTGCAGTGAGGGACCGATTGATGGCTAGAAGGGCCTCTGGAATGTGGCCAAAGGTTCCCGTGGCAGCAAATATCGGGCGTTCTAGGAAGACTCCCAATGAGAGCGCCCCCTCTGATTACTCCAGTACTATGGAGTTGTTGTGGAACCATGCAGATATGTTTGTACTCAACGTCTCATCGCCGAATACTCCAGGTCTGAGAGAACTTCAGGGAGTAGATCATCTGGCTTCCATACTTACGGAATGCAAGATGATATCGGACAGGAAAGGAGGAGGGAAACCCTTGCTGCTAAAACTATCTCCCGACAATACCGACGACGAGATTATCGCATCTGCTCAGATGGCATTGCGAAAAGGCATCGACGGTTTCGTAGCCACCAACACAACACTTCACCGGCCGGTGCCTAGGAACGCTGCCTCTCGCAGTGTGTTCGCTGAGAGTGGAGGCCTCTCTGGACGACCTCTGCAGGCACGTTCTAACGAAATCATACGTTTACTCTACGAAGAAACCCAATCAACTGTCCCGATTGTGGGGGTGGGTGGGATTGATTCTGTGGACACTGCTTGGCAAGCCGTGTCCTCGGGTGCTTCCTTACTGCAATTGTATTCTGCCTTGGTTTTCAACGGACCTTCTGTCGTAAGTGGTATCGTCAAGGGACTAAAGAAGAGGGTGAAGGAGAATGGTTTCCTTGGTATCGAGGAAGCAGTTGGCCTAGACATTACCTGAGGAGACATAGAAAACCCTCATCAATCATCCACGCGACCAAATGCCATGGCAGGTACCAGAATATCCCGACTGATTATCGTCGGCGCCTGTTTGGCAGCTTTGATTGCAATGATGTTTCTTAGCATAGAACCCCAAACTCAGTATTCCATCGACGAAGTCATGTCATCTCCCGATTCCCACGAGGGCGACATTCATCTGAGGGGACAGGTGGCAATAGGTTCGGTTGACACCTCGTCGACTTCCTTTGAATTGGTTGGTCAGACTCATTCGCTTCAAGTCGATTACTCGGGAGTGATAGTTCCAGATGGATTTGATGAGGGTCATACGATTGCTGTCAAAGGCAACCTAGTAAGTAGCTCCAACGGATGGCTACTCGAGGCCCACGAGATACAAACAGGATGTCCGTCTAAGTACTCTGAATAGCCTCAGATGGATTAGCCCACTTGGGGATTCGTTGATATGGGACGATATCTAGCCACAGTCGGGCTAGGGGGGGAGTTGACGTGCTCTATTTTTCTCAAATCGTTGGTAATGGAGACCCGAAGTCCGAGGGCGGCGCAGACGAGCCATTGGTGTTCCACCGGTTAACGTCGATACCTCGCCCCCAAGAGATCCAGGTTGACGGAAACCGCTTCCGGAGGGAAGCGAGGCCCATCTAAGCCCGGGAACCAGGTCAGACGCGGAAGCGAGCAGCCCGACCGGGGACTCTGGATGCCTTGGGATTGCGGGGTGGAGGAGATCGGTGAACCTGCACCTTTGGTGACGTGCGTCCACCGAGGACGTGCCCACTATGGAATAAGTCATTGAAGTGCCCCTAGATTGGAGGTTTCCTGATACCACCCATTTGGCAAACGATGGCGAAATGTTCTGCGGATACTGGTTGTACTGACAGCCTCTGCCCTCGTCGTAGAAGGGGCATACCTTCCAGTGATGGATTTGTCCTCATTTCGGGTAACGTAATTGGTTCTAGTTCAGACACAGCCTCAATGTCTACCATCATCCACCGAGGGTCGTCTGGTGTGGCCTTCGGATCGAAGTATTTTGATGATGGGTCCTGAGCTGTGAAGTCGGGATACGCCTCTTTGCTCACTCTTGCTACTCCAGCGACATGAGGGGGCTTACAGTTGGAGTGGTAGAATAGAACTAGGTCTCCTACTGACATATCGTCTCTCATCAGATTCCTAGCCTGATAGTTTCTGACACCATCCCAATGGGTCGAACCGTCTTCCAACAGTTGTTCCCACGAGTATGCGTGTGGCTCGCTTTTCATTAGCCAATGCGCCATACTGCTCGCAGTTGCTTCAGGTGCATGAAGGTGACGCGTCACCACGCATCATCCGCAGACCCGATTAGCAGCGTTGCATCGATTGAATCAGCCTCGTCTCTGGCTATAGCCCGGCGTAATCCTGCTGTCTTGACCATTGTCTCCACACCTCCGGTGAGACCGACATTGTTCTTGATGAGCAACGCGTATATTGCAGGGAGGAGGAGCAGGGCAGATAGCGCAGCGACGATTAGAAGGATGATGATGACAGTGACGAAGGGGTGTATGGCCTCGATTGGAATCTGATAAGCACATGTCAATCCAGCTGCAGTGACGGTAGTGGCTTCAAACAGACTCATTCCCGTACTCGCGCATGCTACCTTTACTGCTTCTATGGTTCCACCTTGCTCCTTAACTCGGTTGGCA
>CBFHQW010000039.1:13005-13260 GCA_965658085.1 Candidatus Thalassarchaeum sp.
GGCAATGTGGATCGAGAAATCGATACCGACCCCAACTAGTATTGAACCTACCATCACCGTAACAAGAGAAAGAGGGACGCCAAGCGAATCCATTGCCAGCCATTGCATCGCTACTGTGAAGCCAACTGGTACCGTTGTCAGGAGTGCGAACCTGAGGTCTCTGAATACGAGCCCCAGTGTAAGAACAGTGAATAGCAGAGCGAAACCAAGTGACCTCCATTGTGAGTCAACTATCAGATTGTTCACCTCAATAGT
>CBFHQW010000040.1:0-13047 GCA_965658085.1 Candidatus Thalassarchaeum sp.
TTCGTTGTGGCGATGTACCAATACACCTCTTTGTCGATTTGCCGCCCTTTGTGATAGAATGAATATTCAGTGCGTTGGCGCCAACCGCTGTCGATTACGATATCGTTGATTCCGGTCTCCTCCAACAATTCACGGCGGGCGGTTGTATGATGATCCTCGTCGCCCTCAACATGCCCCTTTGGATATGACCAGTGACCTTGTGGATACTGCAGGAGGAGTACGCTGTCATAATTGAGTAAGATGAAGCCACATGAAGTCTCCATATTGTTGCGCATAACGGACATGCATATCTCAATTGCCACCGTGAACGCTATTTTGAGGCAATGGGATTCTCAAACCCACAGACAGAAAGCACAATGTGGGAGAGGCGGGGGTTGTTACCGAGATGGTCGGTGAATCACTGTCTCTGGATATCCGTAGGATTGTCACAGATAGTGACCTCGATGGTGTGGTCACAGGAGCAATTCTGAGGCGTTGGTGGCCCGAAGCCGAGATTGTTTTTGGTCATCCGGGGGAGCTACGTGCTGGCCTTTTGGATGATTGCATGGATAGGCATACAGCAGTATGCGACCTGCCACGCCATCCGAAATGCGGGCTGAGTATCGACCATCACCAGTCCAACGCCCCCACCGAGCATGATGATGATGGTGTGATTGTGGTCTGGAGACAGGCTCCTTCGGCTGCCCGTATTGCCTACGATCTGTTAGTAGCCAATACCGACCTCAGTGATCTAGCTGATATGCTGGTCTGGGTCGACAAACTGGATGGTGGTGGCATCACCCGTGAGGAGTTCCGTTCCGACCACCCGATGATATGGCTGGGTCGACTAATTGATGTTGAGTCTGGCTTGGCCCTCCATATCCTAGAAGCCTTGCAGCAGGGCGTTTCTGTGAGAAACATTCTCTCTGATCCCAAAGTCGCCCCCGCTCTTGCCGAAAGGCGGCGGCGACAGGAAGAGATGGATACTGTGATTTCAGAGAGTATCGAAGTTGTGGACCGGTTAGCGATAGTGAGGCTTGAGGGTCGTGGACTGCGTTCGAATGGCTACCACGTTACTGCTCTGGTGGGAGAAGATTGTGATGCATGCCTAGTTGTCCACGGTGATGTTGGGGCCTCCTTCGGAGAGGAAGACAGGTATCCTGTATCTGCCTCATTCTACACTAACTCGTTCCTCCACACAACCGGGGGAGTTTACGACCTGACCAAGCTTGCAACCAGATTCGATTCCGATGGCGGGGGTCATGCCAACGCCTGTGGTTGCAGAATACAGGCGCTCGAGAACGGTGCTAGGGTTTCACGAGCGGTGACTAACGATGATATCGAGGGGAATTTGGCAGTCTGGCTCGAGATGTGGGCAGAACGATGATCATAGGATTTTGAGTAGGTATAGGAAGCCGAGGAAAGCGTGGATTGTCACCAACAACAACATCACATCGCTGATTCTCCCATGAAATTCCTTACTGTGAGCGAACGATTTCTTCTGAGACTTTAGATCGCGTGTCTTACGACCCGCTCTCCACAGGGTAATCATGAACAAAAGTCCGAGCAGCCCGGCCCATCCATGGAAGTGTCCGGGAACTAGGTAGGCTGTCACTTCAAGTCCTTCGAGGCTGGCTCTCACGATGTGCGCCCCGAATGCAAGTGCAATCACACCGATGACCGCTGCCATCATTTTGTCACCGGTTGCTTGGTGGGCATCCAAGGCGGCGGCTCTCTCTGTGCCCCTCAATATCAGATTTTGTTGCCTCCAGCGGCGCTGTTTAACAAACAACCAGATGAGGACCAGTGCTGTGATTGGGTGCAGAAGCAGCACTGCGGTGTTGACGGGGTCCACGAGTCGTGCTGCGGCTGCGATGCCTTGAGTTCTCTCTACAAACGCCTTGCATAGCAAGGCGATGTGTTGATGAATGGAAGTGCCTGGAGATAACCCCCGAGGTCGTCCGATGGAGGATTATCTTCACGAGTGTCTAGACCTCCTGCAAAGAGCAGGAGATGATGTAGGCAGACGCAGGAAGGCCATTCAGCGGCCTAGGGCTTGGTCGCTGCTACCCTTTGAATGGAGGGCTTTGGCCTTCCTCGCGGCTAACAAGGCGGCACCCGAAGGAGTTGGGGTTGATGGGGATGTAGGCCGAGATCGTTCTCGGCCTCAAAGAATTGGACGAAGGGGGGGGAGGGGCCGGGTCAAGAGTATGGATGACCGGCTCGCGAGGCCTTCCGATACACTCGCCTCAGATGCTCCAGCAGCCTACAAGCTCGCTGTTCTATGTGCCCATAAGGGAAAATTAGGTACTTCTTGGGACTCGTCGCTGGACTCGAAGATGATGGGACTTCGCTCCGAGTGTGAAGAGGGTATACACCCGGTCTGGAGAATGCTTGCCAGAGAAACCCCGCTGATAGCCGAGATGGCACAATTCCCAATAATCGAGTCCGCTGATAGGGACATTGACTCAGGAGATTGGGTGGATGCAGCTTACTTCGACCCACTCGACCGCGCCCACCTCAGAGAGTGGTTGTCGATGGAACTGCCGTTCACAACAAATTCCGAACAGGACCACGCACTCCAGAGCATCAGGCAGGATCTGACAGGTGGCCGAACAAGGCCGGGCATGTGGATGCGTTGGATGAAGCCATCTCTGAGAGGGTTAAGTGGCGAGGGAGCGCTCCTCGAAGGTGTCCTTCTCGCTTCGGTTTCGGAGGATACCGCCAGAGAGGTCCTCGGGAGTCTCAAAGGAGGGGCTATCAGTGAATTAGCCAACAGACACTCAATGCTAATCGGAATGCGCTCTGGAGATTTTTCGGAATGGAGGGCATGCGCCAACCAGGAAGGTGCCGATGAATTATCAGAGGCGCTTAGAGTCTCTGCTTGGAGGAATGTCGAGTCCTGCCCCGTTGAGCTTTCTACGACTGATCTACTGAATGGAGTTGAAGTCCTCAATCGTGTGGGGGAGTCCTTACCAAGTCCACTCAGATGGAAGATCGCCTCAAGTCTGGTCTCTCAGGGTAATGTGGATGAGGCGCTCGGTTTCGCAGAGGGTGCGGTTTTCAGCAATGGTGAGCACGCCTCAACCGCTCTGGATATCTTATCTGGGGTGGAATCGGAAATTCTGACTCGAGCCCTACACGAATCGATAGTCTCGATGGACGAAAGTGGTTTGCTCATGGTAATGAGGCATGAAGGAGCACCAATTCAGATTGGACTGCAGGCGGCGAGTAAAATGTGGGAGTTAGAATCAATCAGATACACTGATGAGATTTTGAACATATTCACCAAAGCCGCTGACATAGAGAGTCTTGTAGCAGCCTTCGAGAGAGATCCTTCTCTGTCTATGGCATACCCTCACAGGATGTTGATGGCGTGGCATCTTCTTTCTGGCAGCTCACGAATCGATAGGAGTTCCCTTGCTGAGTTACGGAAGACCGCCTTGGGCTCAATTGACAATTCGGCTGGAGACGATGCCCTCTCAGACGCCTCTATCGCTCTAATATCCCTACTAGATGGGCTCCCTCGGGACATGGATTCCGTTCACGGTAAACTGGATTCTGATGGACTCCGATCTCTCAATGAGGTCAGAAGGGCCCTATCTCCTGACGGGGACGGAGTCGTAAGAGAAAGTAAGATAGGGAATCTGCAGGAATCCATCCAGAGGGCAGAACTGAATCATCTGGAGAAGCGCCTGTTCGATGCTCTAATCATCGCGCTGCAGTTGAATCGCGCTGCAATGGATCTCCAGATAGGCGTAGGGGAAAGAGAGAGTAGGGCTGTAGAGTCTCTCGGCCAATTGTGTGAGTTAGACGGTGCTGCAATGCGTACAATTGCAGCCGTGACCAATCTGGTCATCGAGCATAATCTCGGGGTCGCCGCCCTAGAGAATTGGTATCGTGAGCATGACAAGACGTGTGCCGAGTTTCAAATTGTTAGGGCGGCTATCCTGCGCGCCAGTGGAGATCGATTGAATGCGGCTCGGGCTTACAAGGACGCCGCTATGAAACTGAGGTCGGACTTCGAACGCTCGGCTCTGGTTCTACGGAAGTCACTGATTGAGTTTGCACATGCCGCCGGATGGAGGGAAGCGGTCTCCTTGGTGGATGCTCATCCGGCCCTATCAAGTTCAGTCACCAAACGCTTCAAACTCTACCTCAGAACCTGCAAGAGGTACGAAGACAGTGACACTTCCGCCGCAAGCACAGGGCTCATCGAATTCGCAGCCCAAGAGGAGGAGCGCTCTCGGAACGGTGCTTTGGGAAGTATCAGGGATAGGAGAGTCGAAATTCTGGAAAGATTGTACAGATACCCAGACGAGCATGGGTTGCCGCCAGACCCTTTCCAAGGTAGGGTCAGGGCTGCTCTACAGGATGTTCGGACATCTAAGGCTAGTAGACAGACCGATTTAGAGAGGAGATTTATGATTGAGATGAGAGGAAAGAAGGACCCTCGTGAGATTACGATTCTCGCTATGGAGGTAGCCGATACTGACCCCATCAATGGATTACGAATGCTGGAGAAGGCCATCACTTCAGGGGATCTGGATGCTAAGCAGACTAGCACACTGAAGAAGAGTCAACGCGCTCTTTTCGTGAGCCACAGTGGTACCATTCCGGTGAAACAGAGGAGGTCTCTCAGAAACCTGTCCCTGAAGCCTCTCATCATGGTCGATACGAATATCCTGATTGAGGCCCTCAAAGACGACTTGCTCAAGGAACTATCAGCAGATAGCCTAGGTAGCCTCAATTGGACAGTAGAGAGGGCTTTCCACTGGATGCTCCGTCGGCGTGCGGGGGAGGGGAGGATTCTGCTTCACATTCCTCCAGCTGCTAGAGGAGAGTTCATGCATCGCGCCAAGAACCCCGACTCTGTACTGAGAATGTTTTCGGATACCTATATCGACAAGGCGATATGGTCTGAAATGGTCAATGATACCTTCTTGATGCAGAGAGTTGATTCTATTTGCCAAGCCTTCGATTCATGGAGTCAGCCCGTTAGAGTAAGAGAGGAGGAAATTGGTTTGGAAGATTTTCTACTCGGACACAGAGAGGTCTTCCAGCAAGTGGATGAGCAGAAGAGGAGAGGTGGTAAGACCCCGATGAGAACTTCGATTAGAGGAGAGGACATCTATCCTGAGAAGGGGGACCGTGATATCATGCTGGACGCAGCGGCCCTCGCATCGACCAGCATATCCGATGTGGGTAGCGTTCTGGTAGCCACTCGAGACTCTGACTTCAGACTGGTATCACGGGCGCTTGAAGAAGAATATGGATTCGGTGTTGTGGGTGATGCTCAACAACTAAACGACAGGGTCCTGTAATTTTTCGACGAGTTTTGGATTGGAATTCACGGACTCGCCCAAACGCTGCATGATGATGGTTGCCGATTCAATACTGCGTACTGTCTCGACGCTCTTGCCAGCAGAGTAATATTTTTTCTTATTAGCAGTATTTTTGCTCTTGCTTCTGGAGAGATACCTCAGTCGTATGAATGAATTAGCATTCAGTAACATCCTAGCAGTGTGCTTGAATCTGCTGCGCAGGAGCCTTCGCATTAGCCATGAATTATCTTGTTTGAAACCAGGGGACTTGATGACAGAAATTGGCACTCCTGTGAGTCTGTTGGTCCACGTTATGTCCACCTCGCCTGCATCCACGATTGCTGTTTTATAATCCTCGGGAGTGTTGCACTCAGTGGTTGCGATGAATCTCGTTCCCATCTGTACCCCATCATAGCCTAACTCGAGGGCTCTGTTGAGTTCCTTCTCACTACCAATTCCTCCGGCACAGATTAGTGGGAGTTCCATATCACGGAGTTCATCGTACATCTCTCCCATCGACATATCCCCCAAATGGCCTCCAGCACGATCATTGACGCAAATTAGACCGTCGACACCACATTCCTTCCCTTTCTCTGCCCACTTTCTATTGGTGACGTCGTGGTATACGACCCCACCGTATGCATGGACCTTCTCACACACCCAATCAGGCTTACCCAGTGAAGTAACGAAAAACCGAATCCCTTCCTCAAGCGCGATGTCAATCCAGCCATCCATCTTCTCGAAGTACTTCTTGCTGCCCTTCTCGATGAGAGCATTGAATCCAATTGGTTTGTCAGTCAGGGTGCGCATGTAGCGTATCCCCTCACGAAGGTCCCATCCGTGCACGTACGTCAGAGAGACGGGTTGCATTATTGCCAAACCGCCGCCCTCTGCGGCTGCGGCCACTAGTTCGGGATTGGAACATGGGTACATAGCGCCGCAGATAATGGGATGCTCTATCCCCGCATCCTTAGTGAGTCTAGTACTTACCAGACAATCAACTCCTATCCATAACTAAGAAGTTCCACTTGAAGACCCATTCGGAAACCACGTCCCCAGAGGAGTCCCTACCAACTGATTTGAGATCACACTCGACTGATTCTCCGCTCACACGACTCTGCTCGATGGCGTCGCGGGCAGTTGAAACTCCGTCACAAGTGAACTTGATTCGGCCCTTTGCACGCTTGCCGAAGGTGGCCTCGGTGCCCACCACAAACATCCGAAGTTTTTCGGACATGGCGCGTGACATCGCGAACGGGGCTGCCCCGGTCGCTAGCTCAGCACCCATTCCTTGGACAGCCCAATACATTGTCTTGAAAGGGTTCTGCGAGCGCCAGCCACCCGGAATCGATGTGATGCATATTTCATCATCGAGTTGGTCCAAGCGAAGTCCCGCAAATCTAGCCGCGGGCATAGAGATGAGAGAGAATAGGCGGAATTTGACTGGACCACGAAGTCCCCTGTACTCTGCGGCCAGTTTGCTGTCGTCTATAGGCATGGGACTACCCCATCAATGAATCCACAATCTCGCAGTATCTCTCCATAGCAGCCACTTCACTGGTTCCGACTATGGCCTTCCAAGCCTTGTGCTTAGCACGATCCCTCAGGCCCCCTCGGGGCTTGCCCTCACAATCCCCTTCCGTAGCCTGCTTGTATAACGCGTACATCTCGAGGAGTTTCTCGTTCGATGGTTTTGTAGGAAGATTCCAGGCCCTCTTTGAGGAACGCTCAAAGCGCATCTTCAGGCTCCGACCAGCTTTTCCGTCAGTCATCAGAACATCTCCACAGGGTAATCCATCAGAGTCTTCGGCCCTGATTGTATCTTAGCAGCCAGACTCACTGTCTCAGGATAGATTCGCTTGAAGAAAAAGCGCGCGCTGGCCAACTTAGCGTCGTAGAACGGTTCGCCTTGCCTTTCTAGGCACACCTTTGCCATCTTGGCCCACATATACCCAAGGAGTACGTTTCCGAAATAGCGGCAGTAGTCGGTCGCACCGGCCGCGAGGAAGTGTGGATTGGCCATCCCTTCAGCAATCATCAGGAGAGTAATTTGTTGCAGACCCCTGACACCTTGATGGAGGGGCTTGTTGAACTCGCCCATCTCAGGTATGTCGCGGTTCTCCTCGATGAACTCAGTGAGTGGCCACATTAGATGCCGGAGATTTTTACCCATATTCTGAGTGATTTTACGCCCGGCTAGGTCTAGCGCTTGGATTCCGTTAGTCCCCTCCCAAATCTTCGATATTCTGACATCGCGGTAGAATTGCTCGACTCCGAACTCGCTGCAGTAGCCAGCTCCACCCATGACCTGCATGCAGGTGGAACAGGTTTCACAACCAAGATCGGTGAAGTGAGCTTTGATGATGGGGGTGAACAGTGCCACCAGCGCCTCAGCAGGCTCGGCCACCTCCGGGTCGTCACTGTGCATCTGATCGAGCAGGATACCGGTCCAGACTGCAAGTGCGCGACAGCCCTCGTTGTTGACCTTAGCCTCGAGGAGCATGCGGCGGACATCGGGGTGAACTAGGATGTTATCAGCAGGTTCGTTGGGGTCGCGGATACCCCTCAAATCACGCCCCTGGCGACGATCTCTCGACCAAGCGAGGGCGTTCTGATAGGCAATCTCAGCTAAACCGAGACCCATCATTCCTGTGGCTAAACGCTCTCGATTCATCATTTGGAACATCAACGGCATGCCGCCGTGCAACGGACCGACTAACCAACCGACGCTGTCATCGAAGTTCATCACGCAGGTCGGAGAGGCGTGTAGGCCCATCTTCTCCTCACTACCGGAGCAGGTAACCCCGTTGTGATCGGAGACTAGGTCGTGAGAGATTCCCTCAACTCCACCAGACTCCCAATCTGCTGGCAAGTACTTAGGGACTAAGAAGAGAGAGATTCCTCTGGTGCCTTCGGGCGCTCCGGGAGCCTTGGCAAGAACCAGATGGACGATGTTTTCAGACATGTCGTGCTCTCCATAGGTGATGAATATCTTAGTGCCAGATATTCGATAGGTGCCATCATCCTCTGGTTCTGCCCTAGTAGTGATGATGCCAAGGTCAGTCCCGGCATGAGGTTCTGTCAGGCACATCGTACCGGCCCACTCACCTGAGGCAAGGTTTGGCGAAAAGTAGTCGATGAGGTCCTGCCGGCCACTGGATGTGAGAACTTCATAGACGCCTATCGAAAGTGCTGGGAGAACGCTCAGAGCCATGCAAGCAGAGGTACCGAACTCGGCCCAAGTGACCGCTTGGAAGAATGTGGGTACACCCATACCGCCGTGCTCTGGTTTGCAGGCAGTTGAGAGCCATCCCTCTTCGATGCCCTTTCGGTAGGCATCCTTGAATTCCTGTGGCATGTAGATGCTTCCGTCCTCGAACTTCAGACCCTCCTTGTCACCCAGTTCGTTAATTGGTAACCAGACCTCTTTGGCATGCATCCCCCAGCCCTCTGTAAGCATGGAGATATAATCGGCGTCAAAGTCCTCAAAGCCCAGTCCTTCTATCGATTCGATTGCGTTGAATACCTCATTGAATAGAAAGTCGTATTCTCTGATAGGTGGCTCCCACACTGTCATTCTCTCACCTCAGTTCCTCAGCGGCTTGCCGGTCTCCAGCATGTGCTCCATCCTCGCCAGAGAGTCCTCATGACGTCCTAGCCTAGCTATTACTTCCCTCTCCATAGCGAGGATGTCGTCTTCATCCGTGGTTTCGGTCATGTCGGTATCTCCTCCAGTTAAGATCCAAGCCAACTCGTTGGTCACCACAACATCGTGAGGAGTAGCCTGACCAGATAATGCGAGATCCTTGACCGCCAGTTCGAGCGCTGTCTTGCCGGTTGGACCGGGGAGGTTGTATGTATGTGGTTCTGGGGGCTCGTAGCCCTCGGATAATTCAAGCGCGCGGATCTTGGCGTCTGAGAGCAAGCGATCACGATTCATCGTAATGCAGTCATTGGGTCCTATGAATCCCATCGAGCGTGCCTGCTCGGCTGACTTCGCTACCTGGGCTGTCCCGATGTACTCGAATGCCTTCATGACAGCCCCCATCGGGCCCTCGGAGACCAAGCCGAAGTCGCGCAGGCGGGCCATCAGTTCTTTGCAACCGCCCCAGGCGGGAATGATTCCTACTCCGACCTCCACGAGTCCAATATATGACTCGGCGTGAGCTTGGATAGCATCGCAGTGCATCAACACCTCAGCACCCCCTCCCAAGCACATCCCGGCCGAAGCGGCAACCACGGGCACCTCGCAGTACTTCAGCGCCTGATACGTGTCCTGTCCAGCGGCGATGAAGTCCTCGACGTCCTTCCAAGCCGCTAGATTAACCGCAAAGAGGACCAGTCCCAGATTCGCTCCGGCGCAGAAGTTGGCGGCGTCATTGCCAATCACGATTCCCTTCCAGCCCTCAGACTCGGCGATATCAACCGCGTTGACCAGCATCTCGATGTTCATCGGATCCATTGCATTCATCTTCGAGTGGTACTCAACCAGCAGTATCTTGTTTCCCATGTCCCAGATGCTGGCCGAGCCATTGCGCTTGAGTGGCTTGCCCCTACGCTTGAGGTCGGCAACCGTAAGGGTCGATTCAGGGCGGTCGACAACGATCATCGAGCCATCAGGAGTGAGTCTCTGAATCTCACCATCTTCGATTGAGTAGAATCCTCCGTTGTCGGCGGCAGTCCTGAGGAAGTTAGGCACATTGCGCCCACTATCCTCTAGCCGCTCAACCATGCTAGCGGAGCCTATCGAATCCATCATCTGAAAAGGACCTGATTTCCAATTGAATCCCGCCTTCATGGCAGTGTCTATCGAATAAATATCATCTGTCACATCGGGTACGAGATGCGCTGCGTAAGACAGTGTGTCAAGCAGGACGTCAGAGACGAAGGCGGCGCCCTCGTCGGGATAGTCCATCAGAGGGCTGAGGCCCTGTTTGCCCATCCTAGCCGAGGAGAAAGCTGCCTTTCGATTTGCAGGAGCGTATTCGCCAGTAGTCAGATTTCTAGCCTCTTTGACGCGCTTACCACCCTCTTTGTTGAGGCGATAGAAACCTCCTTTGCCTTTGCGGCCAGTGTACCCATCGGCAATCATTGCCTGAATGATATCCTCGCCAGTACCTACGATGTCGTGGAACGGATCATCGGCAGGCAGATGTGAGATCAGGCTCTCAATCACGTGTACGCTCAGGTCTATGCCGACCAGATCCATCAATCCGAACACCGCTGTCTTGGGTATTCCGACTGGACGACCCAACATCGCATCTGCCTGCTCGACCGTGAACCCATGATCGACTGTCGCCTTGAATGCCCTCTGGATGAAGTACACACCAAGTCTGTTACCGACGAATCCCGGAGTATCGTTGCACATTATCACCCGCTTTCCCAAACGCTCGTCGGCAAAGGCGCAGAGCCTGTCTGTTACTGAAGTGTCAACCTCGGATGAGGTGACTACCTCGAGGAGGGGAAGATATCTCGGAGGATTGAAGAAGTGGGTAATTAGGAAACGTGAAGCCATCCCAGAAGACATGTTCTCGACGAGTTCTGCTCGGGGCAGCGTGGAAGTGTTTGAGGAGACTATGGTTCTAGGACCAATGTGCTCAGACATGCTATGGTAGAGTCTTCGTTTGATGTCGAGGTTCTCAATTATGACCTCAATTACCCAGTCGACCTCGGAGAGTTTGTCCAAGTCGTCCTCAATATTACCCGAGCTGATTAGTTTCGCATTGCGCTTGTGCATCAGCATCTCAGGATTGGACTTCATCATCTGCTCAATCGCTGCTCTGGCGATGGCGCTGCGATCATCCCCCTCCTTAGCGATGTCCAACAGTAGGACCTTGCATCCAGCGTTGGCACAGTGGGCAGCAATACCAGCTCCCATCACACCACTGCCTATGACAGCGACACTCTGTATGGAGTTAGACAATAATACCACCTAGACCCTCTCAAGCACAGTGGCCATGCCCATTCCGCCTCCAACACATAGGGTGGCCAGTGCGTGTTTAGCGCCGTTCTTCTGCATCAGTTGAGCTGCTTTGCCGGTGATTCTGGCACCACTGGCGCCAAGGGGATGACCTAGAGCAATGGCCCCGCCTTCGATGTTGACCTTGTCTATATCCAGTCCGAGCTCTCCTATCACCGCTAGGGATTGTGCAGCGAAGGCTTCGTTGAGTTCAATTAAGTCGATGTCGTCAAGAGAAAGACCGGCCCGCTCCAGTGCCTTACGAGAGGCGGTAACAGGGCCGATACCCATAATCTCGGGGGCGCAACCGGAGACGGCGGCGCTCTTGATGCGGGCCATCGGCACGAGATCTTGCTCTGCTGCGAACTCTTCCGAGCAAACGAACACGAAGGCTGCGCCATCGGTGAGAGGGGAGGCGGTGCCTGCAGTGACTGTGCCGTTGGCATCGAACGCTGGACGCAGTCTTCCGAGTCCCTCAGCGTTGGTTCCGGGCCTTATGCAACCATCTTCGTGTACCATACCACCTGTAGTCTCGATGGGTACTATCTCGCCCGAGAACGAACCTGCCTCGCGTGCATTGTTGGCCCTTGCTTGACTCTCGATGGCAAATGCCTCCTGGGCATCACGGTCGATTCCGTGAATCTTGGATAGGTTCTCGGCGGTAATCCCCATCGAGGTCATCGCTTCCTCGGCGAGCACGGGGTTCGGCATTGGATTGAATCCTGTCATAGGAATACGCGACATGCTCTCTACGCCTCCAGCAATGAAAGCATGTCCCTGTCCTGAGTTGATGCGCGCTGCTGCATCATGGATGGATTGCATGGAAGAGCCGCAAAAGCGGTTGATGGTGACGCCAGGTACGGTCTCGGGTAAATCAGTGAGAAATGTGATAATTCGAGCTAGATTGTAACCCTGCTCGGCCTCGGGGAAGGCACAACCCACGATTAAATCCTCAACTAGAGATGGGTCGATTCCGACATCAGATATCAGCCGATTCACTACCGCTGCGGCGATGTCGTCTGGTCTCGTCCTTGCCAGCGCCCCCTTCTTTGCAGGGGTGAAGGGTGAGCGAGCATAGCCAACGATAACGGCGGGCATAAGCCCTCCTTATCGCTGCTATAATTAAACTTCAAGTATCAATAATTACACCTACGGTGTAGTTTTACACTTGGGTTAGGATTATCTCAATAGTGTGCTAAATTACAAAAACGGGGGAAAAATATCGAATCCGTAAGTTGATGGCCTCAAGCCCCGCTCGACCGACGAGGTGAAAATGTGTCAGACGAAGAAGTAGGCCGGGTCGACCGGTATTTTCGGAAGGTCGGCGTAGCGGCTCTTGAGCTCACGGGAGATCTCTCTATCGGCGACAGAATCCGGTTCTCGGGTGCGACGACAGACTTCGAGATGGATGTTGATTCCATGCAAATTGACCTGGATCCGGTTGAGAGTGCTGGAGCAGGTGACGATGTTGGGATCAAGGTCCCCGAAAGGGTGCGACCAAACGACAGTGTGATTCGATTAGATTCGGGATCGGCGGGAGTCAGCCCAGAGATGATCAAGTACGGCGTAATTACTGCTGTCGTTCTAGCCGCTGCGTACATGCTACTGTCCGGCTAAAGCCGTGTGAAATTACGCCTTCACCGAACTCAGTAACGAGTCTGGTGCTTGCGTTGTTTACGGCTTCGGCCACGGCCTGAACGCCGACCCTTCCGTCCACCATTAGATTGGTGATTTGATTTCCCTTTCGAGCGACTGCCGTTAGATTGGTGATTTGATTTCCCTTTC
>CBFHQW010000041.1:0-12791 GCA_965658085.1 Candidatus Thalassarchaeum sp.
TCTTGCCGGGGATTAATTCAAGTGGCTCACTTACTAGCGCAGTCCGACTCCCCTAAGGGAGTCGGGGTTGAAAAATGAGTGAAGAATGGGATGGCAAACCTGTCATCACAGTGCGCAATCTTCGCAAGATGTACGGTCCGCACCTCGCTCTGGACGACGTCAATCTTGAGATTCCTCCGGGAGCAGTCGGTGTTCTCGGTCCGAATGGGGCCGGCAAATCGACCCTGTTCAAGTGCCTACTCGGGTTGATTACTACCACTTCGGGCGATGGCACCGTCCTCGGTTACGACATCAGGACAGAGGGAGACAAGATTCGCTCCCGTATCGGCTACATGCCAGAGTATGACGCCCTCGACCCCGGCCTCTCTGCAATCGACCAGGTCAGGTACGCTGGCGAGTTGCTAGGAATGAATCCAGCACACGCGACTCGTAGGGCCCACGAGGTGCTTGAGTACGTCGGCCTGAAGGACCAGCGATACAGGAAGATTGAGACCTACAGCACCGGGATGAAGCAGGCCGCCAAACTGGCCTGCGCCTTGGTTCACGACCCTGATGTTCTGATATGCGATGAGCCCACGAATGGACTCGACCAGAGGGCCCGTGAATTCATGCTACAAACTCTTCGCCGCACGGTCTCGGAGGGAAACCGCTCCGTTCTGATGAGCAGCCACGTGATGGACGATGTGCAGGAAGTCTGCGACAGGATAGTGATGATTCACAATGGCAAAATCGTGGTGCAGCGTCGAATTGAAGATCTCGCTAGGCAGATTGAGCGCGAGATCGAAATCTCCGTGTGGGGCGGTGCTAGTAGGATGCAGCAGGAACTAGAGTCCAGAGGCTTCGTGGTGCGACGTCTCGGGAGGGTGCTCCGAGTAGATAGGGCCGATGATAGCACCTCAAGAAAAATCCTCGAGGCCGCTGTCTCCGCTGACGTGCAAGTCAGGCAGATGCAGGAGTACGTGCCGGATCTTGAGGACATCTTCCTACTCATCATGGAAAAACTCGGTGCTGAAGTCAGGAGCACTTCGGATCTAATGACAGCAGCGCACACAGGAGGCGATCGCGATGAGTAATGATGGCATAGACATCGAGGGAGGCAAGACTCGGATGGAGGTGGCCTACGGTGCCGGCGATGGCGACGACGAAGCCAAGGCCATCGTTGCCAGTAAGGAGGCCGAACTGGGAACTATCTTTGAGCAATCCTACCGGCCTTGGGATGGTGAACTGGGCCCCAGGTGGACAAGGAACTACGCGATTTTCAGGCACCACGTCTACGGCATGTTCCGAAGCTCTGGGCACCGGCACTACCATCCGATGGTTAGACTGACTATCTTCGTCATACTTCTGTTCTCATTGATGCCCGTGCTGATGCTGTTCCTCGCCTCCCTCACCGGTGACGGTTACATGGCCGACTCCTTCTCGAGGATGTGGGGCATCAATCGTTACAACCTGTGGGGGCAGGTCCTCGGGTACTTCCCTCGTAATTTGTGCTGCTGGCCTCTACTGACCGCTCTGGTAGTGGGGGGGATGATTTCGGATGACCGTAAGAACGGCACCAGTGCTATCTACTTCTCACGTCCCGTGACAAGGCTTGACTACACTGCGATGAAGTATCTCAGCGTCGCTGTGGTATTGGGCTTCGTCATCGTGTTGTCCTACTTCGTCTACTACACTTCTGCAATCGTGTTCAATGGCGAAGGCTGGGCCTATCTCGTCGACACACTGCCAATGTTCGCTGGTGGTCTGATTGCCGGAATCCTTGTGGTCATCACCTACACTTCGATAGGTCTCGCCCTCTCAAGCATCAGCCAGAGTCGCTTTTTCGCTGCAATCGCGTTTCTCAGCGTAATCTACGGAACCAAGATGCTGGCGCTGTTAATAGAGACCCAGTTCGACACCTCAATACTCTACGTTCTCAGTCCTTACGACTGTCTGGCCCAAATAGGTCAGTGGTTACTAGGCATTGATTCCAATTACAATCACCCGTTGGCCTTCTCACTAGTATCGATCATCACAATCAATGCGGCTTGCATAGCACTTCTGGCCGCACGCGTCAGCTCTCTGGAGGTAACTAGGGAATGAGCGACAAAACACCCGCCGTTCTAGTCGATCAGGCCTCGAAGTGGTACGGAGAAGTCATTGGAATCAACGACGTGTCCTTGGCCATAGATGGTGGCGTCACCGGCGTGCTAGGCCCCAATGGAGCCGGTAAATCAACTCTGTTCAAACTCTTGATGGGGCGACTCAAGCCAAGCCAAGGAAGCGTCAGGCTGTTCGGTATCGACCCGTGGACTAACACCTCACCTTATCGACGGGTCGGATATGTTAGCGAGTCCGAGAGGATGTACGACTGGATGACTGCTCTGGACTTTGTCACCACCCTTGCGAGGCTGCATGGGATGACTCGCGAGGAGGCTACAGCGAGAGCCGAGCACGTGCTTGATTTCGTAGGCCTGTCCGATGTTCAGAACAAGGAGTTAGGCAAGTACAGCAAGGGTATGAGGCAGCGTGTGAAGATAGCCCACGCACTGGTTCATGATCCTGATCTCATCATCCTCGACGAGCCACTACACGGCTGCGATCCGATAGCTCGGACAAGCATCATGAGCGTAATCAGGGAACTCGGCTCGCAGGGCAAGACCGTCATTATCTCGAGCCATATTCTCGAGGAGATAGAGCGCATCACCGAACAGATTGTTATACTCCACAATGGCAGACTGCTGGCGCTTGGAAACTTGCATGCCATCAGGGCCCTTCTCGATAAGCACCCTCACCGCATCCTGCTCACCTGTGACAACCCGCGGCACCTCGCTTCCGAGTTCATCTCTGAAGACCCAGTCTATGGAGTCCGTTTTCCTGAAGAAGGCAAACTAGAGATTCAGACCAACGACCTGTCGGCCGCCCACGCTATCCTACCGCGCGTCATCGTGGATTCAGGGACAGATGTCTCGGCAATCGAGAACCCCGACGACAACCTCGAGTCACTGCTAGGGTATCTGATAGGAGGCGATTCGTGATGGATGCCAAGGGAAGGGCGCTCAGCGAGACCGTCTGGACACGTCTGGACCGCAAGGCCGGGGCCATCACCGAACTGACAATTAGGCAACTCAGGCATCGCATATCTACCTGGGTCGTCCTCGCTGTCGGCGCCCTCGTCATGGCATTGCTCCTAGCATTCTATGTCGATTCCATTAGGGACGACTTCGAACCAGTCGACAACGACGGGGATTCAGTTGACTGGGACAAAGATGGGTATCCACAGGGCCAAGAGAATAAGTACGGTACCAGCGACTGGGACGGACAGGAGTATCCTGGCTCGGGATACTATGTCATGACCGGAGAGATTGACTGGAATGACAATCCGAGGTCTCACAGTGGAAATCATACTTGGGAGGGGCAGGGCTATCTCGATGCCGAGTGGGTAGACCTTGACTACACTGGCAGTAGGTGGTCCGGACTCATTGACTGGGGCGATACGAACCCCTGTCCTGAGGGCGATGCATTCGATGATTGGTGGCTTGAGTGGGGCGAGGCTTGCACCTACGACGATGGATCCTACGCATTCTCGGGCAAGTTCAGGGCATCTGGATCAGTGAGTGTTCCCGAAAGCCTCTACCTGCAGTGGGGCTACATGTCACTAGCGTCCTATGTGGAACCGGAACCTGCTTCGATGTACATAGACGAGGATGGCATACTATGGGACGGTGAAGACGTCTCTGAGATTGGTACCGAAGTGGATGATGACGGCGACTGCTTGGCAAATCCGAACGACGATAATCGCGACGGTATTCCTTGTAACGTGATTTGGATACTCGACGCTGACGGGAATGAAATCGTCGAGATCCGTGCTGATTACAATGTCAACGAGGACCCCGAGGAGAGCAAGTATCTCGGCGAGTCATCCCATAGGACATTCATTATCGGCACCGGTAAGATGGCCTTTGTCATGATGCTTGGTATCTTCATACCGCTTTTCCTTGCTCTCGGACTGGTTAGGGATGAGACTGAGAACGGCACTTTACACTACTTACTGTCGAAGCCCATACATCGTGCTGAGTTCATCCTCTACAGGCTGCTTGGATACCTGCTGCTGGTGGGAACCTACGTCCTTGTGCTGGTTTTGCTGATGGCCCTAGTCACCTCGCTGATAGGGCCCGGAGATAGTCTAATCAGACTCTCGGACTTCCCGGTGTGGCTTGGTATTGGCCTTGCCACAGTCTTAGTGCTCGCCGCATATGGGGCGCTGTATAACACTCTGGGCTTGATTGCACCCAAGTACGGGGTCTATTTCTGTATTATTCTCGGGATATGGGAGTTCATCATGGGGTTGTTCACCATGACTTTGCCTTCTGCCTCAGTACCGATGTTATCGATTTCTCACTGGGCCCTTCAACTGATAGACGCCATCGTACTAATCGCTTGGCCCGATACTCTACAATATGCCCAAATCACCTCAGCCTTTGGTATCGACTCCGGGCTCCCCTTCTTCTGGCAACCCCCGGTGCACACTCTGGGGACACAGAGTCCCGTAGCAGCCCTCCTAGTGAGCATCACCGTCTTGTTACTAATCACCGTCGCGATGATAGGGATAGGCCAGGCCAGCTTCAAGAACCGAGAGATTATGTGAGGCGGAAATAATGCGCTCTATGGAAAAGTTCGTCGGAGACCTGTCGTTGCTGTGGCGACTCGACGTGATGCCCCCTATTCCACGCCTGTCTTGGTGGTGGTACTGGGTAATCATGTTCGTTCCGGATCCAGACAACCCAGGTCGCTCGCGTCAATTAATGGTCCTGTGGTCGACCAAGGAGACTCCTGCTATTCGGGTAAGCGGGCACTGGTGGAAACCAGGCTCAAGGATGTCGATAGACGAGGATGGCGGACACGTCATTCCGGGGATGGTTTGCGCGTGGTGGTACGACGGTAAGCGGATGTTTGAACCGCTTGTCATCAAGGAGTGCCGGATGGCTTTGGTCAACGATGGGCACCCCCTATGGCCGGCAGACGGTTCAGGCGAGGGCACCGGGGCCATCGTCCCGATTCTTGATGAGGACTTCTCGCTCGGGATGCGGCCCGGCAACAAGGGTTTCTGGCTTTGTCTCACAAGCGATCCAGAGGCTCGAGCAGAGGGGGCGCCAACATCGTTCGAGGCCGAACTCACTCCGTGGTGGGGTCCTCCGAGTACTCTGACATACAGAAACAACGTCTTCGGTTTAGACATGGGATACGACATACTGAGGCTACAGGGTACCAAACTGAAGCTCAAGGTGGACGGCGAGGAGTTCGAGGGTACCGCCTACTTCCAGAAGGTCTCTGTACAGGCTCCTTCATTTCCATGGTTCTGGGGCATGCTGCACTTCGATGACGGCTCATACATCGACTGGTTCAAGCCCCACGCTACTCCCGGGATGACTTCGATGGACGACAAGCCGTGGCGTCGCCGGGATTTCCTCAGGACACCTGCCATAGGAACTGGCATTTTCCACGACGCTAACCGGGGTAGGACTGAGAATTTCAAGCGCTGCGAGGTCGAGGTCTCAGAGCCCGATGGCGAGGAGCCACTGAGGGACGAGCAGGGCAATGCCCTGCCGAAGTTCAGAATCAGGATATGGAACGGCCGCACACAGATATCGATAGATGTCCGCGCGTGTAGCCGGGCACGTTGGACCTTCGACCAACCAACGCGAGCGGGTATGGTGAGCCATCTAACCTACAACGAATACCCGCTCGAGGTAGAGAAGATTGCTATCCTCGACGAGCAGGGCCTCAGGACAATCGACGACTACGAGTGGATTATGGGCAACGCAGAGCATACTTGGGGTGTCTTGCATTAGAGTGGCAGGTAAACACTCCTTCCGCACCGTTCATAACAGTGGGCCCACCAAGTCATGACCGAGGCGATGGAATGAGTGAGGAGGACTTGGTGACAAGAGCTGCCCAACATATCACACAGGGCGATTTCATGGGCGCAATGGCACTTTTCGAGTCCCATGTCGATACCAATCCGGACGACCCTCTAGGATACCATGGTTGGGCCGAGGCAGCACTTTTCGAGATTCAGCAGAACGGCAATATCGATGACAATGGCAAGGACCGTATCAATGAGGGACAGGTCGCAGCATACTTCCGCAAGGCGTCCGGACTCGCTCCTGATAACTCCGAGTATCTAGCTGCGCACGCCAACGCTCTACTGGAGTTTGACCGCATACCAATGGCCGTGCGCGAGTTTCAGAAGTTGCGCGACCTCGGCGCCTCGGACGACGAGGTCGACGTCTCATTCCACCTTTACGAAGCTGCTCGCATGCTAATCGACGCAGTCGACCTCAAGACCGACTTCGACCGCAGCCACTCGTTTGCCAGGCAATACGTCCCGGTCGCCATAGAGTTCGCCCTGCTTGGCCTCGGTTTCCCATCTGCCAATGAGGCGACGGAGTACCTCGCTGAGGACTGAGGGGTGGCGGGCCCTTGGACAGCGACCGCGTAATGGTCGCGCTCGGCTACCACGGCGACGCCTTCCACGGTTCTCAAGTCCAGCCCGATATCCGAACTGTCGAGGGCGCTCTTATCCGGGCGCTTGAGCGACTGGACTGGTGGAGAGAGGGCTGCCTAGAGATGTCCAGTCGGACCGACGCTGGAGTCAGCGTCAGGATGAATCTGGCCAGAATCGATCTCCCTACCGAGGTCGCTCGCTCCATTGAGGAGACGAATCTCCTGAGGGCGATGAACGACAATCTTCCTATCGGGATGGTGGTTTGGAGTGCGAGGGGCATATCCGAGAAGGCCCACATCAGGTACCCTACTTCACGCCATTACCTGTTTCGCACCGAGGTCATGCACGATTGGCCACGCGAGGTCGATGCCGAGATCTTTGCCGAGGCATGCTCACTGTTTGAGGGAGAGCATAACTTCACCAACATGTGTAGGTTAGAGGAGGGAAAAGATCCGATGAGGATAATTGACGAGTGCATTCCATGGCTCTCCTCCGACGGTAGGGTAATCGGTATCTCGGTGAGATCCCGCGCATTCCTCTGGAATCAAGTGCGTAGGATAGCCAGCGCAATCTCCGGAGTAGTATCAGGCAGGAACACACTGGATGATATCCGAACTGCCCTCGACAATCCCGAAGACCCCCTCGATCTTGGTCGCTCGCCTTCAGATGGACTCGTCCTATGGTCGATAGAGAACCCCCATTCAGATGGGATGACTAACGGCTTGTTGCCCGACACAAGTTGGTTCTCCGAGCCACCGAGTGACATGAGGGGGCACACTAGGTGGCTCGCACTTGCCCGCCTCGAGATGGCTACGTTACTGGAGCGAGAGTGGCTGAAGCGACTCAAATGAGCCTGATGACAACCTCGTCGCCATCCTCGCATGGCAATGCCTCACGCAGGAACGAGGACGAGATTACCTCGGCTGTTTGGGTGTGTCGAGTCAGGTCCGGGATGAGGATGGCGCAGGATATCCAATCGTCTCCGCCTCTGCTGATCTCGGCCCTGAATGCGGTCGCCCCTCCGAACGAGCGACCCGACCGCTCAAAACCCTGTATCCTAATCGGTTCCGCACTCTCTGCACTCTCGCCTTCCTCAAGACCTGCTAGGACCCTCAGTCCCTTGTAGTTGGATAGATTATCTCCATACAGGTCGATGTTCAGAGTGCCCGGCCAAGCACCAGTGCCCAAGACGCCCTTGAACTGATTCTGGTAGTGCGGTTGTGCCATGAAGACATGGGCTCTACCCAACCCGCTCGACACAATCCCACTCAGATGCACGGCCCTGCCCCGAGGCGACCGCTCATAATATTCCTCATTGTGAATCAGAGAGTAAACTGTTGTCCCTGTGCTGAAACCTGCCAACCTAAGTCTGACAACTCCTCGACCTCTGGCCCCTGGCCTAGAAGGGGGTTGGAGTGATTCAGGTGGATGAAGTGTATCTCGACATCGCCCTCGACTCGTTCACCCAGTCTCGCTAGGGTTTCGGTTACGGTCGGGTGAGGTACCTCGGACATATCACGATTGGGCAACTCGCTCGAGTCCCAGAACGAACCGTCGAGCAAGGCAATGTCGACTTCGAGATCCGACAACCACTGACGAATCGAGTTAGCGCCATGTCTCTCAAGAGTCTGAACCCAGTCATCGTGGTCCGGCAGGAAGAGTACGGAGTGAGAAGGCCCCCTGATTATCACGGCGTGGGTGTCGGCGTGCTCATCCCTGTGTGGGACGGGCACGAACTCCATCTCGAAGCCACAGTTCACGCTTGGGCTAAATCGTTCCATCGGCACTGCCTCCGTAGCCTCGAATGGCCCCAACATCTCTCTCTTGGCCAACTCCTCCAAGACGGATGTACTAGCGAACAGCGGCAGTTCTGAGCACCCCATCACCTCGTTTCCAAACTGCCCTAGCCCGTCTATGTGTCCTAGGTGGATATGAGTCAGGCTGACACTGTCCGGACGTGCAACTCCCTCAGCACCCATTGTCTCTGCCCATAGCCACATCTGATCAGGTAGGGAACGGCTCGCCTCGACGAGATGCAGACTACCGTCACTTCCGCGAATTCCGCACGCTACAGGGTGCCGGCGGAGCGAAGGATCGCGATGCGCTGCCACACATCGTACGCACGAGCAGCCTGCATGCGGTACGCCTCCGTCCTGCGCAATTCCGAGAAGTACCAGAGTCACTTCCATGATTCGCGGTAGCGGTATCAGAAATGAAGCACTCGGATACCGAAACTGTGTGGGCTGTTCCGATGGAGCCATGAACCTCACCGGCATTTGCGGAGCATGGCGGCCGACCTGTCGTGGATGCGTGAGCGCTACGAGCAACTGCACTCTCAGGGCCTCGACTGGGACCCGCCGGCCCTACAATCGGCCAGCGAACCGCGCTGCATGGTCGACGGTAGGGAGATGATATTGCTCTCAGCCAACAACTACCTCAACTTGACAACTCACCCCAAGGTTGTCGAAGCAGCGGTGGAAGCCACCCGCAAGTATGGAGCCGGTTCAGGTTCGGTGCGCGCGATAGCCGGAACTCTCGACCTACATCTTGAGGCCGAGCGAGTATGCGCCCACTTCAAAGAGGTCGAGGCAGCACTGATTTACTCAGCTGGCTACACTGCCAATGTTGGCCTCATACCTACTCTCGTTCGTGGCTCTGAGGATGTCATAATCTCAGATGAGTTGAACCACGGTTCCATCATCGACGGAGTCAGACTGACCAAGGCATCTAGGGCGGTGTACCAACATAACGACATGGCTGCGCTCGAACAGGTCCTGAAGGAGCACTCGAGTAGCGAGAGGAAACTGATCATCACCGATGGCGTGTTCAGTATGGATGGTGACATTGCACCGCTGGACGAGATTACCGAACTCGCCGAGCAGCACGACGCTATGGTGTTCGTCGACGACTGCCACGGCGAAGGAGTCCTAGGAAACGGACGAGGGATAGTCGCGCACTTCGGATTACAGGGGCGAGTAACCTTTGAAATTGGCTCTTATTCCAAGGCACTGGGTGTCCAAGGCGGCATTGTCGCAGGCTCGGAGGACGTCCGAAGGCACGCACTCAACCACAGCCGCTCGTGGCTGCTCTCGGGCAGCCAGCCACCCGGAGTGGCTGCTGCACAGAAGGCGGCCATAGAGGTCCTGATGTCCGAGCCGCAACACGTCCGTAGGCTATGGGACAACACCGAATACTTCCGAAGAGAACTAGACTCCTTGGGCTTCGACACGGGCGTGAGTGAGACTCCCATTATCCCGGTGATGTGCGAAGAGAGTCGATTGGCGCAGGACCTGTCTGCTGCATTGAGGGAGGAAGGAGTACTGGTGGGCGCCATTGTTTTCCCCATGGTAGCTCGTGACAAGGCACGGGTGCGGACACAGATGTCTGCAGGACTTACTCGTGATGATTTGCAGGTGGTTTTGAGTAAGTTCGAAACTTGTGGACAGGAACTCGGATTGATTTGAGGAGATAAGATGACTACACAGACAACTGAGAATAGGGAAAAACTGCTTGTGGTGTGGCTTATCGCATCAGCTTTCGGTATAATGTTCGCGGTACTATCTTGGATGCAGGAATCGGGAGTCCTGCCTCCTGCCGAGGAACTGGGGGCATGGAAAGGACTGCTCGCCGTGTTTACTGGATTGGCTCTGTATTGGATTGTCGCCCGTAATATACCGGGAGGCCCGGGTGATGAGTGAGTTGGGCCGCTGGCCAATCAGTTGCAAGATTCCTGTACAGTGGGGTGAGATGGACGCCCTCAATCATGTCAACCATACTGTGTTCATCAGGTGGATGGAAACTGCTCGCATGCACTACTTCATCGCCTGTGGCTTCACTGACCTGTTTGATTCCGAGGGAATCGGACCTATTCTAGCCGGGCTTAAAGTGGATTACAACTCCCCGGTCGGATTCCCAGATACTGTAACTGTCCATACCACTGTCACTCGTATAGGCAACGCGTCGTTTGAGATGGGATACCGAATCACTAGCTCTGTCAAGGGCGATCAAATCGTCGCTACTGGTACTGTCTCAGGCGTCGTCTTCGACTACAATTCCGACTCTAGCACACCTATGCCCGATTCCTTGAGGACCAGTATTCTACAACTCGAAGCCACCGGGGGCAACTAGGAGGAAGCCTCGACGACTTCCTCAAGAACCCCATCATCCGCTTCCACAGGCTCGTCCGTAGACCCCTCGTCAATCGTCCTACGCATCCCTTCGAATGGTGCGAGGCCACGATCGAGTCTGTCGAGTATCCTCCATCTGGGCGCGTATGAGAGGTGGATGTAGAGGGGGCCAGGGTAGACGAAGCAGAACCAACCCACCCAAGTCGCATACTCAGGAACCTCGTTCATCATCGAGACAGAGAGCACCGCCAAGCCAATGAAGGGGAATGGGAACAGGTATCTGCGGCGATTCTCAAGGCGAATCGGAGGACGCCTTACTACCGATGCCAGCATTGAGGAGAAGCCGCCGAGGAAAGCCGTCAGGGTGATGAGAATCAGTGTCTGCAGGCCCCAATCTCTGAGGATCTCCTCTACTGCCTGCTCCTCGATATTTCCTATGTAGCCATATGGCAGAAGCAGAGTCAGGCCTATCAAAAGCCCATAGAACCCGCCAACGAAAACCGGATGCGAAACCGTCAGAGGATAACGCAGAAACATCTGGCTGAGCGAGCCGCCCTCGAGCATGTACCTATGCTCGGGATCCAACTCATCGAGCCTATCACGCCAACCTGCCACGACCCTGCCCGCAGACCCCCTCGCTATCACCGTTACGGGTGGTTTTCGACGGTTTCACATGCGCTGATATCGATACACCTGCACTCTTACGAGTCCTCCGGCTTTGCTGATTTCAATGTCGGAGGAGTTATCATGTGACCCTCTATACGTTGGTTGCTGAGGGATAACATGGGTGACGAGGAGACAATATTCACAATCACCGAAGCCAATCTTGACTCAGGCCTCAGGGGCGTACCAGTGGGCACCTGTAGGACCTCTTTTGTCGACCCCATAGAGGGAGTCCACTACGTCGGCTATCCAGTAGGCGATCTAGCTAATCTCGAAGAAGAGGATGTAATTTACCTTCTGATGCACAAGCGCCTCCCCAGTCCAGAGGAGTCCGAGGCCTTCCACGCTGAACTTGCACACAGGGCCGAGGAGATACCCACTGGGGCGCTCCGAGTACTGGAGTCTCTGACTCCAGGGAGTGGCCATCCGATGGACTGGCTGGCTATCGGCATCATGGCACTCGGAGCGGCAGACTCAACGGGCGATGCTCGCGCCGACTCGATGAACCTCATCGCTAGAATGCCCGAACTGATGGCTAGACTGTTCTTGCTTCGTGGCGGTAAGCCGGAGAACCTAATGCCACGCAAGCCCGAGCTAGGACTGGTCGAAAACTTCGTCCACATGCTCGGAGTCAAAGGCGAAGAGGCCGAGCGCATGGAGCGCATGCTTCGCTTCTTCTTCATCCTGCACATGGACCACGGAGGCGGAAATCTTTCGACGTTCTCTGGCAAAGCAGTTGCTTCTGGACGCGCATCGATCTACGCATCGATTGCCAGCGCGATGAATGCACTGTCGGGCCCCCTACACGGCCGCGCCAATCAGGCATGCTTGGAGTTCGTGCAGAGGATTGGGTCATCGGATCGCGACGAGATCGAGACTTTCGTTCGCTCCGAACTGGCCGCGAGGAGACCTATCTACGGATTCGGCCACGGCGTTCTCCGTGCTGAAGACCCACGCGCGAGATTGCTCATCGAACTCGGTAATGAGATATGCCCGGATGACGAGAATTTCAGAACAGTGACTACTCTGCGAGAGGTCGTTCCACCAATCCTCAAGGAGATTCCGAAGATTAGTAATCCGTATCCAAATGTGGATTTGGCCAGTGGCAGTCTGCTACACTCGGTTGGCTTCCGTAAGCCGGACTATTACACGACCTTCTTCGGTTGGGCCCGTGTTGCCGGGATTTGTGCACAGATACTGGACGAGCGCAGTGCACGTGAAGGCAGGGGCACACCGATTTACAGGCCCAAATACATCCCGCGCAACCAGCCGCATCAGCGACTTGAGTGATTAGCCAGACCCATAGGTCTTGCCAGCGCCTCTGTGCCCAATCACCCTTGAGGCCTCCCAGGGCATACTGGTTTCGGACGCCTCAGACATCAGGACATCAACACTCCTCTCCCATAGCCACTTCTTTCTCCACCCCTCGATGAACACTCTTCTCTCGCCATCCGAGATCTCTGACCATGGTGCAACTTCCCTCTGGAGTTGTAGAATTGCGTCTGCATGTTCAT
>CBFHQW010000042.1:0-12658 GCA_965658085.1 Candidatus Thalassarchaeum sp.
TAATCGGAACAATGTTAGATGGAATCTCCGAGCGAGACTCATCATGGCCCAACCAATCAATGAACCGATATTGGGCTATGCCCCCGGAAGTAGTGAGAAATCCGCCCTCATGGATGAGGTAGATAGGCAGATGTCAGAAGTTGTAGAGATACCCTGCATCATCAACGGCGAGGAGATTTACACAGGCACGACCACCACTCAGGTCATCCCGCACGACCACGGGCACATACTCGCCAACGTCCACCTGGCGGGGAGGGAGGAGATGGAGGCTGCTTGCGCTGCCGCTGTCGACGCACAGCAGGCTTGGATCGAACTAGGTCTCGAGGGCCGCTGCGCAGTCTTCGAGCGATGCGCCGACCTCCTGGCAGGCGACTGGCGCATGAGGGTGAATGCCTCCACCATGCTGAACCAGTCGAAGACGGTGTTCCAGGCGGAGATAGACGCTGCCTGCGAACTCATTGACTTCTGGCGCTTCAACTGCCACTACGCGCGCGGCTTCCACGACTACCTCCAGCCCCCGATATCTCCTAGCGGCGTCGAGAACTCCACTGAGATCCGTCCCCTTGAGGGATTCGTCCTGGCCATCACTCCATTCAACTTCACCAGTATAGCAGGAAACCTGCCCAGCGCCCCGGCTGTAGTCGGTTGCACCTCGATATGGAAGCCGAGCAGAAATTCGTACCATTCGAACTACGTCCTGATGCAGCTGATGATGGAGGCTGGATTACCAGCAGGCGTAATCAACTTCCTCCCTGGATCGGGCGCAGAGATTACCGAGGTTGCTCTAGCGAATCCCGACTTTGCCGGACTCCACTTCACAGGTTCGACAGCCACCTTCCAGGGGCTGTGGCAGGAGATCGGACTCGCACTGCCGAACCTTCGTTCATACCCGCGAATAGTGGGGGAGACCGGAGGTAAGGACTTCGTCGTCGCTCACCCCGACTGTGATCGTCAGGGTCTACTAGTCGCTTTACTGCGCGGCGCCTTTGAGTTTCAGGGACAGAAGTGCAGCGCAGCCAGTCGCGCCTACATCCCACAATCCGTCTGGGCCGCCATCTCGGATGATCTGTGTGCAGAGATTGGTAAGATTAAGATGGGTGATGCGAGAGATTTCACGAACTTCATGACCGCCGTGATAGATCAGCGGGCCTTTGACAAGATTACCGGCTACATCGAGCGCGCAGAAGATCGCGATTGCTGCCAGATTATCGTCGGAGGTGGCTCGGACGACAGCACAGGATGGTTCATCGAGCCGACAATCATAGTCACCACTAACCCGACTTCGGAGACTATGGTAGAGGAGATATTCGGACCTGTACTTACTGTGTACGTCTACGAGGACGATGACTTCGACGATGTATTGCGAATCTGCGACGAGGCATCCCCTTACGCTCTCACCGGATCGATTTTCTCCAGTGACGAGTCCAATATACAGAACGCGTTCAACGCTCTTCGCTTCACAGCCGGGAACTTCTACATCAATGACAAGCCGACTGGGGCAGTCGTCGGCCAGCAGCCATTCGGTGGAGCACGCGCTAGTGGTACCAACGACAAGGCAGGGGGCCCTCTGAATCTGCTCCGCTGGATTAGCCCGCGCTCAGTCAAGCGGGCAATCGACATCCCACAGAATTGGGACTACCCATTCATGGGTGAGGATTGATGGACACACTAGTTTCCTATGCACTACTTCTGGGGACACTCGGATTCTTCGGATACATTGGCTACTCAGCCGCATCCGAGAAGGATATGGATTCGGACACCTATATGGCAGCACGAGGAAGCCAGAACTGGTTGCGAATCGGATTGAGCCTGTTCGCTTCGGGGATGGGAATCTGGATTCTATTCGGGCCTTCCGAGGTTGGTTACTACGGGGGCTTCTGGGATGTCGTGGGTTATGCTGTCTCGGCTGCCACACCATTCCTTCTGCTGGCCTATGTCGGACCTATGATTCGTAAAAGGCTGCCTTCGGGCGTCACACTAGCCGACTATGTGCGCATACGCCTAGGCAGGCCAATGCAAGTATACGTCGGACTGATTTCTGTCTTCTACATGTTCACCTTCTTGTTCGCTGAGTTCACTGCAATTGGCAAGGCGATGGAGACACTCTCTGAGATGGAGCCCCTGATTCCAATGGCAATGGTAGGTATTGTCACCGCAGGTTACATCTCCAGAGGGGGCCTTCCCGCATCCCTGGCAACTGACCGTGTGCAAGCATGGATCATCATGTTCCTAGTGGTAGCTTTGCTGCTTGTGCTGTTTGGAGGAGACATCGATGGCCTGATTGCCGATGCCAAGGCATACAATCCCGAAGATTCCTGGAGCATTGGCTCGATGTCGCACATGGATTCGTTTGAATCCGGATTAGCTCTGATTGTAGCAATCACCGCAGCAGAGATGTTCTCGCAGGGCAACTGGCAACGGGCTTGGGCATCCGAGTCAGACGAAGCTCTGACCAAGGGTGCATGGCTCGCCGCGGGAATGGCTCTACCCCTGGTCTTCGTGATGGGTGTGCTTGGGACGGTGGTCGCTGGACAGGGAGCTGTAGAAGATCCATCTGCAGCCTTCTTCTATCTAATCGAGGATGCAGGGGTTCTCTTTGTAGCTGCATTCATCGTTCTTGCCGTGGCACTTGTATGCTCAAGCGTCGATACTCTACAGAATGCCGTTGTGGCCTCAGTTTCGCGAGATTTGAGCGATAGCTCACTCAGTCTAGACAATGCCCGCTACCTCACAATAGGGTTGATACCCATTGCAATCTATCTCGCCACTGGTCCTACGATTGCCGGATTCACATTCGATGCTCTGGGCGTTTTCGAGATCTTCCTGTTTGCCGACTTACTTGCCGCTGCAACGGTAATGCCAGTCCTCCTCACTCTATGGGACAAGGTTTCGGCCAAAGGCGCCCTGATTGGTGCTATCTGTGGCCTCCTATCTGTTATCGCCTACGGGGCTATCACTGCGGATGTAGGGGCGGGCATCGGATATGTTTTCTCGCCTACCAACGAATTCGGTCTGGCCAATCTAGAAGTCTTCCTTTCGGCAGTCTTTGGCTCTGCTATCATCACGGTGGCGTGCTCCTACGCCTTTCCTGATGCCGCGTGATTCATTTGCCCTACTCGCATCGGGGCCTCATGGATGAGTCGCCCCCCACTCGCCTTCACTCCCTTGTGATGCCTTGGAAGGGATTCTGGCGTTCGACGTGGGCACGTCGTGAGATGATGGGCGGATACTGGTTTCCAATCGAGATGTTCTTGTTTGGCATGATCTGTGTCGGTGTCCCTTACTTCGGATCAAACAACATCGCAGAGCACTACCTCAGTACGGTTTGGGATCCGGAGATATCGCTGGACCGCGAGATTCCCGTAGTCAACTGGATGATTATTCCATACACTGCTCTATACCTGTTTTATCCTGCTACGCTCATAATTAGTCCTAGAGACGATAGGGGGAGGGCCGAACTGATTATGGCAATGCAAGGCCTCATTCTCGTAACTCTTTTCTGCACCTTCTTCTTCCTATTCTTCCCGGCTGAAATTGATCTAAGAGACCAACTTGATTTGGACTCTTTAAGCGGAATCGAGGCCTCTCTGTTCAGTTTTATTCACTTCTCTGATAATCCTTGGAACGCGTGGCCGAGCTTACACATAGTCCACTCTTACCTGCTCGCTAGGGTGATGACTTTCTGGGTTAATCGAGAACATGGAGAAAAGCCCCTCGCCAAGGCTTTCCTAGCCTTGTTGTGGGTTGAGTATGTGCTGCTGTGCGTGAGTATCCTAACGACCAAGCAGCACTATCTATTCGACCTTGTAACCGGACTTGCTACGGCCATGCTGGCGTGGAAGCTGTTTGAGTACGCACTGGGGCTTGCAGAGCGTCAGTCGCCGGAGCAGATTGCTGAGGACGCCGGATGGGTCTAATCAGTTGTATACCATCGGCAGGAAGGCGTTTGCCGCAGTCTCACATGCATTGGATACATCGTCGAGACGTTGTAGGACTCGGTACATGTGTACGGCAGCCAGTGGATCGTCCTCGCCGATGCTGAACACGAACCCAGCCGCACGACTCTCGACCAAGTCAGACTCGTGCTCAGCCAGATTGACATCGTCAATTAGATCTCCCAACTTCTCGCGACCGGCCCTGGTGTATCCGGAAAGCGTTAGATCACGCAACGCTTCGACAGTATCCTCGTAGGTAGCTGCGGTCTTAGCCACCGCTTGTGCCATTTCCTTGAGCAGGGCTTTGGCCTCCGTATTGTCGTAGAGTGGCCTGAAGGAGAGTTGTTCGGCGACGTTTTGAGCATAGTCAGCAATGCGATCTTGGCGTGCTAACATGTGGTAGAAATCATCAGACCTCATCAGCAGATTCCACTTGCCCGAACCGACCCTCCTTCGCAAATCATTCTTCACATTGTCAGCGTTCAATTCGGCCGATATAGTCGCCTCGATGGCTTCACTCGCATCCTTTCCGTCTGCTGCAAGATTCACTGCTTCCAACATGTGATTGACTGTGTCCTCGACAGCCACGGCGTGCGAATGGAACAACTCGAAGTAGGTTGGCGCGCCCTTCTCGGAATCTCCACCTGCATCGGCCAAGGCGTCATCGACAAACACCTCTCCGTCACGAGTGGACCAAATCACATAGATCACCATGGCGAGTGCGAGAGGTATTACGACGAGCATCTTGATGGGATCCGAGTTGACGGCTACGTAGATCATTATTGAACCAAATCCCGCAGCTGGAAGACTCGCTAGCCAAGAGGCGATGATCTTGCCGAAGACTCTGAAGTCGACGGCTTTTGCACCTCCTGCTAGCCCTACTCCCACTACTGCGCCTACGAGAGTGTGAGTGGTAGAAACGGGGACAGCGAGGAAGGGCATGGAGAAGATCAGTACAGTCGTTGCAGCGCCAAATGTTGCTGCGAAGCCACGAGTAGGCGTGATGTCGGTGATCTTACTCCCTATCGTTTCCATCACCCTCCACCCCCAAGTGACTACACCGACAGCTATCCCGACGCTTCCTAGAAGAACGAGCCAAGTCGGTACATCGGCCACCGCCTCAAGTTGACCATCGTTCGAAAGGACTTGGTAAACAGCGGCCATAGGACCTATGGCATTGGATCGGTCATTTGCTCCATGAGCGAAGGCGACGTAGGCAGCGGCGATGACTTGCAACCAGACAAATATCCTCTCAACACCATGGAAACCCTCATCCTCGCCCTTGAAATCATAGTTCCTTAGGATGTAGGCCAGAATCACTGCAGCGATAACAGAAATTATTCCCGCTAGGATGAGGCTGTTGATTGGGAACCATGCATTATCCATCATCGGGTTCCAAGAACCATTCTCCTTGACTGGCAACCAATCGTACTTGTTCTCAATCCAGCCATTCTCCTGGGCCTTTGCGAAGAAACCCTTCAGAGCTTTGAATTGCAGTGCAAGGCCAAGCACGAAAAATGTCGGGATAGAAAGTATTGGCGCCATCCAGCGCGCGCGCGCCTCAGGATCAGACGTATCGAGAATAGCCTCTCTGATGACCCAGAAGGTGAAGAATGCGAATAGGCCCCCCATCACTGGGCTAGCAACCCATGACATAGCGACCTTCTCAACTACTGCCCAGTCGATGAGAGAGGTTTCATGCTGAACCTCCATGACTAATCCGACACCGACAATTCCTCCGATGATACTGTGAGTGGTCGAAACCGGTAGTCCGTATCTCGTGGCGATAGTTAGCCAGACCGCCGCTGCCATCATGGCAGCTATGAATCCATACATTAGGTCATTTGAAATCGCGTCAACCAGAGTTTGATTATCGAAATCAACAACTAGAATTCCCTTGCGAACTGTGTCTGTTACTGCGTCTCCCGCGAAGAAGGCACCTATGAACTCAAAGATAGCAGCGATGATCACTGCTTGCTTAAGGGTCAGGGCACGAGAGCCGACAGACGTCCCCATCGCATTCGCGACATCATTGGCACCGATATTCCACGCAAGGTACGCGCAAACACCTACTGAGACAAACAGAACGAGCCCCATCAGAGGTTCCATTGATTTGCGCGCAACGCTGGTGGTACTTGACTTATGCTCAGAGTAATTCTGCGACGGTTTCGGGTTGTGTCAGGTAGATGAGCAGGCCAATTCCAGCGAACATCATCATCCACGCACCAGTGGCCTTGACTATCCCAGTAGAGCGCCGGAGGAAATCGAGCATCGACTCCCGGCCAAGGCCGACTAACACTGTCACCGCTATCATCAGCATGGTGACCGAAAGGATGAGGCCGGTCATCCCGAAGGCGAAGGCACCGTTGCCGACTACAGCGAGCCAAGCAACGAATGGGAATACTGCAGCGGCTGTGCAGTCGACCGAGGCCGCGCTGTATCCGATGCCCCACAAGTACATGTTACGTCTAGGGGTGAATTGCTCATCCATCTCAGTGGTCTGGTAGCGGTCGAGCACACCCTGGATCCAGTTCAGCAGATGCGAGGTCCAGCCGAGCAGCATGAGACCACCGAGGATCACTAGCAGCCATGCTATGGCAATAGCGATGTCATGCAACACTCCAGAGAGGTCAATGATTCCGTCAAGTCCGAAGATGATAACCCCGATTGCACCGAAGAAGGTTAGTTGACCCAGAGCAGCATAGATGCCGATCTCGAAGGGCTTGGGCATGCTGCCGGAGAGTTTGCCAGCTTCTTGCAGTTCGTCCTCTCTCATCCCGAGGTTGAGGTAGTAAGCGATGAAAGAGGGGAGCACTGGGAAGGCACAGGGAGAGAAGTAGACCAGTACGCCCAAGAATAGGCCAATCACGAAGACACCGGAGAGCGATCGATCAGCCTTCTCAATGCCGAATCGGAGACTATCAGCCTCACCAGCATTTGCGCTTGCAACTGCCGAATCGAAGGACGACCATCCATCTAGAGGCGTCCCGGTGCGCTCCTTGGCGACGACATATCCTTCATGATCGATTACAATCACCAGTGGTATGGCTTGAGCAGAGTAGTACTCGACTAAATCTCCGGTGCCACCATCTTCGAGAATCACGACATCGGTACCCCCGTTAGCGACTGGCCACGGCATGTGCTTGTCGGAATTCAAATCTCCAAAGGTCGTATTGATGTCTTTGAAAGTCTCGTAGCCATACCAGGATCCGATTGACAGGACCAATACCTCGTAAGGTCCTTCGAGCGTCTGCCAATTCTCGAGATTCTGTTCTATGTGTGTTTGGACGTAGTGGCAATTGGAGCAATCCACCGCCATGAAGTCTAGGATGATTACGCTTCCACGTAGGTCGGATAGCTGGACCATCCCCGAATCGTCAGCGATGACGTCATCGATACCAGTTCTGTTCATCGTAGCGACTTCGAAGTCAGGCACCAGTTCGATGTCGTCGGATACCCCATACGCAGATGCTGAGAGTCCGAATAGTGCCAAGGACGAATATCCTATGATGCAAAACAAGACTACGCCAACACCGAATGCCTGCCAAGTCTCTTTCTGGCGCAGAACATCGAAGTCCAACCCTGCTACCATGGAACGCCGAATTAGAGTCGACTTTTGATTCCGGCGGGAGTTGTGCTCTCAAGACGAGTCATCACGCTTATTGCCGACTCATGGTCGGATGTGGAGCGCGGGCTCGTGGTCTAGGGGTTATGACGTCGCCTTCACATGGCGAAGATCGCAGGTTCAATTCCTGCCGAGCCCACCATCATTCTATGAGCTCATCGAGCAACGACGATGCACCAATTCTCAGTCTCCTAGGGCCATTGATACTCGGGTCTTCAGAGTTGACCAATCTGAGAAGGCGATTTACGTCTTCGAGGGTACTTATCCCTCCTGACAGCTTTACTCCCGGATGGGTGCCCATGGTTATGCCATGTCTCATGACCTCGAATGCCAGAATCTCTGCCGCCTCGTTGCTGCACCCTCCTCGCTTACCTGTACAACTCTTGACGAAATCCGCTCCCGCTGCTAGCGTCATCCTCGCAGAGGCGCGCATGCTGCGCTCATCGAGCAAAGGAGTCTCGATGATGACCTTTAGGACACAGCCGGCTGAAGCCTCGCGCATAGCAATCAGCATCGCTAGTTCAGACTCTCCAGGGAAATCTTCGGCCTCGCGCGGCTCTAGGACGCAATCAATCTCGTCTGCTCCGATCTGTACTGCTGCACGGATGGCCTCAGAAGCAGCAGATGGATCACTCTCTCCTACGGGGAAACCAGCGGCTACGGCAGCGACAGGTATTCTCCCGTCTAATCGCCTCTTGACATAAGCGACGTGCTCAGTGAAGACGCAAATCGCCGCAGGGCGGTACTCATTGGCCTTCTGGCATAGCATATCGAGGTCTGCATCGCTCGCATCATGGTCGAGCAGTGTGAGGTCGAGTAGTTCGAGCACGCCTCTCGCGTCCATCATATCACTCAGCTGTGCTGCGACTCAAAGTCACGCATGAAACCAACAAGGGCTACGACACTCTCAATCGGACATCCATTGTACATGCTGGCACGTATGCCGCCGACACTGCGATGCCCCTTCAGTCCACCGAATCCTGCTGCCGTGGCCTCTGTTAGGAAGGACCCCTCGAGATCCTCATCGGCCAGACGCCATGTGACATTCATCATCGAGCGCGAACCACCATGTGCGTGCGGGCGCCAGAAATCGCTTCGATCAAGCTCTCCATACAGGAGAGCAGCCTTGGTGCGGTTCCGCTCGATGGCCCCATCGAGCCCACCGTTGCGCTCAATCCAGGCGAAAACCCGGTCGAGCACGTAGATGCCGAAGGTGTTGGGTGTGTTGAACATCGAACCCTTAGAGACGTGAGTATGGTAGTCGAGCATCGTAGGGATGCCCTGCTTGGCCCTGGCCAATGCCCATGGTGAGAGGATTACCAGAGTCACGCCACTCGGACCGAGGTTCTTCTGCGCACCTGCGTAGATTACATCGTGAGCGGAGACATCAATTGTAACGCCGCAAATATCCGAACTGGCATCGACAACTCTCGGTTTTCCCTCACTGTCGGGAAGGTGATGGAATTGGGTGCCGTATAGGGTGTTGTTAGAAGTATAGTGCATGTATGTTGCATCCTCACGAATCGCATAGTCTCCATCCTGCGGGACTGATTTGAAACCGTTCTCAGAGTCGTCCCAAACTGCAAATGCATCGCCTACTCTGCTGGCCTCCTTGAGGGCCTTCTGAGACCAACCTCCAGTGACTAGGAAATCCGCCTTCTCTCCATCATTTAGTAGATTCAGAGCGGTCATGTAGAATTGAGTCGAGGCACCTCCTTGCAGAAACAGAACCTCGTAGTCATCTGGAACAGATAGGACTCTCCTGATTCGCTCCACAGCCGAGTCAATTACATTCTGGAAGGTCGGGCTACGATGAGACACCTCGAGTAGCCCGAAACCACTCTCGCCGAGGTTAGGTAGAGCCGCTGCGACCTCATCAACTACTTCCAGTGGCAGTACAGCTGGCCCGGCGCCGAAGTTGTGGATGCGACCGGCAGGTTGCACGTTCCGACGCGCCCGCTTCAGGCCTTTCAGCCCATCGGAGCCTACGATAGGGTTCATTTTCGGATGGCCGGACGGGCAGTCGTGCTCCGCATAGGCCTCGTCATGCTGCAAGGTGCCCGCCATGTCCACATTGCAGCACTACATAGGGCTGCCAAAGAGTGCAATATCGAGATTGAGGTCCACGAATTACGCAAGGCCTCCGATTTAGCCGCAGCAGATCCTCAGGCCATCGTGCTACCGGGAGGTGAGTCGACGACCATGCGACTGACTGGAAATCACGAGTCATCAGGACTCCTGCCCGCTCTATTCGAATGGATTCGCTCTGACTCATCGCTCCCTGTTCTTGGCACCTGTGCGGGCGCGATTTTACTGGCTGACCCTCAGGACGGCGGTATCCCCCTAGTTGGCGCGAATATAGATCGTAACGCATACGGCCGTCAGGCCGACTCATTCCAGAGCCCACTTGAGGCCACTATTCTAGGGCGCGAATTCCCCGGTGTGTTCATCCGGGCCCCTCGGTTCGCATCGCATAGTGAGTCCTCATCTGTGGCCGCACTGCACGGCGAGGAGGTGGTTGGTGTGAGGACAGGTAATAGACTCGCTCTGACCTTCCATCCTGAACTCTCATCTGACACCGGCTTCCACCGCTGGTTGCTTGAGACCGCGACAGGTGCTGCGACATGAGTATCATAGTTGGCCTGCCACAGGTGCCCGAGTTGCACGAGCCTCCTGAGGAGGCCGACACAGAGGGGTGCATACAGTGCCAGATGGGCAGCAAACTGGTGCTATTCATCACAGGTAATTGTCACTGGCGCTGTGATTACTGCCCACTTTCCGAGACCCGACGCGACATCGACCACATGTTCGCTAACGAGCGGCGCTGCGAGAGTTTCGATGAGGTAATCGAAGAAGCGAGAGCTATGCGCGCCACAGGTGCAGGAATCACCGGTGGTGATCCGCTGATGGCACGCGAGAGGACGCTTGAGGGAATCAGGCGTTTGAAGGCCGAGTTCGGCTCAGATTTCCACTTACACATGTACACCAGTATCCCATTCCGCCCGGAGTGGGCTTCCGAGTTTGCCGAAGCGGGTCTCGATGAGATACGCTTCCACTTCCTAGACCTTGAAGCCGAACAGTACCGCGAAACCATAGCAGCCTGCTCTTCTGCCGGCATCCTCACAGGCGTCGAACTGCCATGCGAGCCTGACAAGGAATCCGAACTGCTAGATCTGCTGGAGGATCTAAGGGAATTCGATGTAGACTTCCTCAATCTCAACGAGCTTGAAATCACAGTCGGTAACATCGATAACATGGAATTGCGCGGATTCAATCTGTCAACCGAGATAACTGCTGGCGCTGCAGGTTCAGCCGAACTGGCGCTCGTAATGCGTAACCGTGTAAATGCCGCAGCGGGCGGCCTTCCTGATCCAATCGACGGAGAGACGCGAGACCCGTATGGCTACCACTTGAAGTTCTGTACCGCCGTTTACAAGGACGCTGGGCAATTGCGAAGGAGATTCCATCGTCGTGGCGAAGCGACCATAGCACCTCATGAGACGCTGACTGAGGACTCGACGCTGATGTTCGGTGCTGTATACGCTACCGAGGAGGGCCAAGAATTGTGGATAGAGGAGATAGCCGAGCAGACCGACCTACCGCATAGGTTCATGCTGTGGGATCCCGATAACCAGCGCATCGAAATCCCGCTTGTCGTGGCTGAGTTGATATCCGAGCACGTTGATGCTCCAGTCGCCATGGTGGAAGTCACACCGACCTTTGAGAGGATGGAGGTCACGGTGGTCTGGCTCAATGACAATAGATAGAGTAAATCCTTCTCGTTGGGTTCATAGAGCCTCGACTTTCGTTACCAGTCATGCCGGTTAGAATTGGAGAGCCTCAAGCCGCCGGAGTTAATCCGTTCCGCAGGCTTTCAGCCTCGCAAGTCATCACTTGGAAGTCCTGCAACAGGCTCTGGTACTACACTTACATAGAGCGGCTGAAGAGCCCCTTACCGCCCCAGATTATCCGTGGTAACGCTGCAGAGGAATGCGTCTGCCGCGTTCTCAGAGACTCCCCTGTTCTAGTTTCAGCCGATTCAGCCGACGAAATGACATCCCCTTTGCTCGATGACGGCTCACTCGACTATGACAATCAGAATGCATGGCCCGGTCCTGCAATGTCTGAGTTGCCTGAGGAGCAGTGGCCCACTGACAGGCAATCCCTCGAGTCTTGGGCATTGTCCCGTGTTGAGGTCCACTTCGATGCCTGCTGGGAGGCGGCCGTCGCAGATTGGGAATCATCTCCCAACCGCTCCGGCTCGGTTGCAGATGCCGATCCTGAAGAAGCACTCGAGATGACACGGGCTGGCATCAGGATGCACCTCGACCAGGTCGAAGCCTGTTTAGGGGCCGGAGGTGGGCCAAGGTTCACTCAGTGGCGTGTAGGTGGAATCAGGGGTCAGTGGCCTGCCCCAGATTGCTTCCCACGTACTTGTATTGAGAAGCACCCTGCCGCACTCGACTCGGGCGACATCACTTGGTGTGAGGCGTGGGAGGTAGCCAGACCGTGGTTCGTTGACCCCGATGCCGGGCAGTGGAAGCAGACCACTTCACATCCCGAAGAGTGGTTTCAAGGAGAATACGATATGGTGTACTACTGGACAGGTGCCATTCGGATTATCGACCTCAAGGCTTCGATAGGAAGGGGCGACCGCTCAGGTGGTTACATCGACCAACTGCGCCTTTATTGTTGGCTGTGGTGGGAGACTCATGGCAGGGCAGATGAGGTTGAGGCACTAGAAATCTGGTATCTTGGAACTGGCACAATCAAGGATGTGCCTAAGCCGAATCAGGAGGAGATGCAGACTCTCAGCGAGGAGCTTGAAGATTTGTATCAGACTATTCACGCTCGCAACCCCTCGATTGACGAGTGCCGACCCGATCCGGCACCGCTACGATATTTCGACGAAGGAGGCATACCTTCTGAAACACCCATTGACTCTGACCCAAGAGCGCGTTGCAAACGCTGTCAGTTGCGAGGCGTATGTGAGGGTAGCAACCACGAACTCGAACTTCCTCTCGAGCGTAGCATTGAGCGCTTTGGCCACCGCTGGCCAGTAACTCCGCTCGGAGAAATAGTGACTCGTGTCAACGTC
>CBFHQW010000043.1:0-12357 GCA_965658085.1 Candidatus Thalassarchaeum sp.
TCATCTCCGACTCACCGCTGTTGGAGCATGATGCGATGTACATGCTCCAGCACTATGAAAAGGCCAAGCAGAGACTACTGGAGATCCAGGCCCGTGACGAGAGGAGAGTCAAGCTAGCCGTTGAGGCGGGCATGTCGTCCGAGGAACTCGCGATGCTCGAGAAAGAGGTTGCAGAGTCCCGCAAGGATGACGGGGCCGAGGAGCCCGCCGATAAGAAGAAGAAACCAACTTCCAAGGCGGCAGCGAAGAAGAAACCAACTTCCAAGGCGGCAGCGAAGAAGAAATCAGGCAAGATGATGTCCTTCGACGAGAAAGCCGACGACGACGACGTCTTCTAGTCGAATCCGGCTCGGAAGGCTTGAAGTCGCACCCACAGTGGCGAGGGTGCTACGGGACTGTAGCTCAGCTGGGAGAGCGCCGCACTGAAGATGCGGAGGCCGCTGGTTCAAGTCCGGCCAGTCCCACCATCAACTCGCATCAGAGAGTATACTGGCCTGGAAGGCGTGTAACTCGGAAATGCCCACTGTTGCTGCATCGATCATCGCATCGAGCTCTTCGCGAGTGTAAGTTGCCTCCTCCCCGGTTCCTTGAACTTCGACGAAGCCGCCGTCACTAGTCATCACGACGTTCATGTCGACATCGGCATTGCTATCCAACACGTAATCAAGATCAGTTCTGACTTCTCCTGCGACCATTCCAACACTCAGGGCCCCGACGTCGTTAGGCATCACTGCCATCTCGTGAGCCAATTTCTCAGTTTCACTCAGTTCAGGCGCCTCAACCCCCTTCTTGACTTCCTCTCTACTCAGACGCTTTTCCTTTGGCAGGCAGTCACCAGAAGCAATCAGGCGTCGGACGGCAAGTCTCAGAGCCAACGAGGCGGCTGTAATCGAGGCGCACCGTGTGCCACCGTCGGCGTTCAACACGTCGCAATCGACAGTCAGTGCGATAGGCCCGAGCTCTTCGAGGTCTATTGCACCTCGCAGAGAGCGCGCTACCAGCCTCTCAATCTCTTGGGTCCTGCCCTTGGCACCGTTACGCTCACGGCGGAATCTGGTGTTGGTAGAGCCGGGGAGTAGAGAGTATTCGGCGTGAACCCAGCCGCGTTCGGCGTCTCGTGGGAACCAGCGCGGCAACCCGGCTGCCTTGGTCGCGCAGGCCAACACCACGGTGTCGCCCTGCCGGTACATCAGTGAGGCAAGGGCGTTGGGAGTGAAGTCTAGAGCGACCTCGATTTCTCTCATCTCGTCATCGCCTCGATTACTACCTGTGTCGCCAGACTTCAGCTTCGCCATGGTCCGGCGAGCGGTGAATCCCGCATGAATCATTCGCGTCGGGCATGTGGTGGTCGGAAGGCATCCACGACTGACGAATCAGTAGTTATGTAGGGGCCTCCGATGAGGTCAACGCAGTAAGGAACAGCGGCGAATACCTCGTCGAGTATCTCTCGTATCGAGCGCGGAGAGCCTGGCAGATTTAGAATCAAGCAGGAGCCGCGGATGCCCGCAGTCTGTCTCGACAGCACGGCTGTGGGGACATGATGTAGCGAGATTGCCCTCATCTGCTCGCCGAACCCTGGAAGCATGCGCTCGCAAACTGCCTCGGTAGCCTCGGGGGTGACGTCACGAGGGGCTGGACCAGTCCCTCCGGTAGTGACCACTACAGAGCAGCCCTCGCTGTCAACGAGCTCCTCTAGTGACGCCTCGATCAGACCCTGTTCGTCAGGAACGAGGCAGCGCACTATCTCCCAAGGGGATGTCACCGCTTCGCCGAGAAACTTCTCTATGGCCGGCCCGCTGAGATCTTCGTAATCGCCCGCACTGGCCCTGTCTGAGGCTGTAAGCACCCCGAATCTGCACACTTGACTGGCCGCCATCACCCCTTGACAAGAGGTTCTGTGAATAAACGCCGCCTCCACTTGAAGGCCACTAACAATGCGCATCTTCAAAGACCGCCGAGTCAAACGCGAGGTCCCAGAGGTGATGAAGTGCTGAGTCTACCCCAACACGCACAAACAAACGTTGCCCTAGCATCGCTGCCCGAAGCTTCCCCGGAAGTTGCCGCATCAGTGGTTTATGTAGGCTCAGACCTCATTCACTGACGTAGGTGAGTAAATGACGGAAGATGGAAGATACGAAACACAAGTGAAGATAGTCAAACAGGAGTGTCCCGATGCGGACGACAGCGAGATAATCGAGGAGTTCCGGCGCTACGAGGAGGAGTTCCTGATTCCTCCTGAGGACGCTCTGCGTTCGGTGGTCAGAAAGTTTCAGACTGCAGCAGGGATGGAAGTTACCAAGATTGCAGCTCCTGCTAAGGTCGAGAAGAAGGTCAACCGCTTCTCCGAGTTAGGTGCCGAGGATCGCAACGTCACCATCGAGGTAGCGGTAATCACCTACACGCCACGCATCCAGATGGTCCGCGGCGAGGAGCGACAGGTGGCCTTCGGTTGGATTGAGGATAATCCATGGGAAGGTAGTGACAATCGCGAGCGCTGGGACTTCAAGGACTGGGGTGAGCAAGGTGAGAACCTAGCGCCTGGCTCGGTAGTGCGCCTTGAGGGTGCATCAGTCAACGAGTGGAACGACAAACGCTCGCTCAATATTAATCGGACAACCCGAGTCACCGTCCTCAAAGAGGGTGGCACTCCGGTGGTGCAGGCCAGCAGTGAACCCGTCGACATCGCCACCGCCTCAGAGAATGAGGGCTACGTCAATCTCGTCGCGCGATTGATATCGGCTAAGCCAGATGTCATAGTCAAGCGCGATGGTAGTGGCGAACTCGAGGTCGTCCGTGGTAGGCTCGGTGATGCCAGTGGCAGCATCGGTTTCCTATCATGGGTTCCTCTGGAGCATGAGCCCGGGTCCCTTCTCAAAATCGACGACGCATCAATCAGGAAGTTCCGCGAAACTCCCGAGGTCAACATTGGCGACCGCACTAGAATCGAGGTCTACCACGATTCGACATTCACCAGTATGGAGGAACTGTCCAAGGCCAACAAGGTCGCTATCTCGGACCTCCGTAATGGCATGCGCGACATTGAGGTTACTGTGCAGGTCGAATCTTGGATTCAGCGCTCATTCACATCCGAGGATGGCTCTGAGCGAGTGGTTCGCAGTGGGGACGTCATCGATCCGAGCGGGCGCTGCCGTTTGACGGCGTGGTGTGAGACCGAACCAGAGCCGGGGGACTTCCTACACCTTACTGGGGCAAGGGTGCAGTCTTGGCAGGGCTCGCCTGATTTGGTCATCGACGACGCAGCACAGGTTTCGAATCTGTCCGACGCTCCATGGGAGTCGATAGATCCAGAGCAGCACTGGATAGACATAGATCTCACCACTATGGTGAGCGGTGGTTCGCGCCGAGGTATCCGAACCAGCGGAACGATTGTCGCAGTGCGTCCCGATTCAGGCATAGTCGAGCGCTGTCCCGAGTGTAGACGCGTCCTCAGGGACGACGCCTGTGCAGAGCACGGCCCACAGCGTGGAGAGGAGGATTTGAGACTCAGGTTCGTCATCGATGATGGGGTGTCCAACGCCTCCCTACTGATGTCTAAGGACGTCTCCGAAGCGTTCCTCGGTGTCAATCAGGAATCCGTGAAGGAACAGATCTCCAAGGAGGGTCGTGATGGTTTCGTAGCCTCATTGCGCCAGCGTGTGCTGGCTCAGCGTTTCAGTATCAAGGGACGCTCGATAGTGGATGAACAGGGGGCGATGCTGCTTGCCGACGAGGCAGAGCAGAACCAGACACCCTCTGCTGAGGCAGCCAATCAGGTGATGCAGCGCTGGGGGGTGGTACTATGATTCAGGAGCCAACGCGGCGCAATGCGCGTCAGAGTGCTGTGAGGTTGTTCGCGCAAGAGTACCGGGATGCCTCGTTGACCGAGGAGGGTTCCGGAGAGTACGACCCGTCGTTTGTCATCACAAAGATTGGTGCCAAGATTAACCGCGTTCTAGTGTGTGGAGTCATCGACCGCATGGAGCGTCGTGAGGGTGACAGCGGCCCGAACTACTCCGGTCACGTCAGGGACCCAACTGGTAACCATCAATTCAGTGTGGCTTCGTTCCAGCCAGAACTGCATCCTGATTTTGAGGAGTTGATGGCACGCTTCGAGAGCGGCGATCGCTTCCTGATGGCACTCGTCGGCAAGGCAAGGTGGTTCGAGACAGAAGATGGTGGTATGTTCACCTCGTTGCGCGCAGAGGAATTTACAATCATAGATAGGGAGTGCTACACTAATTGGCTGATTGAGGCAGCCGAGGCCACTCTGCGACGCATCGACGCTCACTCCTCCTCGTTAGAGGCGGACTCGACTCCCGCTGCTCTAGCGGAAGCCGGAGTACCGCACGATCTCGTAGAGGGGTTGATACTGGCTCGCGGCCACTATGGTGACTTTGACCCCGAAGGCTACCGCGTCGGGGTCCTACAAGCCCTCTCTATGGCGACAGGTAGGACCAGTCTGATGGAGGCACCGCCGCAACCTACTGTAACGACTCTAGACGAGGCCGATTCACAGGCGCCGAAAGGCAACGAGCCTTCTGCTGAACCCGGCGACGCTATCGAACTCATCGTCGAGACGATTCGCTCGCGCGATACTGGTGAAGGCGTCGAGTACAACGATCTAGTGACTGCTCTCGTTCACGGCGGTCACTCGCGAGAGTCGGCCGAGGACGCGATAGACCAAGCTCGCGACCAGGGTGAGGTGATGGAGCCACGTTTCGGCTTCTTCCAACTGGTACCGGAGTGATTACTCCTCATTGGGCTCAGAGATCAGCGTCTCTGCGTATCGCATTCTCTCCCTGACCCGCTCTAGCGTCTCTGCGGAATCGATCTTTTGTCTGGGACCATTACCTATCTCAGCACCCTTAATCTCAGCGATGTTGGTGGCTACGCCAATCACTCTTCTACGCACCTCTTCTTGCTCCAATGGCCAGCCTCTACGCTCCGCGAGTCTGATGAGGAGTGCTTCCTCATCGCCCCCCCATCTTCCTCCGTGACCTCTGAGGATTGTCCCGACCATCCTCTCGAGGTCCTCTACTCTAGCTCGGATGGTCAGCAGGGCGCCTTGTATCGAAGGCTCGGCCTTGTCGAGCTCAAGGACCAGTGCGTCGCCGGCGTCCTCGAGAACCGCATTAGGTGAAGGCGCTTCAAACTCCGCCTCCTCAAGTTCGACCGCCTCCTCTTCAGGCTCAACAGACTCCACTTCAATCACCTCAACATCAGATGCATCGGGTATTCCCGTTCGCCATAGGCTGCGCTTGATTCTGCCCCATCCATTGGACTGACTGGTCAGTACTCCTGCCACGTGCCCCATCAGCACAGTCCGGTTTCCCGTAAGCGGCAGCTCCAATCTCTGACAAAGCTCGTGTAACTCGTCCCTCTCCATTTCGGCCAGACGTTCCACAGTGAGTCTGCGTGAGTCGAAGTTCAGATGCATCCACAGCCTCTGACGTCTCTCTTTGTAAGAGCCAGATGACTTAATTCCGAACAGTTTCAGCACACCACCTATCTCCTTGTGCGACATTGATTGGATGCCTTCCCAAGACAGATCAGACTCACTGAGGATTTGGTTGTGAATCAGCCTAGCACGCAGCACTTCGACCGAACCACTCTTGCTCAGGCCTGCTTCTTCAGCCCTTTCTCGCAACTCGACAAGACGTCCCCTATACAGGGCGTCTAGCAGCACTCTGTCAATCTCCAAAGCAGTACCCTCTCAGGCCCCTCGAGCATCCAATGGTCATATCGCTTACGCCGCACCACAGGTGCTAGGAAGGCAGTTTAGAGTGAAATGCATCCGGCCACTACTCGGATAGGTCGATGTAAGCGGGAGCATCGTTGTCCGTGTAGAAGTCCTTTGGAACCTCTCTGGATGCCTCTCGTACCAACACCTCCCAGTCCCGCAGCAGCGAAATCGTGGCGTGCTCAAAATGGGCATGTTTGACTATTCGGTCAAGACCCAACGTCCTGTGGCCATTCTTGGAGACAATCTCCAACCGAATTTCGACGTGCAAGTCGACACTGAGGACCTCTCCCTCAGTATCGTGACACGACTGCTCGAGAGTGAGATCCTTATGCTCCTCTGCTTGCTTCATCAGAGAGCGGACCTGGCGATGCCTCACTAGAATTCCAGTTCGCTCCAGCATCTCCTCACTCAGTCCCGATATCATCAAATCTTGGACTCGCCAAGAGGTGTTCCCCTCTGGCTCACTAATTTGCTCCGAGATGCTGATTGGAAATCTTCTTCTGGCTACCAGAATCACCAAATCGGCGTATGGAAGAGGCAGGAAATGGACGCCACCCCGGTCTTTGGGGTCAGGTAGTAGGGCGTGTCTGCGGCCGCTTATGTCAAGCCCGTCGTAGATCGGCCTCGAGGTGATGTAACCGTCGATGTCGTCGCTTTGTCTCAGGTCCTCCATCCATTCTACCAGGGGGACCGGGTCACTCGGAGGTTCATCGAGGCCGACTATCGCAGCGAAAGCCACGGGTCCGAGGATTCTGATGCCCCTACGGGCCCGTCGGAGTTGTCTGCGAACCATCTTGGAGTCGGACAGTATGATGGCTGACTTCGGTTGGTAGTTGATTTTATTCTCGGATACAAGGACAAGGTTGGGGCGTCGGGGAGCTCTCGCTCCGACTACCTCACAACCGGCTGCCAGCATCTCTGCCTGCCTGCCGTGGAGCAGCCTAGCAGGCATTGCCACCATGTCGAACTCGCCGTCCCCGAGCAGCGCTAGTCCCTCTGGGAAGTCGTTTATTGCTCGGCTGTCTATGGAGATTTCAGGAGCATCTCCGGAGGCTGAAAGTATCGCTATATGCTCGGATACGGGGCAGTCTGGTGAATCAATGGTAGCGAGTGTTAGTTCGTCCATTATCGTCCACCTCGGGGGAGGGGGCACGCATCGTACCCGTCTGGTCGGCACACACTCCTGTTGATAAGGCGACCCCCGCCAAGAAAGGTCGAATCACATGGTCTCAATGACCCCAATCAGCGCAAATCTCGACAGACGCAGAGATGCAATCGAGGAAGCGCTCGAGGAATTCGTGCAGCTGCGTATGGCTGGATCCGAGGCCCCGGCGATGAGGCTGGCTAGCGACATCCTACTGGCAGGAGGTAAGAGGTACCGGCCCATCATCGCAATCCTCGCCTTCGAGGCTGCTGGTGGTGACGACTCCTCTAAGGTCATGAAGCTCGCAATGGCTACGGAAATAATCCATACAGCAACGCTCGTCCACGATGATATTTACGACCAGTCTAAGGTCCGTCGCGGCAAGCCGACCCTGCACACTTCCATTGGGCTGCCTCAAGCCATCATTGCGGGCGACTACCTGTTTGCACTGGGGTTCGGTCTCGGAGGGCGTCACGATGATCATGTGGTAGATCGCGTGGCTGAAGCTTGCGGGCGAATCGCCACTGGCGAGCTCCAACAGCTCGAGCACATCGGAAACCTCGCCACCACTCCGGAGGACTACTACTCCATTGTCGATGGTAAGACCGCCTTCCCCTTCGCTTCGGGATGCTGGGGTGCAGCGGTAATAGCAAAAGCTCCCGAGGCCACAGTCACTGCGTTGGAGTTATTTGGCATGGAGTTCGGAAGAGCCTTTCAGATGGTCGATGACCTGCTGGATCTAATCGGAGAACCCTCTATGGGTAAGCCGAGAGGGGCCGATGTCCACGACGGCAAAATGACCCTACCCATCATCCATGCTCTGACCATGCTGCACGGAGTCGAGCGCGAGCGGCTGGCCGACGTCCTCCAGAACTTCAGCGACGAGCGGTGGGAAGAGCTGATTGAGTTGCTTAATTCAGCAGAGTCCTTGGACTACGTCAAACAACTCATCGAGAATCACGTCGAGCGTGCCATGGAAGCGCTTGAAACTCTGCCTAGAACCGAAGCGCGCGACATGATGTTCGAGTTAGTAAAAATCTCCGAATCGCGCCGGAACTGAGCCCATGCAACCACCTCGCACAGACTGGGACGCCATAGTAATTGGAGGCGGTCCTGCGGGAAGCACCACCGCCCGCTATATCGCCGAAGGCGGGGCCGACGTGCTGGTCATAGATGGTAGGAATCCAATTGGCTCGCCGCTGCAGTGCGGTGAGCTGGTTCCCAGCAACGATGAGATGCGTAGGCTATGCCCCGACGTTCCCGAGATCGATGACCTCCTGAGGACTCCTGATTCGGCTGTCTCAATGCGTACCAGCGAGATGCGACTAGTCCCTCCTTCGGGCAAGCCGCTGTGCTATGATTTCGAGGGCATGGTACTCGACCGGGTCGCTCATGATGAGGCCCTAGTTGCTCTCGCCGAGTCGAGTGGTGCACACTACTTGGTCGCCAGTAGAGTAGAGAGTGTGGAGGGAGAGACGGTTTGTCTAAGGGATGGCTCAGAGTACACTGCAAGGGTAATCATCGGGGCCGGTGGTCACAACGATCCCTTGCGCAAATCCGAGTGGGAGGTCAAGTCGCTCAACATCCCAGTCAAATTCGTCCTCATGTCCGGAGAGTTCGAAGATGCTCTAGAGCTCCACTTCGGCTCTGTGGCGCCCGGTGGGTATGCCTGGAAGTTTCCCAAGCAGGGAGGTGCCAACATAGGTCTTGGAATCCAGACGGCTCTGGCCCGTGGGAAGAGCCTGAATGAGTACTCGGAAGAATTCGTCTCGAGATACGAGGGAAGAATCGAATTCAGGGGAGCTGGCTCTTTGCCGATGTCAGGCTCTATCGAATCTTTTGTCAAGGGCAAACATCTGCTCGTCGGCGATGCGGCCGGAATGGTTCTTCCTTCAAATGGTGCTGGGATTACAATCGCGATGATTGGCGGGCGCATCGCTGGGCAGGTCGTTGCAGAGCACTTGCGCGACGGCACCTCACTCAGTGAGTATGAGGTGCGGTGGGAGGCTCAGATGGGCAAGGTGATGCGCAATTCGAAGCGGGCATTCAGGCTCGGAAGTCTGCTGTTCCGCTCACCTGACTGGTTGCTCAATCTGACCTTCAACAGATTGACTAAACCTTTCATCTGGCGCGCAGTGACCTGCCGTCCTCTGCTAGGTTAAGGTGCGGACGCCTGCCATATGGTGGCCATACCGGGAAACACCACCTTTGCACGGACGTCGACAAAGCCGACCTCTTCAAGCATCTTGACGTAATCCCTTGTAGTTCCGAAACTGGAGTATGTCTTCGCTAACCACCTCCAAGGATGGTCGCTCCTTCTGAAAATCATTCTAGCGTATGCTCCGACCCAGATTCTCATCCAGAGCCATCCAAGGACTCCGTGGAGTTGATTCATCTTAGCAGGGTCCACTATCACTAGGGTACCACCGGGCCTGAGCACTCTCAGAACCTCCGCTAGACCTGCGCGCTTGTCGTACCAGTCTCTGAATGAGAACAGTGAGCAAACCGCGTCGAACGAACCAGCATCGAAAGGTAACTCCTCTGCCGTCCCCTCTACGAACTCGACCGCCGAATCCCCCCTAGCAGCCCTCTTAGGGCCGACTCGGTCCTCGGCAACTCTGAGCATCTCAGGAATTGGGTCGAGGCACACTAGAGTCCTGCCGACAACATCCTCTGCGAAACTCCCTGGCCCACATCCGACCTCAAGGATACGGCCATTCTGAGGGAGTCTATCTCTAACCATCCTGCGCCATCTGGAGACCTGCCCCAAGGTGGCGAATCTGTTAATTCTGTCATACGCTGGAATACTTTCCTCAAGATTGCGCTGGAGCTCACTCCACTCCTCGGCACCGATCTTCTCGGTATCCACGCCTTGCCCTCCAGCCTCCTGTATTTGGTTGAATCCCGCAGATATGCTCCAGTAAGTCGAAGGAATGGGAAGGTCAAGGTGATATACTGTTCGACATTCACGCATGTCACCGAAGGTGACACTATGGGACGAGCAGAAGTACTCCGAACCATCAAAGACTCAGAGAGCGAAGCAGAGAGAATCCGTGCAGACGCCGCAGCTAAGGCAAGCGAGACCATCTCAAACGCCCGTGTCAAGGCGTCGGAATCATTGAGCACAGGCCGGCAAAGCGCCGACGACGAGGCCACTTCGATAATTAGTGAAGCGCGCGCTTCTTCTGCGAAGGAGGCGGCTAAAGTCGCCTCTAAGGGTGATTCTCAATTGGAAAAAGTCGCAGCCAACGGCCAGAAGAACCGCAAGTCGGCTGCCGACGTAGTATTCTCTGCCTTCCGTAAAGCCTGAGACAACTGACACGAGGTGTAACATGAGCCAGTTCACCACAGAGGAAATGTCCCGGCTTGTCGCTGCGGGCACCCGGGACCAACTCAAGACAGCGATAGATGTGGTTGCAGGCCTGTCCTTGGTGCACATCAATGAATACAGCAGCACCGAAGAAGGATTGTCCATGGGGACACCGTCAGATGAGTCCGAGAGTATCAGTAGACGACTCACCAAGATGCGAGGAGCGGCTTCAAACTTGCAGGCTGCAGATCAGAGGGAGCTATTGTCAGCACCAGAGGTCCGCAGGACTCTATCGGGTCCCATTGACGAACTCGTCGACTCAGCATTGGAACGTTTCGAGGAATTAGACACTCTTCGAAACGAGTCTTCTCAGGTCGATGAGGAGTTGGAAGTGCTGCAGATGCTAGCACCCCTCAGCCTTGAACTCGATTTAATGAGGGGCTATCAGAATGTGACTGCATTCATCGGCACCGTCTCTTCGTTGGCCAAGGCCAGACCAGCTCTGGCTGGCCTAGGAGAATCCGCCATCCACATGAGCAGCGAAGTCGGAAAATCATCAGTTTTAGCAGTGTTTTGCCGCAACGAGGATGCACCATCGGTCCAAGAGATGCTAGCCAACGAGGATTTCCAAGCCATTTCAGTCCCTGATTCGGAGGGCCTACCTTCGGATAGGATTCTACAGTTACAAGAGAGGAAGGTTAAGATTGCGGATAAGACAGAAGAATTGGATTCAGATATTTCGGATTGGTCCGAGTCTAACGGAGGTATGCTATTTGGCGGCATGGAACTCCTTGAGAGAGATCTGGAGATTGCTACTGCTCCAGTCAGAGTTGCAGTGAGTGATCACGCTTTCGTACTAGATGGCTGGATTCGCTCAGAGACAGCCCCCGAGGTCGAGGCCGCATTGTCCGGAATATGTACTCACGTCAGCATCGAGAAGTTCACTCCGCCTGCACACAGCAGTCACCACCATCACGACGAGGATGCGCCCGAACTCCCGCCCATTGCATTCTCTCCCAGAAACTACAGCAAACCGTTCGAAATGCTGACTGATGTTATGGGTCGTCCGGCCTACGGTAGAATTGATCCTACCTTCTTCATATTCTTGACCTATCCATTGTTCTTCGGACTGATACTCGGTGACATGGCCTACGGTCTAGCAGTGATGGGCATGGCTTGGTTCATCTGGCGACGTTTCCCAATCAATCCAATGATGAAGAATGTTGGAGGGTTTCTGTTCACCATAGGATTGTCTACAGTAATCTTTGGTTACATATACGGAGAATTCGCTGGCTTCGAATTCCTCCCTCATGGTCACTGCGACATCGACCACATCATCGGTGTGGCCCAGTGCGAGGCCGCGTACCTACCCGACGGAACGCACGCCCATTACCACTGGGAGTCCGCGCACTCGCCTTGGTGGGTGGCTTGGATGACCAACCTCTATCCGAACGGTGGCGAGTTCTACTGGGTCTGGGAGGGTCCGCTAAACGTCGTCCTCGCCTACCCCTTCCACAGAGTCTCATCCAACCTCGAGAACCTCATACTCATCACCATCTACATGGGCGTCATCCATGTTTTCCTAGGACTCGTCCTTGGCTTCCGTGACATCTACAAGACGCACGGCTTCGTCGACGCGCTGTTCGAGAAGGGCTCGTGGATGACCGTCTTGATCGGCGGCTTCATTTTCGCATATGCATTCCTAGTGGATTCAGCATCTGACTTGCTGATGCCTGGAGCAGCTATCACGGGAGTCGGCGTAGTGATGGTCATGGTTCTGCTCGCGCACTATGAAAAGATGGGCATCATAGGAATCCCACTTGGTGTCTTAGAGTCTTTAGGGATGCTGCCAAAAGTAGTCTCTTACGTCAGGCTGTTCGCAGTCGGAGTGGTGGGCGTGAAGATTGCCGCCACTGGAAACGAGATGATTTACGAGGGTATGGCCCACACGCTTTCCGACTTAGGACATGCATCGACTATTGACATCGTATTATTGCCGGTAATGTTTGTTGGCTGGCTACTTGTACAACTCTTCGCCCTAGTGCTGGGCGTATTCAGTCCAAATATCCACACAGTGCGTTTGCACTTCGTTGAGTGGATGATGCAGTTCTACGAGGGGAGCGGCCTGCCCTTCGAGGCGTTCGGTTTCAAGCCGAACAA
>CBFHQW010000044.1:0-12124 GCA_965658085.1 Candidatus Thalassarchaeum sp.
GACATCGAATCACCAGAGGAGAGTCTTGGCTCGACTATGAGCAGAGCGGGGTGCTATCTGATGAGGCCGTGCTCGAGGCAGTCATCGAATAGCGAACGCTGTCGCTATGTAGTTAGGCGAGGGTGCAGGGAGTAAGCCCCTTTCTGTTCACCTTTCGGCTGGTCGCATTCAACTGTGCGTCCTACCCGGTCCTGTCGATGCCATGCAGACCTGCTTGGACTTGCTCCGGTGGGGATGCTCGTTCCAGCCGCGGTCAGGAAACCTCCCCCTTGCGGGTTCATAGTACGCCTGGCGCGGTTCGTTTCTGTTGCAGAGCCGACCCTCCCGGGCCTCCGACTTGCGTCGGACCACCTGCATCACGGAGAGGGGACTTTCCTCAGTGTCGTACACTGTCAGCAACCCTCCTGCTCCCTCGCACCCACGGGTGCAGGTGCCTCGCATGAACCCCTCGGTTGCTCAGAACGCAGCCTTGAGTAACAAATACACGCGGAAACCATGATGCGCGGCACACCTCCAGCGAGTATCGTGGACGAGGTCGAGGCGTTGAAACGCGAGGCCGGAATCGCTGCTTGCTCATTCGTCAACAGTGGCATGATACTGGGCCTCGGAACCGGCTCCACAGTCCGCTACACGGTGCTGGAGATTGGACGCAGGATGGCCGAAGAGGGACTACAGATCAAAGGAGTCCCAACCAGCGAGGCGACTAGACATCTGGCAGAGAGTCTTGGTATCCCACTACTCGCTCTAGAGCAGGTCGATAAAATTGACCTGACGATAGACGGTGCGGACGAGTTCGATCCAGATTTCCAACTCATCAAGGGCGGCGGCGGCGCTCTCACTCGAGAGAAAAGGGTGGCCGCTGCATCGAGGGCCATGGTCGTGGTGGCAGATGATCGCAAGCAGGTGCCCATCCTCGGTGGATTTGACCTACCTCTGGAAGTCGGTACCAGTGACTGGGAGGGAGTTCGGAATGAATTAGACTCAATATGCCCCGGGCAGGTGAGGCTGCGTGGCGGTCAGATGCCCTATGTTACTGACAATGGGGGATACATCCTCGACTGCGAGTTCGGTCCCACTATCTCAGACCCAGGTAAGCTGGAAGAACAGATCCTCTCGGTTGATGGTGTCGTCGAGGTGGGGCTATTTGTTGGTATGTGCGACGCGGTCGTGATGGCGACGTTGTCAGAAGTGCTGACTATAGTCAAGGAAGATGGCAGACTGAACTGATTTCACGTTCCGTCGCGGTTATAGAGTGGTGTCAAGTCGGTGGGCTGGGTCTGTAGCTTAGTCAGGTAGAGCACCCGGCTCTTAACCGGGCGGTCGCGGGTTCGAACCCCGTCAGACTCGCCATCCAAACGCCCCTTTGAATCGAGGTTTCTTAACCGATGAGCGAGCGAGTAGCCGATAGGAAGTGAGCCGATGAGCAAGCAGCACTGGGTCGGTGACGTAAGAGCCGGAGATCACAACGGGTCCGAGGTAGAACTGAAGGGTTGGATACACAGGTCTCGGGGCTCGAACAAAATTTGGTTCCTAGTAATTCGAGATTCGACTGGTGTAGTGCAGTGTGTAGTCAAAAGGAAAGACGTCGGTGACGATACATTCGAGGGCCTCCGTACAGCCCTCATAGAGTCCAGCGTGGTCATCCGCGGCACAGTCGAGGCCACCGACAGGGAGCACGGTCATGAGGTTCTAGTCAGTTCGGGAGAGATTGTTGGTGCGGTGAATCCTGAACGACCCTTCCCGATAACCGAGTCCGCCATGGCCGAAGCAGATGGTGGTCAGACAGAGTTTCTGCTGGATAACCGACACTTGTATCTGCGTACCAGCCGGATGACTACGATGCTGAAGGTGCGTTCTACTGTGTTCGGAGCCATCCACTCATACTTTCGGGACCGAGATTTCATTGAGTACCAAGCTCCGAACTTCGTAGCTGGGGCAGTAGAAGGGGGTAGCACCCTTTTCGAAGTACCATATTTCGATCGTAAGGCCTACTTAACTCAATCTTGGCAGCTCTATGCAGAGGCGGCGATGCCCGCTCTCGAGCGCCTGTATACAATGGCCCCTTCCTTCCGGGCAGAAAAGAGTCGCACTAGGAGGCACCTCACAGAGTTCTGGCACGCTGAGATGGAGGTCGCTTGGGCAAGTAACTCTGAGATTATGGAGTATGGGGAAGGAGTCGTCAGACACATCGCTAAATCGCTACTAGATGAGAGGTCTGACGAGATGTCTGAATTGGGACGAGACCTCGATTTAATCGCTAACTATGCAGATAGCGAATATCCTAGGATGCGGTACGACGAGGCCATCGAGATCTTGCAAGGTAAGGGAGTGGTTGTTGAATGGGGCCAAGACCTTGATTACTCTAAGGAGAAAGTGCTAACCGCTGATTTCGACGTCCCCCATTTTTTGACGCACTATCCAAAGATAGCCAAACCGTTCTACCATCGCCCCGACCCAGATGATGAGAAATATGTTCTCTGCCACGACCTACTCGCTCCTGAAGGGTATGGCGAGATTGTGGGTGGAGGCGAGCGGACATGGTCTGAGAAGGAGATTCTTGAGCGAATTGACGAAGAGAAAACTCCCCGCGAGCCATATGAGTTCTACATCGACATTCGCCGCTACGGAGGCGTGCCCCACGGCGGCTTCGGCCTCGGTGTCGATAGGGTCTGTGCCTGGCTGTCGGGGGCCGACCACATCCGTGAGGTAATTCCATTCCCGAGAGATAGCAGAAGGGTCACGCCGTAGGCGTGCTTCTGCGAATCACTCATACGAAGGCGGCGCTTAGCGATACCATGGGAGAGGGCTGGCGCGAACTAGACATCGCGAATCCCACGGAAGAGCACGCGATGTTGCGTGATATGGTGCGCAGCTTCGTTTGTGACGAGGTCGAACCTCAAGCTCTTGAGCACGACCGCGATGAGAAGTTCAACTCCAAACTGTTCCGCAGACTAGGTGAGCAGGGGATTCTTGGAATCTCCGTTCCTCTTGAGTACGGTGGCGGAGGAATGGACGCTACTGCGGTGGCCATCATCAATGAGGAGATTTCCTACTCTGACCCCGGACTCTGCCTAGCATACCTTGCTCACGACCAGCTTATCGCCAACAATCTCGCGCACAACGGCAGTGAAGAACAGAAGCAGCGTATACTACCGAAACTGTGCAGTGGTGAGTGGATCGGCTGCATGGCGATGAGCGAGCCGGGATATGGAACAGACGTCCTTGGCATGCAGACCAGCGCCGAGCAGAGCGAGGATGGTTCTTGGATAATCAATGGCCGCAAGATGTGGATTACCAACGGCTCAATCGACGAGGAAGGCACGCCCGCTGATGTGGTTTGGCTGTATGCCCGCACAGGAACTGATTCCAAGGGACGGGCCGAGCTAACCACCTTCATTGTAGAAAAGGGCATGCCGGGTTATTCGGTGGGCCAGAAGATTGAGGACAAGTTAGGCATGAGATCTAGCAATACCGCTGAGTTGGTATTCGACGATTGCATTGTACCTGCAAAAAATGTCGTCGGTAATCCAGGTGAGTCGATGATTCACATGATGAGGAACCTTGAGCTGGAGAGACTAGGTCTCGCAGCGATGGGAGTGGGCATAGCTAGACGCAGCTTGATGGCGATGAATAGGTACGCAAGCGAGAGAGAAGCTTTCGGTAAGCAGATCCGCGAGTTCGGACAGATTCAACGCCACATTGGCGAATCTTGGGCCGAGTATAGGGCGATGCGTGCCTATGTCTACGACACCGCCCGCAAAATTGACCTCTCGAAGGCAGGTAACAGACTGGATTCAGATGGAGTCAAGCTGTTCGGGACGTCCGCAGCCAAGAACATCGCAGACAGGGCCATCCAAGTGATGGGTGGCTACGGCTACGTCGGCGAGTACACTGTCGAGAGGCTATGGCGGGATGCCAAGCTCCTGGAAATTGGGGGCGGCACCCTCGAAGGACATCAGAAGAACATCGCTCGAGACCTTGCTGACGATTCCGCGGCAATAGACAGATAGTGGTAGTCCCGGGAGGATTCGAACCTCCGTCACCGGGACCAAAACCCGGTATGATGGACCACTACACCACGGGACTCCGAGCCGATGCTGACGTGTCTCTGCTTTTGATTTGACGGACATCCAGCCGACACTATCAAAGGTTCTTGGAGTACGCTTGGAACATGCGTCAGCGTGCAGCATCTGCATTAGTGCTGCTACTGTTGCTATCTTCCCTCTCAGTTGGCATGGCTTCCGCCGACCTCACCTATACACGCAATCCCAGCATCAAAGATGCTGACAACAATATCAATACAGAATCAAGCCAGGAATTTCAAAGCGGTTCTCCCTGGGTTGATTCGAGCCTTTGGGAGAGAGTTGATTCGGGCGCTGAGCAAGTACGGGTGACTGTCATCACACGCTCCTTGGCGACCCTTGGTCAGTGGCAGCACGACAACGATGCCATAGAGCAACAGAAGCCGGCCAAGAATGGAGAGACTCTAGTTGCCCTTGATTCGACTGATGGGCAGGTAGATCACAGGACTTTTTGGATGGATGCTAGCATCTTCCATAAGTTGACCGGAGTCCCGGCAGTAATCGCTGTGCTGGATGCCGAGAAGACACCTGAACCGTATGATACGATGCCATTCGAGGCTCCTCCTGGATTCGAGCCGGAGGCTGTCCGTAGCGGTGAGATACATGGCGCTAACGACGCATGGGATAGGGGGTATGCAGGGGAAGGAATGGTGGTGGCCATAGCTGATACTGGAGTGGACTTCGGGCATCCCGATCTGAATGGAACTCAAGCCAGGGTGACTGATTCTAAGTCACCTTACGAGGGCTGGCCATTGATGTTCGATCACAACAGCATGTATTACTGGCTGTTGTATGGTGAGGCCTACCCTGCAAGGGGTACATGGTATGCTGACACTTCGCTGATTGATTACGACAACAACACCGACGGACTTCTCGATACGTCTGGTTACAACATTACTGGCATCAATTCCTCACTATCTGGGGCCTACCACCTTGGGGAGCACCCTGATTGGAGACTCATTGACAAGGCAGGCGGAGATGTCCCCATCTTGGTGGTCGATGACAGGATATCCGGACTTTACGAGACCGTTTATCCTGACATTAACCGAGATGGTGACTTCTACAACGATGTTCCAATGCGTCCGGGAGAGGAGACAGCCGGCCTAGATACCGATGGAGACGGTCTATGGGATATCTCTGGAGGCTTGGTCTACTGGGTGGCCGATGGTTCCAATGGGGTGCCTTACACAGACACCTACGCTGCTCGACATGGTTACGCAAATCGGATTCCCGGATCGGGGAACCTGACCCTTTTCATGATTGAATCAGGAAGTCATGGGACGCTTTGCGCCAGTGCGGTGGCCGCACAGGGAATTGTGAGCGACGGCAAAGTCCTAGGGATGGCACCGAACGCTACCATATCCTCGATAGGCAACCACTACTCAGGTGGTCACGCGCTCGACGGCTGGCGTTTCATCGCCGAGGGCTACGACGGTGTCACCCTAACTCAGGGTGACCAGCCTCACATCGGTTCGTTCTCATTCGGTTACTCCTCGATAGACGAGGCCGGTGCCGACGGCTACTCTCTGTACCTTGACTGGCTCACCCGAGTCTACAATGACAACGCATCATACTCTGTGGCCATAGGCAATGGTGGTCACGGCTTCGGCACCGCCAAGGTACCAGGGGCCGCTCACGGCATCTTCTCAGTCGGCGCATTTAGCAGTCGTTCCAGTGATTCATGGGGTCAGAGCGCACCGTGGTCTAATCGAGGCCCGAATGTGGTAGGTAGGATGGACCCAGACATCGTTTCTGTGGGATGGTCTGCAACCGGTGATATTCCACTAAACCAGAGGAGCAACGCCAACTCCGCTTGGGGAACTTGGGGCGGTACAAGTCTCGCAACCCCGATAGCAGCTGGCCTGATGGCTCTAGTCGCTCAGGCATGGCAGCAGAACTTAGGTTACTATCCCGGATCTCAAGAGTTCAGGGATTTCGTACTCTCTACGTCCGATGACAGGGGTTACGAGCCGTTTGTCCAAGGCGGTGGTTGGTTCAATGCCTCTAGAGCGACAGCTACCTTGGATGGCGAGAACGGCACTTGGTGGGCCAGTCCTGCGCAGTGGAATAGCGGTACATTCCAAGGGCAACACAGGGACGCCAACATTAACCTCATGCATCCAGGCGATTCTCAGCAAGTCGACTTAGGATTCCACAACTACGGGAATAATCCTGTGATGCTCAGATTTACTCCCACAACCCACACACCTCTTGAGCACAATGAGCATCTATGGGTGAGTAGGGGGGAGATAACTTGTGTTGATGAACCCGGTGAACCCCCCTGTGACGGCCCAGCATTCGGCGATGAGACCTATACCAATTCGGAATGTGAAGTGTATGATTCTAACAGACCACACTTGTTGATACCACTCCATCTGACAAACAACTCAAGCGTTCAGCTACCTCCAGACACTACTCAGTTAAGGGCTCGTGCCACCATAGAGTACTCGGCATTTGATGGAAATCAAGACCGTAGTTCCGAGGAACGGGTATTCCTCCAAGTCTACAGATGGTCTGATCTTGATGGAGATGGAACTTACATCACCAATTCATGGGAGACGCCTTACCATGTTATGCCCGTAGATGAATGGACCGAGGCTGATGAGTTGGATGAGGTAACTTACTGGTGGTCCAATGGCCCGAACGCGGAAGTCAGAGTCGGACTTCCATTCGAAGACGCCAGAGATGGCCTACTGCTAGGGATATGGAACTACAATTGCGATACTGGGTCAAACCCAGTCAGGATAGAGATTGACTGGACAGCATTCGGTAGTTCAGCAGACGACTGGATTACGATTCCTTCTAGCACGGTGATCCCTGCCAATAGTTCGGCTACACCTCAGATGACAGTATCAGTTCCACTTGATGCCGAACCCGGTCTTCACCAGCACGGAGTACTTGTGGAGACATTCGAACTCAATCAGACAGGCTGGCCTACGACAGTTCCACACAGAACATGGACTCTTCCTGTGGTGACAAATGTCCCTTGGTCGGGCCCCTTCAACCTAGATGCGAGGCCTTTGGATGGGAACGTATCGAACCAGACTTTGTACGATGAGAGTTGGATTAGCGGAGCCACTAGGTGGAACTGGAGGGCTGAGAGCGGTGACTGGCGATTCCTGTCCGTGGAGTGGCCAGAGGAATGGGACACCGGTGGGACTGCGATTTTGGATGTAGACTGGTCAGATGTTGTCCAGGGAGCTCTGGGTGATGGCAACGCCACTAACTACTCAAATATCTACACTGATATCGACGTGCTCTGGCTCTCGGAGATGCCTCACGGATATGCTGAGGACGATCCAGATGCATATGGCGATTCGACCTTCTTCATCGAATCACGGTCCACCAACAATCATGCTGGCAGTGGCTCGCATAACTGGGGGACATACACCGGTACTTCACGAGAGATGTTCGCCGTCCCTGCCGAACAAGGAGTCCACCAGATGGTTCTGCACACAGCTCTGCACGGTGTCTCATCAAATGACAACCCACTCAATATCTCAGTAGGATACATCGCTGCCGAAGAGTCCGGCTTTGAGCAGGTGGTGACTGATTGGGCCGAAGGCAGCGGAGTAGACGCAGTTCATGTGGTTTCCACCGTGCCTCTGAACGTCGATTCGGTGTCTGCATACGGTTGGAGTCAGCCGGCCCACTTCGATAACGAGACTGCCTTCCAAGATATCTCCGGCGACAAGATGACGGCTTCATGGTGGCACAATATGACCGTCCAGAACTCTACTGAACTGAACATCAAGATGAACGCTCATGGGGACGCAGATCTCGACTTATTCCTGTTCCGCGACTCAAATGGAGATGGAACATTCTCCTCTGGTGAGGAGGTAACACGCTCATGGTCCGGTTCCTCGGCAGAGACGATCAGAATAGTCGACCCTGATGACGGCTATTATTCGGTCGCAGTGCACGGTTACTCTGTACCGAGTGGGACAGTTCAGTTCTGGATTGACATCGAGGTTGTAGGTGGTGACGAACTCGTGATAACCGACCAATTATCCCTGACTGGAGGGGAGATAGATGCGATTTGGCCGAACGGTAGCGATACACTTGCAGGGCAAACCCCATCTTCCGCACTGCAAGTCAACCTCGCCTATGAGAGGCCGGAGACAGCTGGAATCTGGACAGGTTTCATCGATATCACCGTCGAAGGAGACATCAGCCTGCGCCTGCCTTACACATACGAATTGGTCGAACTCGACCCTGAGGTGAGTTTTGACATCCCGGCCAACCTAACACAGTCTAGTTCAGTAGTGCCGATTCACCTACATGCCTTGGACACCGGCATCGGCTTCCGTCTTGACGACCTCGACTGGGAACCGGTTGACGAGGACACCATTGTTCCCGAAGCCGATCTCGTTGAAGCCATCGACACGGTAGGCGTGCACCATAACCTGACTTCGATATGGAATAGTGGCAACCACTTCGCAATGCCTGAGAACATTACCTTCAGGGAGGTTTGGGTCAATGCCACCCTACCTGCAATCGAGCAGTGGCACGACTACCGAGCCACTCTGAAAGACATCTCAAACAACTCCGCTGAGACATACCTCTCAGTGGCCTACGACGTTACAGCGCCCACACTGGCCCTGTCTAACATACCCTGGATTACCAACCAGCAGAATCTCACTTACACCATCCAGACCGAACCGGGCGCGAGCCTATTCCATTCAGGCAACGAGGTCGAACTGGACGAGAACGGCCATGCCGTGCTCACCATCCAGCTGACCGAGGCCGAAATCAAATCGAACGCGAGTTCCACGTTCTTCTACGTGCACAACACCAGCGTCTTCGATTTGGCGGTCAGCGACCCTGCGGGCAACTCCTTCACTAGGGAGTTCAGGGTGGTGTATGATCCCGATGCGCCCAGCGCAGACCTGCTCGATATCTCTGATCAAGCCGGGTTCCACTACACTCCAGCACAGATCTCCACACCCGTGAACATGAGCGAGGGAATACTCTCTGTCTCAATCCCAGTAGACATCCGCGACTGGTGCCTTAGAATCACCGCACTCAATTCTCCTCACGAGATCGAACAGTGCGAGAGCGACCAGTTAATCCCGCAGACAGTGCTAGAGGACGAACCCGGCAACACTAGCACCGTGACTCAGTACCAAGTCGACACCACCGAACTACCGGACGGGGACTATCTCATCTCCCTCGAGATGACCGATTGGGCTAACAACACCGCCACTGAGGAGTGGCCCCTAGCTCTCGACCGTACCCCTCCTCTCGTTGAGTGGGCCATCAACCCAGGCACCGAAGATTCGTTCTTCGACCATAGACAGGGTCTCTCATGGCTATCCACAGAAGAAGTCCATGTCCGTTTTACTATCGACGGTGTCCTCATTAGTGAACGCACTGCAATCACCAGCGGGGCCTTGTTTGAGCTGAATCACACAGGGGTGCACGAGGTCTGCTTGGATGCCGTCGACTTCACAGAACCTCAAGAAAATGACAACAGGTTCCTCGAATGCCGCAACATTCTGCTCGACGCCTCAATCTACAGTACTCATGTCGCTGCTGACTGGAATGGTGGCCTTGTGGCCATCGACCAAGTCGAGGCAACACTGCAGAGAGGGCCCGATCAGGAGATTTGGTGGAGCAGAACTGGTGTCGAAGGAGAGCACCTGATTGAGCCCGGAGCAAGTGTGGTTACTATCGTATTCGATCTAATCGAGGGTGAGAACCAGTTCCTCATTGAGATTCACGCCCTAGACCACGTAGACAACTACACTCTCTCTATCGTAAGGGACACCACTCCTCCTATCTTGAGTTTCTTTGAGATAACCAACCGAACCACTCCTCTGGCCACAACCCGAGTCATTGGTGGTATCTGTGAGCATGGCACGATGGTGGTGATGTGGACTGAGATTGAGTCGAAGGAGTTCGTCTGTGACTCGAGTGACCAGTTCGAGATTCACATCGCAATACCTGAATCTCCGGGCACTCACACCATCAACGGACTCTCCGTCGACGCCGCCAATAACCAACACACGTCTTCGATAGAGGTGATGGAGCAAGAATGGATCGACTGGGCCATCGAGGACGCCCGGAACTCTGGCCCGATGCTGTGGTGGTTCTCTCTTGCAGTTATCGTTGCACTCCTCGCCATAGCAGTGCCAACAACCCTGTTACGTAGGCGGCGCACTCGAAGGGATGAGATTGAGAAACACGGCCCTGATCTTGAAGGCATCATGTCTGAGATTGAGGGGATTGCTGAATCACCAACCGCTGAATCCGAAGACGAATTGGTTGAGTAAGGCTCATGCCCTTCCGTATGCACGACGATGCATGGAGATAGGTAGCATAGCCGTGCTGGGTGCTGGTCAGATGGGCAATGGCATCACCCAAGTAGCAGCTTGTGCGGGCTATCATGTGACCATGATTGACATCGAGCAGACCTTTGTAGATCGTGGCATGGCATCGATTGAGACATCACTCGCAAAACTTGTCTCAAAGGAGAAGATGAGTCAAGCCGATGCTGATGCCGCCCTCGCGCGCGTGCGCGCATCAACAGTCAGGAGTGACGCCTCAGATTGCGATCTTGTTGTCGAGGCAATCCCTGAGATTCCCGAGTTGAAGTTCTCCACATTCTCTGAGTTGGACAATATTTGCAAACCGGAGACAATACTGGCGAGCAACACCTCGAGTATCAGCATTGATGAGATTGCAGCATCAACTAATAGGCCTGACAGGGTAATCGGTATGCACTTCATGAATCCTGTCCCAATAATGAAACTGGTCGAGATAATCAATGGTTCCAATACCTCTGAAGAGGTCAACTCGGCAGTAGTCGCTGCAGCAGAGAGGATGGGCAAGACCGCACTCTCATGCAATGACTCGCCTGGCTTTGTTAGCAATAGGATACTATGCCCTATGATCAACGAGGCAATCCTAACTCTACAGGAAGGCGTGGCCGAGCCTGAAGCTATCGACGGAATCATGAAACTCGGAATGAATCATCCCATCGGCCCCCTCGCACTGGCCGATCTTATCGGGCTGGACACAGTCCTTCACATCATGAACGTCCTGCATGATGGTCTCGGGGGCGACAAGTACGCACCCGCGCCATTATTGATTAGCATGGTAGAAGAGGGTAAACTCGGCAGAAAAAGCGGCGACGGATTCTACTCCTACTAATCATTCGCCGTACAGAGGCGGTGCAATTTACGCACTATCCTATAGTGCCAAAGTTCAAGCGTCTCAGCATAGCCCTAGGGCTATGACTAGCCGTGGCGCTGCGAGAACAATCACTACTCTGATTCTTCTTTCTTGCTTGTCTGGGTTAGTGCTTGCAAACGATGCTGGCACAGGGGGTGACGCGGGCAACTCTACCTCAACCGCAGCCTGGTTGCCAGCAACCAACGCCACCTACTACGGAAACCTGACTGCGAGCAGCGACACCAACGACTACTATGGAGTCAATATGTCGAACGACACCGGCATATCAGTTGGCCTGACGTCTCCGTCTAATGCCGATTTCGACCTATATCTGTATGACTCGTCTGGTAGCACTATTGATTCCAGTCTTTCGATATCGAGTTACGACAGCGTATCCGCTAATGGGACAAGTGTTGGTGGCACCACTGTTTACATCAATGTCGACCAATGGTCCGGTTCGGGCCAGTACACTCTGCAGATCTGGATATTCACGATTACGCCGCCGCCGACCCAAAATGACGCAAACACCGGTGGAGATGCTGGCGATACATCGTCTACGGCAACATCCCTGAATGCTACGAATGCGACATACTACGGCTATGTCGACAAAAGTACTGACGAGTTCGACTGGTACAACATCCCTGTGCCATCTTACCACCGTATCAACGCAAGCGTATCTTGGAATACCTCCAGTACTACTCTCCACCTCCATCTGTTAGACGATACTGGAAACTACCTTCCAGGGGGACAGGGCTTCAATAGCAATTCTCCTAACACAGTCACCAGCGGCAATTCCTCTGTCGGAGGGACAACGGTACAGCTCGTTGTCAGGGCTTGGGTCGATGGAGATGACTACACCTTAATTC
>CBFHQW010000045.1:0-11717 GCA_965658085.1 Candidatus Thalassarchaeum sp.
CCTGATGCCAAACCAACTATTGGACCGCCGATTGATACTGGCTTCTACTACGACTTCCACATGGATCCGATTGGTGATGAGGAGCTCAGGGCGATTGAAAAGAAGATGAGTGAGCACATTCGAGCAAACCATGTAATCATCCGCGAGGATCACAGCAACGACGTGTTGCGTGAGATGTTCGCATCGAACCCCTTCAAGCTTGAGATAATGGACGACAAGATTGGTCACGACGTAGGTTCGTCTGCTTACCGCCAAGGGGGCTTTGTCGATTTATGCCGTGGCCCGCACGTACCCAGAACCTCGCATCTGCGCTGGTTCAAGTTGTCCAGCACAAGCCAGGCCTACTGGAGAGCCGACAGTAAGCGTGAGTCCCTCGTTCGAATCTACGGCATGTGCTACCCAAGCAAGGAGGCGTTGCAAGAAAGGGTGCGCCAACTGGAGGAGGCGGCCAAGCGAGACCACAAGAAAATCGGTAAGGAAATGGAGCTCTACATGATTGACGAACTCATTGGCAAGGGGTTGCCGGTGTGGCTACCCAATGGAGAGACCCTCAAGTCTGAGATTGAGCGCTTCGCGGTTGAGACTGAGGAGGCCTACGGTTACGTCAGGGTGACTACCCCGGTTCTCGCCAAGCAACAACTGTTTGAGGCCAGTGGGCACCTGCCGCACTACGCTGACTCGATGTATCCTCCTATGGAAATGGACGACGGATCTTACTACCTGAAGGCGATGAATTGCCCGATGCACCATCTCGTGTACCGTAACAAAAAGCGATCCTACCGTGATCTGCCCCTGCGTATCGCTGAGTACGGTACTGTCTACCGCAACGAACTCTCTGGAACTCTCACTGGACTACTACGCGTCAGGATGCTATCGATGAATGATGCTCATATCTACTGCACCCTCGACCAAGTAGCGCAGGAATTCGCTGACAATATCAGAATGGTGCAAGACTACTATGCTGCCTTCGGCTTCGAGAGTTACCACTTCCGGCTCTCTCTTTGGGACCCTGCCAACTCCGAGAAATACATCGATCAACCCGAGAATTGGGCTGCCACCGAGAATTATCTCAGGAACATATTGGACAGTCTCGGTGTCCCATACGTCGAGGCAGTCGACGAGGCTGCATTCTACGGCCCCAAGGTCGATATCCAATTTACTACATTACTAGGTCGCGAGGAATCAATGTCAACCATTCAGCTAGACTTCGCCGCTAAGGAGCGCTTCGCCCTGTCCTACAAAGACGAGAGCGGGGCGGAGAACGGTGAGGTCTTCGTCATCCACCGTGCACCTCTATCGACGCATGAGAGATTCGTCGCCTTCCTGACCGAACACTGGGCAGGGAATTTCCCGACCTGGCTATCTCCTGTTCAAGTCCAAGTCATTACCATCTCCGAAAAGCACAAGGAATACGGTTCTAGAGTGTATGATGCCCTGCACGAAGCAGGAGTCAGAGTTCGCATCGACGACTCGGACAGCACCATTGGCAAGAAGATCCGCATGCACAGGACGCAGCGTCCAGCCTACATGGTAATCATCGGCGACGAGGAATCAGCCAACGGAACTGTCTCAATCAGGGGGCGTAACAACAACCAGCGCAACGGAGTCGCATTGGACGAATTCGTAGCGGAGATTTTTGCCGAGATAACCAATCGCAGCACTGAACTCGGCATTGTGCCTCCAGAGTGAGTGACAGTCATGATTGTGAACATCGCCGGCTACCGCTTCGTCAATCTGCCCGACAGAGACGAGATTCGTGAGCCACTACTGGAACGCTGTCTCGAATTGGGACTCAAGGGTACGGTCCTTCTGAGTCCCAACGGAATCAATTTTTTCCTGGCGGGCACCCAAGAATCCACTGACCATTTCCTACAGCACCTTGAGTCCGACGCTCGCTTCGTAGGCATCCCGACTAAAATCAGTCACACAGACTACCAACCGTTCCGAAGGATGCTCGTCAAACGCAAGCAAGAGATAATTGCTCTCGGGAGGGATGACATCAGACCAGTAGAGTTCACCGGCCCCCACATATCGCCTACGGAGTTCAAGCAGATGCTCGATGGGGGCGAGGACATCGTGGTGCTCGACACTCGGAACGACTACGAGACTAGAGTAGGTACCTTCGATGGCGCGATAGAGCTCGACATACCCTCGTTCAGAGATTTCCCTGACGCAATAGAGTCTCTGCCTGATGATTACAAGTCGAAGACACTGGTGATGTACTGCACCGGAGGGATTCGCTGTGAGAAGGCATCCGCGGTCATGCTCAAAGCCGGATTTGAGGATGTCAGGCAGCTCGAGGGCGGGATTCTCGGATACTTGGAGGAATGTGGCGGCTCTCATTGGAGTGGTGACTGCTTCGTTTTCGACCAGAGAGTTGCTCTGGACCACCAACTTGAGGAGGCGGAGATAGTGATGTGCTTTAGGTGCCGGGAGCCTCTTTCCTATGAGGAGCAGAAGTCTGATCGTTATGTAATCAACCAGTACTGTCCATACTGCTTTGAGAGTGGGCGTTAGACTCGGCGATTCTGCGACTCAAGCATCTCGCTGGCAGCCCCTAATGCCTTGTGACAAGAATCAATGTCGCCCTGCTCCAGAGCATTGGATGCTTCAGATACTGCCTTCTCTGCAGCCATCCTGTCTGGGTCCACCGGACCTATCCCGGCGGAGTCGAGTCTGCGGCGCAGTGCCTTCCACTCCTCGTCTACGAAGCGAACAAGTTCTGTCGCTTCTGATACCTTATGCTCATGAGACTGTAGGTCCGAGGTCAGGAGGTTCAACACCTGTACAGCATCCTGCCACTCACCAGCATCTGCCATCGCTACAACCTGTTCGAGCCTAGTCTCCCATTCAGATTTTTTCGCGGTTGGGAACCTAGCCTCAATCTGCTTAATCTGACGTAGTGCCCGCTGCACCTCCTGCATCGCGTCAGAGGTTGCACGGACGTCTCTCAGAACACTGTCAGCAAGGCCCTTTGCAAGAGCGGGGTCGCCTGAATCAATGGCCTTGCGAGCCTGATCCAAACGGTCCTTCGTGACTATTTGGATGTCGTCCTCGGCCGCCGCCACCGCATGCTCGGCATCGCTCAGCGACTTGGCTGCAGCATCCTCAGAGGAGCCAAGGCTCTCAAGATGTTCTGGGATTGATGAGGCTATGTGTAGGGCCTCCTTGGGCTCCTCTGCATGTAACGCCTCCTCGGCGGCTCTGAGTATGTCTCTCACTGCATCGGCCTGATGGCCAGTGTGGCCCCCTATTGCAGCCACGGACTCAGCGATTGCGTCTGCTGCCCTCTGCCAGTGCTCCTCAATCACCGCAGCCTTCTCCTTTGCGCGTCGGTACAATAACTCGGCCTCGCGAGGCGCCCCCAGATTGGCCTCCCTATCGCCGGCCTCGAATGCCTTCCTCGGTCCGAGTGCTTCGAGGGTGACCTCTTCGGCACGCTTCACAGCCTCGAGAGCATTAGAGCGTATGGCATCGAGATCGACTGCGACTGCCTGAGTTCTCTCCATCTCAATCTCTGCCTGCGCAATCAAATCCATCCCCCTAGAGGGATCTTTGTAGCCTTCCTCTCGGGCCGTCTTGAGTAACGATGCCGACTGTTCAAGGCCCGACCCACCCTCTCGAAGGGAGAGAATGCGCGACTCCACCTGCTCGAGCCTGTTGGAAAACTTGGCCCTAGCCTCGTAATTGTCGTCCTTGGCTCGAAGATCAGGGACCATCGTCACCAACGATGCCATGATGATACCTGCCCATAGGACCGTATCGCCACTCATCGAAACCAGTATGGAAACGGCGATTGCGAGTCCGGCAATGCTTGTCAGACCTCTCCATTTGCGAATTCCGATGCTGCCACCAAGTAGGTGACTGGTGTAGCGCCATAGGAAGGCGGCTATCGCTGCCAGTATCAAGGATGCAATCAACTCATCTCCCTCTCCATAGTGAATCCCAGCTAAGGCCAGAACACTGGGCCAGGCAATGTTTGCCGCTGTACCCAATCTAGATCGCTCAACCGGCCCGTAGTCTATCAAATCGGGGAGGAGAAGTGCTGAGGCGAACAGCACTAGAACAGGGCCTACCTTCGGAAGCATCTCGGCCCCACTGGTGACTGCAGGGGCAAGCCACCAACCCCCTCCACCGATCAGCACGAGTGTGCAAAAAAGCGCTAGTCTCTCAACCCTGAGTCTATGCGCCAGGAAGGTCTTCTCTGGGTAGTCGGGGAGCAGGACCATGTCCCCTCACCCTAAGTTGGGGGTCAAGAGGTGTGCGGATACCTGAGTGGTGCTCACGGCCTCTGTGATTCGGCACCCCAAGTACGGTGAGCGAGCCATGCGAACAGCATCAGCACGCTCAGCACACCCAACAGTACCTGCATTGGCATCTGCCACTGCGATACAACGACGTAGTCGTTGTTTATCTCTAAAACACCGTCACTGCCCGCGCTGTCACTGGACCAAACAAACCTGAGATTGATTGGATCTGTGTTGTTTAGGTTCAGGAATAGTTCGGCGCTGAAGACTCCGGGCCCAGATGGGTCGGCAGCGCTGACCACTACCTCGTCAGAACAGACAGTTCCCGAACACAGAACTCCTGAGCCGATGTCTGCTCCTGTGTTGTTCATAGTGACGATGATATTGATCGCTTCACCCTCAACGAGATCGCCAATAACATGGTGGCCTAAGACTGAAGGGAAAACACCGAGTGCGGGTGAAACAGCTAGGCCGAAGGAGATCTGCTCCATGTTGTCCGCGGAATCCCAGGCTATGATGTGGATGAGGTAGGTCGCTGGTTCATACAGAGGCAGCGAGAGTTTCTCAATCTCGCTCCATAGAGCTGTCTCGGCTATCACCTTTCCATCCACCCTGACCTCCCAAGATACATCGTCAATTGCATCCAGATCGTCAAAGGACTCGGTCAGAGAGAGGATGATGTCCTCGCCCGCGCGTGCGGGTGACTCGGGAGATATCGGAGTACCATTAGAGATGATGTTAGGGATTATCGTTGGACCGGATCCGTCAGAGATGATGATTGTCCACTCTCTCGTGACGATATTTGAGGCATCGTCTGTAATAGTGAGAGAGAGATTGTACTCACTTGGCTCTTTGGCCTGATGACGGTCGGTCACGTTGAGGTGCATCCCATTGACCTGTTCTCCTTGGAAGAAACGATCCATGAACTCGAGGTAGTCGGAGCCGGTGTGCCTCCATCCCGCGGACTTGTCGGATGTGATGTCGATGCTGACTGGCAGACCGCTGGAGTCCGAGGTGCTGAAGGTGAAATAGAACTCGCTACCCGAAGTCACCTCAATGTGAGTCTGCCCGCTGTCCAACACGGTAGTGTTGCCATCGACTTGGATCTCAAAGGTCGCCTCCCAAGTCGGATTGCTCCCGTCAATCAGTATATCTTCCACCATGGTACTCGAAACTGAGAACTCATCCATACAATGGAGGTTTACGGTGGCTACCTCTCCGTCCAAGAAGCCTGCATCAGCGGCGATGAACACAAGATTAGTGTCTGTTGAGTGGATGACCATGGTGCCGTTCCTGTGGACCGTCCACCACTGCTGGGTGTCATCGAAGACGCTGTCGGTGCATACTCCTGTGTATTCAGTCGGAATCGAAAGGGGAATCAGTGAATTTCCAGTCTTCCTCTCGGCTATCGCATTAGGTGGCATGTTCTCACCCATAGTGATACGGATATCTGAAGCCACGGAGGCCTGATGGCGGAACACCGTGAAGTCATTTGGGCTGCCCTCAATCACACTCTGCATGGCGCTATATCGGAACTCCCACTGATCAGGGAGGGTGATTCTGAGAGGGATTTCCTCTATCACACCACCCACGCGTGGGATGTCAAGAATTCTAGTCGAGCGGCTGTCAGTCATCCCTGTTAGATCGGCACTCTCTATCCAACCCCAACTGCCGTTGCTGTCAACCGAGCCGTTTACGGGCGGGATTACGGTGATTTCGACCTCTTTCACCATCTGCAACGGAGAATAGTCGACGATGCAACAACCCATCATCTCGGAGTTGGTAAAATTACGGGCATTCTCCACCAGTACAACGAAATCGGCAATCTCAGGTATGCTCAACCATCCATTGCCATCACCTAAGTGCTGGTCAATCTGGGCGCGCACTCCGAGCGCCCTGTCAGGTAACAACTCGACGCCGTAGTCATCCCGCAGAGAGATGTTTGCGTTCCATGAAGCCGAGATATTCGAAGACGGTGATATCGGTCCTGAAATATGGAGTTGAGAGTTGCCCAAGACGTCATCGTCCTGCGGTGGCAGAGGCTCGGGCCATTCCCAATCGGATGGTAACGACTCGGGGTCATCGGCGAGAGCCGGGACAATCAGCGTTCCAGTGAGCATCAGCATTGCAAGAGCGAGAGAAATTGTTCGCGAGCCCATATTGACACCTATCCTTCGTTGATGATTACTGAGCCTTCGACATCTATACCTAGAGGAATCAGCCTGTGTTCGGGGCCGAGTTCGGCCAATCTTTCACGCAGGCCTTCCCCTCCGTGCACAAGGAAGAATCCGCCACCTCCTGCCCCCAGGAGTTTTGCCCCACTGGCCCCCATAGCCATGATACGGTTGTGCATAGCATCGAGTTCATCATTGCTGATGCCTGAGGAAATACCACGCTTGGAATCCCAGGCCTCGCCAATCAACGAACCCAGTCCGGCAAGATCTCCGGACTCCAGCATACCTCGAACTGCGTCGGCCTGTCCGCGAATGACGCGAAGTCGGGTCAGCTTGTCGGCCGGGTCTTCAGGGGTCTCGCTCAGAACTTCCGAGGCACTTCGCGATGTACCGGTGAATACGAGAGTAAATTCTTCAGAGAGGCGCTCAACGACATTGAGAGATATCTTCACCGGATTTACCTCGACGCCATCAGGGCCGAAGCTGATTGAATTGACGCCACCAAAGGCGGCTGCGTACTGATCCTGCCTGCCAATTGGCTGTCCGAGGATGTCTATCTCAATGCGGCAGGCCTCCTCAGCCAACTGCTCGGGCGAAGCATCGTGCCCTGCGAACCTATGCAGAGCGTTGAGTAGCCCCACAGTGACTGCAGAGGAAGAGCCTAGGCCGGTGCCTCTAGAGGGAATGTCGGCGATGGTCGTAATTTCGACACCTGAGGTCACTCCTGTCATCCTCATGGCCTCTCTAACTAGCTCGTGCTCGAGGTTCTCGAAGTTGTCCACCATCTCCATTGAAGAGTAGGACACCCGAACGCTGTCATCGAAGCGCCGATTCACAGTCACGTGGATGTGTCTGTCAAGTGCTAATGAGGTGACCATGCCCCCGTTAGGCTCGGACGAGGCAAACCAATCGACGTCTGTTCCGCCGCCGCAGAACGAGACTCGGACTGGGGTCCGGCTGATTATCATCAGTCGCGCGGGATAATTACCCCACATCAAGCCGACGGTATCGTGTCAGATGGTCCAGAGGGCCAATAGTAAGACAGATAACCGGTATGCTCCCGGCTTCGCTGAGGAAAGGCGATGGGCGACCTCATCACGATGGACGATCTGACGAACAAGGAGATTACCGGTCTCCTAGACAACGCCGAGCGTCTCCTTCCTGCCGCCAAGGGCGAGATTTACCTCCCTCTGCTCGAAGGAAAGGTCCTCGCGAACATGTTCTTTGAGAACTCCACTAGAACCAGGATGTCCTTCGAATCCGCGATGAAAAGGCTTGGCGGATCGGTGCTGAACTTCAGTTCCGCCGGTTCCTCAGTGGCCAAGGGCGAGACACTGTATGACACCATGCAGATGGTTGACGGTTACGCAGACGTGGCCGCCATCCGTCATCCCCAGCAGGGTGCAGCGCAATACAGTGCGGATGCCATCGAGATTCCGGTACTTAACGCGGGTGACGGTGCGGGCAACCACCCGACTCAGACTCTCCTTGACCTCTTCACCATCCGCGAAGCGCACGGTACTCTCGAGGGGCTTAATGTCGTCCTAGTGGGTGATTTACGATATGGGCGCACTGTTCACAGTCTGTCTCACGCCCTAGTTCGCTTTGGCGCGACACTGACACTAGTATCTCCTGAATCACTGCGAATGCCCTCCGAGATAGTCTCCGACCTAAATGCGGAGGGAGCAGAAGTCACTGAGACCACTGACCTCGTCGGGACTATCGCTGAAGCCGATGTCATCTATATGACTCGCATACAGAAGGAGCGTTTTCCCGATGAGGATGAATACACCAAGGTTGCCGGCATCTACATGCTGACAGCCTCTGACTTGGCCGGCGCCAAGGAGAGTATGATTATCATGCATCCACTACCTCGAGTCAACGAGATTCATCCAAGCGTCGACTCGACTCATCATGCTAGATATTTCCAGCAGGCGTTCAATGGTGTGGTCGCAAGAATGGCCCTGCTGTGTGATTGCCTCGGCGTAAAGATCCCCAAGAAGGTGAAGTGATGAGCGAGATGAGGCGTGTTACTGCGATTTGCAATGGCACTGTAGTCGACCACATACCAGGTGGTCGCGCAATCCAAGTCCTGCGTATGCTCAGGTTGGACATAGGACGTTCCAATCCAATATCGATGGTTATGAATGTACCAAGCGCCAAACTTGGGCGCAAGGATGTACTGAAAATCGAGGACCGCGAACTCAGTCAAGAGGAGCTTGACAGACTAGCCCTCATTGCACCTGCAGCGAGCGTTGCCATCATCCGAAACTACGGCGTTGCTGAGAAGCTGAAGGCAGAACTCGGAGAAGATTTAGTCAACATCGCCCGCTGCTCATTCTGGAATTGCATCACTCAAAATGCTCGAGAGCCGTTGCCGCACAAACTGCGGGTGGTCAACATAGAGCCGCTAGAGATACGGTGCTCATACTGCGGACGGGGCCAAGACATGGAAGAAATCGTAGATAATATCCTCTGAATCAGAGAATGGCTCATTCTCTGAAATATCCAACGCTGCCTAAATCTTTATTGAATACAAAGCCACCTAAATTAGGTATCTTCGCAAGCGATGAAGAAGAGTGACTCGCATCATATTCCCTAGACTACTTTATGCAGGCATCAATGAGGTCGTTAAGAAGGCAATGTGGTGGATGCGGGAGAGGATCGAGGATGTGGGTTGGACTTTCAGAGTCATGCTCAATGAATTTCTAAAATTCAACATTGTTGGAATTTTCAATTCTACCTTCGCTTTGGTGCTTTATGAGGTCCTTTATTGGGTCGATCTTTGGCCCGCCCACACAGCAGTAGCCGCTTGGGCGGTTTCAAGCGCAATAGGCAATGTAGAAGCCCACTTTATGCATTACAGATTCACATTCAATTCTACATTTTCCTATTTCAGAAGTCTGAATCGCGCCTTTTGGACATATTCGGGCCAACTGGTGGTCACAACATCATTTCATTATTTGATGGTTGAAGTTTTTCTCTTACATCATACATTTGCATGGTTCGTTAATACCTGTGTTTTTGGATACATCAACTTTCTATTGATTAGATGGATTGCTTTTCCACCCGAGTATGATGAAAAAACACCTTCACAATAGGTAGTGAATATGACGTATTTATCATAAAGCCCCTCCCTTACGAATGGACATGGATTTGTCAACAATTGAAGTCGCACGTATCGCTGTAGGTCTGGCAATAATGGGTTACGTTGGATACTGCTTACTGAATCAGAAGGTATGGCTTCGAGGCCCTATAGGTTTGTTCAGTAAGACGTATGCATGGGGATCTAGGGAGGAAAATCAATCCATATTCATGTTACACGTGATAGCCGGGACGGCGTTTGGGATTTGGTTGATTGCAGGGCCATTCTTGTTCTGATATATTCGATTCACGCAGTTTCTGCCAGCCACTGCTTCATCGTGCACGCCTGGCAGACTTCTCGGCTGGTTATCTCACCGCACTCTATGCAGTTATTCACCTCTGAACTCAAATCCTGATTGGCCTCACGATGTAGTCTACGTATCTCATCGAGAGAGTGTAGTAGGCCGTGTCGAGCACCAGGAGTTATCGATTCCATATCGGCTACGATTCCACGACTCAGCTGACGCATCGCCCCAGGAGCATGTGGGCAGTCACCGTGGTACATAGGCAAACTCTGACATATTGCATGGGCGTGGATCTCCTGCTCTGGAATCCATCGTAGAGGAACTATTCTAGGTGCAATTCCATCTATCGGATTCTCAGTGTGTGGAGCCAGTCTGACCGAGCGGTCAATCTCGCCCTTCTGCAGGTTCATCAGTATGGATTGGGCCATGTCATCGAGGTTGTGGCCGAGGGCCATGACGTCTGCGTTGACCTTTTGCGCCAGTGCGTTCAGCCCCTGACGGCGGAACACGCCGCAGTATGAACACGGCATCATTCCATTAGCCTCATCGTGGTTCTCTCCTATCGCCGGCATCCTCGTTACGACCTCATCCATGCGCTCGTAGCCCATCTCCTCGTAACTTAGAGTCTCGAATCTTACATCCAGGCTCTCGGCCAGTTGCCTCGCACACTCGAGCGAGGGTGCACGGTAACCATCGATGCCCTCATCTATGCAGCCGGAGATTAACTCGACATCGCGGCGAGGGCCGATTATGTCATGCATCATAGTAAGCAAGACTGCGGAGTCCTTACCTCCTGAGATGGCCACAAGTATTCGATACAATGAGCCGTCCTCGTGTCTTGCGTCCTTGGGCAGCCTGAGCTGCTGCCTGAGTTCCTTGGAGGTGCGTTTACGAATTGAGACAGACAGGTGTTGGCCGCAGAGGTGTTGGCCGCTGTAGGCCTGGTGAATGACAGAAGGAGAGTTACAGCGACTGCAGCTCTCGACTGCGAGTGCCTCCACCATGCGTGGTGCTCGATGCGGTTTGGCTTGAACCCACTCATCTGGCCTGAACTGTGATTTGTAGTGAGCTAAAGCTCGACTCGAGCTCTTCCTTAATCGGTTGAACGAATCCTACTCATCCCGGTCTCGATTATGCCTGTGACGCGTTGCCATGGCAATACGAAGCGCATGCCGGCAACCACCAGAAGGAATAAGCCGGCCGAGATGACTTTGCCGTAGGTCAGTTGGAGCTCAAGTGATTCGCGCACCTGACCGGACCACTGAGAACCTTCAAGCAGGCCAACGAGGGAAATCAAGAAGTCGTCGAACTCGAGCGCAATCGCAGTGGTAAGAGCGACTACCGCAGTGATGCTAACCATGTGGACAATGTGCGAGTTCATCACGTTCCTGAATTGGATGACGTACTCGGGATTCCTCTTGGCTTCCTCGGGTAACATCGCGGCGTACTCCAAGTGACTGATTACCGCGAGTCCTGACTCCATGAAGACGATGATCAGAATTGCTATCGATATCAGCGTCAGAGACAATGGCGATACCAACCCACCGTACAAGGTGGCATCGCCAATTTGGGCGGGCAGCGGTTGTAGTCCGACATCGACTGCGTCGGTGATGCCCTCAAAGGTCAGCATGGCGTGAATCCCGACAACCATCAGGAAGTAGCCAACAGACCAGGTAATCATCCTCTTAGAGAGCCCCCATATTCCCATAAGACCGGCCAGAATAGGGGCGAAGACAATGCCGAGGAATATCATCTCAAAGATAAACATGAATGGATCCCAGAGATGATCGATGTGGTTGTAGGCTGGGTTCTCTTGACCGAATGGAAGGTGGGGTCCTGAAACCACCATGGCATATATCCATGAGAGCAAGAAAGGTAGTACCATCCAACCTACAAAACCAAAGGAA
>CBFHQW010000045.1:11727-12014 GCA_965658085.1 Candidatus Thalassarchaeum sp.
CAGTCTGTTTACCCACATCTGGATTTTCTCGCTCTGATGCAGAATATAGACCCAGATTGCCGTAATGGCCACGCAGAGCATTACCGGCGCGACGAAGGTGGCATCCCCTGACAGGGTGTTTCCGGACAAATCGACGAGGCCATGAACGAAGTCTGGCAGGAATAGGTCGATGGAGTCGGAGTCAGTCCAGTACCTCAAACCCCGCGGGGGCTCGGAGGCTGGACACCACTCGGTCGAGTCCGGCCCTCCTGAGTCCGCGATGAACTGGTCGGTGCATGAGCCGAAGA
>CBFHQW010000046.1:0-284 GCA_965658085.1 Candidatus Thalassarchaeum sp.
CAAATTCTTCGTCTTCAATCAATACGGGAGGCGGGGGCGGAGGGGGTAATGTGATTCCTGGAGGCAATGGAGGAAGAGGGAGTTCGGATACATCAGAAACGTCGTCGTCGTCTACTGCCACGTGCCCACCGAGTTGATTCCGAAACTCTCCACTATTCAATATTCTGTGATTGGGGGCACTCGATATCTTCACTTACGAGGATATCAATGCCCCCCATCCTTTCAAAGAAAGGAACGTAGCCATGCTCTCGGGAACTTCAATTACGTCACCTGTACCTCCTTCA
>CBFHQW010000046.1:294-11753 GCA_965658085.1 Candidatus Thalassarchaeum sp.
CGTTATGTCATCCTTGGTTAACTCAATCTTATGCATAGACTGACCTCCCAGAGCTACCGCTTCAGTGAGTGGGTCGAATGCATCAGAAGCATCTGGATCTAGTCTGCTAAGGGGTAATTCTGTTACTCTGAGGCCGCACTTGCCATGAAGACTCCCGATCCACCTGATGACACGTTTTACATCAACTGTGACATTTTCATCTGTTTCACCAGCACCTCCTAGCACCACTGCTGAGTCGCCTTTCACGAGTTCCCAGAATGCTGAAGTTTGTTCTTCTCCGAATACTGTTAGAGATGTGTTGGATTTTAGCCTCTCAATCTTTGTGTCATTCAGACTCTGTTCAGCAAGCATTTCTAACTTCTTCTTGCTAAATGATTTGATTTTACTATCCTGACTTTTTAGCCTCTGCTTCATTATCCCGTCCAGTTCAACTAAGAGTTCACCTCTAGTCGCACTTTTCGAACCTATGGAACGCAGTTTCTCTACAACGATATCTGTTCCATCTTCAACTCTATTTTTCCATCCTCCCTGTGAATTCCCTGCCACAGTTTGGACATTGACTCCCTCTCCCCGGATGTAATTGACCAATTGTCTACGAGCATTTGAATCCAATTGTAAGTATGCAGGATCTCTGACATGGATATGATATCCTCTGTGTCCTGAAAATGATGTCTGTACATATTGTTCCTGAAATCCAAATTCCGGCTCTAAGAATTCAGACCACAGTTTCCATGCCTGATCCTGAATCAATTCTAACATAGCTGGAAAATCTCTATCTGAGACCCCAGGTAAGTGATCTCCATCCAAGTCAAATATCAAATCGGCACCCTTCCATCCCTTGTCAGTCATACTGCGTTGAGAGGGATCGTGATAGTATGCTGTACTGTGGAAGCATGAATGTGGCGATTTTGTATGTAAGTAGTGAAGAAGTTCGGACTTATCGGTGAATCCGCGATGCCTGTCGGGAGGCCTAGAACCCCAAGGTATGAACATCCATTCCCTAGATCTAAATCTAGGAGGGCACCAGATATCATTGACGCCCAAAGATTGGTAATACTCCGAGAATCGGAGTGCGAATCGACTCCATCCCTCGGCCATAAACAAGACAAAATGTCTAGGCAAATGAACTGTGCCGTCATTCAAGGTCCAGCGAACTAGCCTCTCGACCTTCGGTTGCAGGTTGTGCCCCAGTGATTTCGATGTATGCCTCCCAACAAACATACTGATTGTCCAGCACAATAGCCTCAGCAAATGTCAACGCCATACCTGTATGGGCGCAAACGGGTCCCAATTGCCCTGTTGCCGTAGACAGTTTTGTTGCATCGGGCATGGTATTTCGAGAGCCCATCGATTATTGACTGTTGCCTTCTACAAGTTACTTCCTAGGAGTTATTTTCAACCCATCACCATTCGGATTACTATGGATGAAGATTACGTGTTTAGAATAGGTCATTCACCAGACCCTGATGACGCATTCATGTTCCATGCATTAACTACCGGAGTACTAGATACTCAGGGAAGAAAATATGTTCACGAGCTATATGAAATCGAGCAGTTGAACAGATATGCATTAGAAGGTAAGTTCGAAGTCTCCGCGGTCAGTATTCACTCGTATCCAACTATTGCTGATCGATACCAATTGATGAATTGTGGAGCGTCCATGGGAGAAGGATATGGACCAATTTTAGTATCTCGAACTGAGTTGTCCCCTGATGAGGCGAAAACTAGGACAATTGCCATACCTGGACTGGGGACTAGTGCTTATCTCGCGCTGAGAATTGCTTGGGGAGACGTGGATGTCCACGTCCTTCCTTTCGACCAAATTATCCCTGCAGTAGTTAGGGGGGAATACGATTTGGGCTTAATCATTCACGAGGGTCAAATTACATGGGCTAACGATGGGTTGCATCTAATCCTTGATTTGGGCGCTTGGTGGTATGATAGAACGGGGCTTCCACTACCACTAGGGGGGAACGTTGTAAGGAGAGATCTTGGGGATGATATTTGTCAGAGAATTACTGACGACATCAGACGTAGTATCCAGTATTCTCTGAGAAATCCGGACTCAGCACTTGAATTCGCCAAATTATGGGGGAGAGGGATTGATGATGATACTAACAGAGAGTTCGTAGGCATGTACGTAAATGAGCGAACACTGGATTATGGGGAAGATGGGAGAGAAGCGGTGCGTAGATTCCTTAGAGAAGGCCAGAATATCGGTGTTGTTGAGTCCTCGTTAGATGTATCTACAATCGAATTCACGGGAGTTGAGTGAATGTCCGGAGATATACCCGATACCAATGAATTTGATTCTGTTCCTTTGAGTAGTAAAACAGACGTGGCGAACGAAATGAATGAACGACACGACCCTAGTACTTGTCGACGAATATTACGTGAAGCCCGCGAACAGGGATTGTCTCGTGAATTGTTCGATTTGGCACAGGACCTCCAAGATGGAGTGTATCGAGCCGAAGCTCTGTGTGGATTGTGCGCATCGGATGAAATGGATGAGGATGACCGTGTTGAATGGGTCCCAATCATCGTCGAATCAATGCTAGAAGAGGAAAGATCGTGGCGCTTGGCCGAGAGCATTGGAATCATCGCAAAATCTGCCGGCAATTGGCCCGGGGCCCGATCTAGAAAGGCGTTGATAGAACACCTCATTGTACTCACCGGAGGGTTGCCTGTCGGAGACGCCCGTGTCGATGCTCTGAAATCCATTTCATCCAAGGTATCCGAACAAAGATTACCCGAATTATTTCTTTTGGCTGTTGAAAATTACGGCATGGAATCCAAAGCGGCCCGCCCAGTGATGAAATCTATTGTTGCAACAAAAAACCACGATATGATTTCGGAGATTACAGCATCAATCACTAAGGCACCCCCCGACCTGGCGGTAAAATTTCTTGACAATTTACATCGTTTGGCGATTGAAGCAAGCCTAACTTTGGAACCGACAGCTCTAGAACTATCACTGCCCCTACTCAAGTCGGTTGAATTTGAAATCGTCCGAACACTATGCAGTCATGCCTCAACATCTGCCGAGGTACGGACGTTAGCAGAAACATTGGATGGCGACAATGAAGATGCGATTAGATATGCAGTCACACTCGCAGGAAGAGCGGATCGAACCGGTGACGCTGAATTTGCACGTCATTTACTGGAAAAAGCAGCAACTCGAGTCGATTCATTAAATGAACGGACGGCAACTCGTATCAAGAAAAATATTGCGAAAGGTTTTGTTCACCTTGGGGACCAAGGGCGCGCAGAGGAGTTGGCACCAATGCATGAATTTGAAGTGAAATCGCCGCAATCAGATGGGGGGGGAGTGGAAAGACGTGGGCATACCATGGCATTGGTTGGAACCTATGATGGAGGCGTGGCTATACCACATCTTCGAGCTTTGGCCCGGGTTGCTGGAATCGCATGGGGGTTTGGCTTGGATATTGCCTTAATCGATTGGCCCACCGAAAATCTAGAGGAATTGTGTGACCGAGCTCGGAAGGAATCAGGTACAGCTGGTGTGAATCATTTGCCAGCACTCCTTACTTCCCAACGAATCCAATTACTGTCAGTTGATGATGCCTTGAGTGGTAGGGCAGGACATCCGATTGCAACGACCCATCAACCGGTGGGTGGTTCAGTGGATTTGACGACATTCGATGGAAGACTCTGCGTGTTCATCGGACTTGGTCGGCAGGGTTTGCCAAAGAGACTGCTCGACAATTGCCCGGATCAATTTGAATTGACGGGGATTGGCGCCAGTTTGGAGACGGCGGTTGCCATGGGGGCAATCGCTCAAAGATTGGCCGATTTATGATGAGTCGAGTAATCATCGACTCGGTATCGATAAGAGTCTGAAGTATTAGTCCAATCGCACCCATTCTACTGCCGCTTCCATTCCGCATGCTTCATGCAGGAACAACTCCAATCCCTTAATTGCCTCTGTATCGAGAATATTCTCAACTTCGCGACTGAAATACTCCGATATTCTTGATTCTGACAGTCCGCTATTCAATGATGTAGCCATGATTACCTCATTCCTCCATTCTTCATCTTGCTTGAATTTAGAATATTGTTCAAACATATCTTTCCTAGCTCGAAGAACTACATCTATGGGGCTATCTTTCCTAGTCGCGAATACACCGAAAACCATCGGAAAACCAGTGATACGGGTCCATTCCGCACCTAAATCCAATTGAACGGTTTCAGGATTACTGGATGCTGCCGATAGTGCTCGATCGCCTATCAACAAAGCACCGTCACAACTCTCCAGCATTGATGAGATGTCTGGCCCCATCTCAATTGTCTTGGGATCTATACCTCGATTATCTAGTATCCAACATAGGAGTTTCTTAGATGTAGATGAATCTGAAGGAATTGCGATATCCCTCATCGATTCAAGGGGGCGTGTGCCAAACAACAACACAGATCCCACATCCCCCCGACTAACTATTCCTAAATCAGGAATCAATACTAATTGATCGTGGTATTCTGCATAATCGGCTGATGGTATCGGTGCAGTAATACAATCTTTCCTAATCACATGTCCAGTAAGCCAAGCTGGTGGCGCTGGTAAAATCCCCCAACTATTTTCCAATCCATAGAATATTGGGTCACAGTTGCTGAATGATACTCTCCCGAGTACTTCTTTCCAGGACATATTCACCACTATTGTTGACCATATACTGGTAAAATTTGTTGAGTTTCGATACTAGTCTCAAATATTGAGAATTTTGTATATGTGGAATTTCGTTTGATTGCGATTGACCCTGTCGAAGCAATCATTCTAGCTAATGATTCTGATTTCGTATCGACGCTGGTCATACTCCCTGCTTCGTGCATAATCTCTTCGTGACCAACTGTACCATCGATATCATCAGCCCCTGCTGTCAGACACAATGAAGCTAGATGATCTCCGAAGTTCATACGATATGCCTTGATGTGTGGAATATTATCGAGCATTATTCTTGAAATAGCAATCATACGGACCACTTCGCTAGAACTAGCCAACTGTGCTTCCGGTAATCTACTCCTATCAGGCAGGAATGGGTATGGGACAAAACACTGGAATCCGCCGCTCTCTTCCTGCTGCTCACGGAGCGTTACTAAGTGGGCAATTCTATGATCCAACGTCTCAATGGTACCGAACAGCATTGTGCAGTTTGTTGGTATATCCAAATCATGCGCCGTGGCATGTACTTCGAGATATTCCGAGGATGTCTCTTTTCCTCGACATATGATATTCCTGACAGAATCCACAAGTATCTCAGCTCCACCCCCTGGAATTGAACCGAGACCGGATTTCAGCAGAGATTGGAGTGTTTGTTTGACAGAAATACCAGAACGCTCTGCAATGTGGATTATTTCAATGGCAGTAAGTGATTTTAGGTGAATATGAGGGTACGCATTCTTGATTGTTGAGTATAGCTCAACATAATGTTCGATTGTCCAATCAGGATGGAGGCCTCCGACCGCGTGAACTTCGTCAATCCTATTGGAGTATGGTTCGATTCGTTCTACGAAGTCCTTAGCGGATAGAGCATACGCCTCGGGGTGCCTAGATCCTTTACGGAACGCACAAAACCTGCATGCTAGTACACAGATATTTGTTGTGTTTACATGTAGATTCTCGTTGAAAAAGACTCGATTATCGAATCGAGATTTCTTAACCATACTAGCCAATGAGCACAATGCACTGAGCGAATCGTGATGCATCAGGCTAATGCCTACTTCTGAGGATATACTACCTCCAGAGATAAGGGTCTGGAGGCAGGATGACAAAATTGGATCTGTTGCGACACAATCTGGAACGCTCATCCCACTCAACCTAGTCCTCCAGTCTGAATTGCCACCAATTGATTCGAATCGTATGTCCATGGCAGTGCCTCAATTTCCGTGATGAGATGGTTGATTTTAACTCGACTGTTTAGCGCGCTCAATTCACAACCAGTAACTCCGGAAAGCATCAATAGCCATACTCATTGAGTATTACCATGAACAGCGGTAGAGAGCACCCCAGACTATCTATCGAAGAATTAGAAGAAATGTCTCGCAGATGTCGAATTAACATAGTAAAAATGACTCATGAAGCAGGTGCTGGGCACCCAGGTGGATCGCTTTCGGCAATAGATTTGATGGTCGGATTATACGGGCACGATTCTCTACGCATCGATACTAACGATGCTGACTGGGAAGACCGTGACCGATTCATCATGAGCAAGGGGCATGCTAGTCCTGCAGTCTATTCAATACTGAACGAAATCGGTTATCTGTCTGAAGATGACCTTATGAGTTTCAGAACACTTGGTTCTGTATGCCAAGGTCATGTAGACATGAAGTGGACCAAGGGTGTTGATTTCTCTGCAGGCAGTCTAGGAATGGGACTTTCATTTGGATTAGGGTGTTCTCTAGCAGCTAAGATGGACGGGAGTAATAGAACAATCTGGGTAATGGTTGGCGACGGAGAGGTTCAGGAAGGAGAGGTTTGGGAAGCAGCAATGGCAGCAGATTTTCATTCGGCTGGAAATTTGAAATTAATTGTTGACAGGAATGGTATCCAAAATGATGACTTTGTCAACGTGCAGATGGAAGTAGGTGATGTGGCTTCGAAATTCTCTTCATTCGGATGGGAGGTCATCGAGATTGATGGACATTCGATGCGGGAGATTCTGAACGCGTTAGATAAGGCCAAATCGATCATCCATGCTCCTTGTGTAATCGTAGCCAAGACTGTGAAGGGCAAGGGAGTCTCATTCATGGAAGGAAACCCTGAGTTTCATGGAAAGGCTCCGAATGATGATGAGTTACGAATTGCATTGGAGGAGTTATCATGAGTGCCCCATCCACAGGTGGCGCTTCCAGAGATGGATACGGCTCAGGACTACTCAGAATTGCTGAAGATCCTCGGGTAGTTGTCATCGAAGCCGATCTAGGTAAATCCACAAAATCCTGCCATTTCAGAACCAAGTATCCATCGAAGTCATTCTCAATGGGAATCGCTGAACAGAACATGATGCTTGTTGCGGCAGGTATGGCTGCATCTGGAAAGATACCATTTGCGAGTACGTTCGCAATATTCACTGAACGAGCATTTGAGCAGATTAGAAATGGAATCGCAAGGCCTGGGCTTACAGTGCATATCTGTGGCAGTCATGGAGGAATCCACACAGGAACGGATGGTAGTAGCGCACAGTCTATAGAAGACTTAGCAATATATCGCACTATTCCTGGAATGACTGTCCTTCACCCGTGTGATGACTTGTCGGCAGAAGAGCTCACGGTACAACTACTGGACCATGACGGACCCACATACATGAGAACCGCACGAAATAAAATTGGTAGAATCTACGATCATGACAGTGTTAGGGAACTCAAGATTGGGCGGGGTAGCATAATTCGCAGAGGCAATGATGTCTGCATCATAGCCTGTGGAGTGATGGTATCACAAGCTCTGATAGCAGCGGACGAATTGGCAGATAGTGGAATCGATGCTGCCGTAATAGATATGCACACCCTGAAACCGTTGGATACAGAACTGGTCGACTCAATGGCAAAGTCGTGCGGGTGCTTCGTAACTGCTGAAGATCACTCGGTAATAGGTGGCCTAGGTGGAGCACTGGCTGAACATTTGTCGACCGGGATAACTGCCCCACTCGAAATGGTTGGAGTTAGAGATGAGTTCGGAGAGAGTGGAGAGTCCGCCGAGTTAATGTTGAAGATGGGGTTGACATCAGAGGACATCAAAAACTCCGCCATCAAGGCCATCAGTAGGAAATCAGCCTGATTTGCTACACCATAGCGTTTGATTCATGAACAATAGTGCCCGGGGAGGCACTATGGGCGATGCCGAGAGGGTCAAGGGACTACTTGACGGAAGCATGGATCCCACCGAATTAGAAGACGATGCTGAGTTGTACGCCCTAGCAGAGAGGATCTACGGTAGAGAAGCATTGGATGAGATGGGCGTTGCTGCTCCGATGAGGCCGCCTGAAGTTGACCCTACTAATCACTCGAACGGAAATAATCTGGAAGTTGAACTCCCGGATATCCCAGAAGTTGAAGAAATTATTGAACAATCATCCAAGGAATCTTCTGGTAGTCGCATCATACTGATGGCAGGCCTAGTCGGATTGATTTTAGTGAGTGTTAACGTATCAATAGGAATTGGACAGTACCTAGCACTCTGTGAAGACCAGATGGAGGCCCCGCCGCTGACCTATATATCGTCGTCAACATGGCAGAACAACACGATGCACATTGCTTGGTCGGTTACTAATCTGAATACCACTATGAATTACAGCATTTATTGGTCGATGTCACAAAATGGATCATCGGAATTCGTAGACGATGGCTGGTTCAATTGGAGTGAATCAAGTAATATGATTCACTCAGTGAATCGACCTGTCTCAGTCCAGCCAGGGTGTTATGTCTCTACACTATACTCTGAAGGAATTGAGATTTCTCAATCTAACGGTTGCACCGGTAATTCTTCTACATCATCCATACTTGCTGAAATTTCTGAAATTTCTGTGCAATGCGAAGACAATACACGGTTGCTTTGGGACAAGGTCGTTGAATACGAGTCCGTAGATTCATGGGCACCGTCTGGGACCGGTGGATTGCTTGATGGTGCCCTTCTGATGTTATTTGGAATGATTACTCTTCGTAGTGCATTTCGGAAGAAGTAATTAGTACATTTTAGCAAGGTGTTGCCTTCGGTTCGTAGGCTTACCCGTTACAGCACAATCTACTGGTCCATCATACGCGGTGACACAATCACCGAGTAGGGTCAATCCTGTGGTCTTCTCAAGTATCTCTGCATCAGCATCATTACCATCGAAAGCTAGTTCATAGACGATACCATCTTCTACAGGAGATTGAAGATGCCAACCATTTTCATTTTTTATTAGCCCCGGAAACGGACGTATCATTTCAGAAGCATAACTGTGAGAACGAGTTCGTAGTTCATCCGATACTGAATCAAGCAATTGACCCATTGTCTGAGTAATCCCATCTAATGGGACTTCACTCTTCCCTCCTGTACGCAGAGTAACGACACAGTTTCCTGATGCTAGATCCCTAGGGCCAATCTCAAGACGTACAGGAACGCCTTTGATCTCCCAGTCGTAGTGTTTCGCCCCTGGGCGAAGGTCCCTGTCATCAAGATGCACTCTGAATCCACTCTCGGTCAAGTGTGTTGCCAGTTGTGATACACGCGGCATTACATTGGCATCCAAGTGCGCTGCTACAGGCATGACTACAACTTGGATTGGCGCTACGGAGGGCGGTAAAATCAGGCCCTTATCATCACCGTGCATACCGACAACTGCTCCTAGCAGGCGTTCAGACATCCCGAATGTCGTCTGATGGCAGAATTTGGTTGAGCCTTCACTGTCTTCATATGATAAATCGAACGCACGTGCCCACTGATCACGGTAGTGATGATACGTAGCCACCTGCAGGGTTCGCCCATTAGGCATCACTGCATCTACAGCAGTAGAGTACCAAGCTCCAGGGAACGTATCCCATAAGGGTCGCTTGGAAACTATTGCAGGAAAACACAACTCATGTAACAGCCTCTGGACAATATCAGCATCCTCGGCAATCTGCTCTGTGGCCCCTTGCTCATCTGCATGAACTGTGTGAGCTTCGAAGAAGTGTATCTCGCGGACTCTTATGAATGACCTGGTCTGCTTGGTTTCGTATCGGAAGGTGTTCACTATCTGGAAGGTTTTCAGTGGTAAATCTGCATGACTTCGTACCCATAATGAGAACATCGTATACATGGGAGTCTCAGATGTCGGCCGGAGAAACATTGGCACCTCGAGTTCATTATTTCCCCCGTGCTTAACCCAATATACTTCATTCTCGAAACCACCCTCTTCTTCCCCCATTCTCAACTCAGAGGAGTCAACACCTGCATCCCTAGCCGCTTTGAGCTTCGATACTAACTGATTCTCTTTGTCCAAGAGGTCCTCGGGTACGAGTAAAGGGAAATTGTACTCTTCGTGACTTGTTCTACTCATTTGCGATCGAGTAAGTGCATCTATGAGAGACATCGTCTTCCACCCATAGGGCTTCCATACATCCATGCCCTTGATGGGGTATCTCTTATCGACTAAATCTGCAATCTCGACTATGGCAGGATACCATGAGTTGAAATCGGACTTGGGAGGGATGCCCCTCTTGGCCTTGCCCGGACCTCCCATGGTTACTCGTCCTTCATGTGCGCCGCTTGAATGTGACGCAGGGGTGCCATCAGGAATCATGCAATAGTGACTCTACAGCCTCGCACAGTTCGGTATCGTCGCTCATTACCTTTACAGTGCCGTCAGGAAGTACAATGCGTCCTCGTGGGGATTCTTGATCATGTACCTCTTCCTTCAGATTTGCTACTACTGCATCGACTCCATAACGCTCAATTTGTTGTCTCGCTCTATCAATCAAAACTTCTACAGAAACACCCGTCTCCAATTTGAAACCTATTCGCCTAGCACCGCTCACGAATGGTGCAATCTCTGAGATATGCTTAGGCCCCTCAATCAATGAGATATTCCATGATTTATCGCCACTGGGCTTCTTCTCACTCAGAGGTTCGGCGAAGTAATCCAACACAGCTGCTGAGTATATCCAAGCATCTGGCTTTGGTTCGGATGAAGCTACCTCCAATGACACAGCTAGCATTTCATTTGGAGAGCCCCCTCTTCGTACGTCAGGTAATGGGAATTCTGATGCTACTGAAGTTTTCCCAGCAATACAAATTACTCTATGACCCATCCTGTGGAGGTGTTGTGCAATAGTCCATCCAGTAGAGCCCGAAGAAGCATTTTGAATAGCTCTCACTGCATCAATTGGAGCTCTGTTGGCCCCCAAAGTAATTGCAACAACTTTCCTGTTGGGTAATTCGGAATTCACTAAATTGCATAACTCGGCAACTATAGAAACGGCATCTGGTTGCTTTCTTCGGCCTTCTCGGGGTTCGTCAAACATAACTGCACTCCCCTCATCGCGTAGGGCAGTGATATGTTCTGAAGTTACTGGGTCATCGAACAGGTCAGAATGCATTGAGGGTACAAATAGTATCGGAGTATCAGTACCACGGGCTGCAGAAAGAGCCATTGTTGCGGGAGAGTCTATGAGTCCATGGATATGTTTTGAAATGGTGTTCCTAGTAGCTGGGGCTACTAGTATTGCATCATAATCATCTAATTGCGCCATCTCATGATCCCATCCAGTCAGGGCTGGGGTTCCTGAAGCCCACGACAATGCCAATGGGGTGATGATTTTCTCAGCCTCGCTGGTCATGAGAATACTGAGTACTGCTCCATGGCGCCTCAACTCCCTCGATAACCTCACAGATTCCACTGCTGCAATGCCACCAGTGACAATAAGTAATACACGACGATTAGCAAGGCTACGGCCGCGAAATTCAACATCTGCGTCGTTCACCATGTATG
>CBFHQW010000047.1:0-11711 GCA_965658085.1 Candidatus Thalassarchaeum sp.
CGGCCAAGTCTGGTTCATTCATCACTCGGGGAGTGAACCTGCCGAGGTCGAGAATCTAAGGCGCACCTCTGCTTGGAATCAGTTGGTCGTCTCCACTTGTGAGCCCATGAGTGGTAAGGACCGCGGTGAAGCGGAATGGAGGGGTTGGTTATGTGAGGGCATGACCTGCAGGTTGGCTACAATGGATGCATCTGCACTAACTTGGTCCTGAAGTCACGCGGGAATATGTATTTCCCTAACCCAAGTGTTTCACTGAGTTCACTGTGAATCCCTATGATTCGTCTCCTTTGTATTCCGTGACGCGAATACCGAGCTTCCCTCTGCGGGCCTCGCGAGTCATTATCCGATCCATCTTACGATGGAACTCAGACTCGAGATCAATCTTCATCGCTAGTGAGTGGCCGAGTATCAGAATTAGAAGATCGGCGAGCTCCTCAGCCGCTTCCTCGTCAGGCTTGCCTTTTGTGATAGCAGCGGCAAATTCACCTAACTCCTCGACAGTTAGAGCCACGCGATAGCCCATATCATGTCCGTTATTCTCCTCGGATGCGAAGGCGTGCTTGTGGTGAAATGCAGCCACGCGCGACATCATCGTCAACCAAGAGCCGTCTGGGCTATTTTGCGCCTCAATCTCTATCCAATCGTCTACACTAACTAGTCGTGCCATGGTACTGGCTGAGTAAGGAGACCCATCAACGTAGTTACCCACCAAGTGGTGGCTGCTTAGGATTGCTGTCGTCGTATGGCAGCACCATTACCAGACCACCGAGTCCAGATAGCACGAACAGGGCCAGTGATCCTAGAAAGTACGACACTCTGTGTGACTTCTCCTTCTCCAATTCATTGCACAGCACTGGATTAGGAGAATCGGTGATATGTAGCACCAGTTGCCTATACTCCATGTCACACTCACGCTCATGTTCCCTGACAACGTCGTCGTGCTCTTGCATCAAATTCATCATCATAGGGAACAGCAGTATGGAGCATCCAATGAGGACGAAACCTACCTTTCGGTCATTATCCAAAACATCACCAACTAGGATAAGAGCGCCTTCACGCATTCACCGACAAGTTCCCTCATGGACGCCGCCATGGCATCGACAGTATCGTGGTCAATCTCTGCTTCAGGAGAGCCAGGGGTTCTGCCTGCAGCCCAATTCGAAGAGCAAACCAGCGAAACGTGAGGGAGTTCTCTCTCACCCACTAGCCTAGATTCGGGCCCAAGTGTCATCCCAACAACGTCAGCACCCAGACGCTCAAGCGCGTCAATCTCTGAAGGGGTCTCGAACTGGGGGCCTACACACTGCGCTACAACCAAGTTAGTTGCGACCTTTCCTTGAATGGCTTCAAGAGTCTTGGCACAGGTATTACTGGCGAGGGAATCGAAGCACGACGTCCTGTCAGCGTGAGTCGCGTGGTCATCGTGAAACGTCCACGGCCTCTCGGCAAGATCGAGGACGTCTGCTGCAATTCCTATGGTGCCAGGAGGGAGGTCCTCACACATACTCCCAACCGAGTTGATACTGAGCACCAGTTCTGGCTGGAAACTTACAGCGGCGTGGACATTAGCGCGGTGCTCGATGCGGTGAGGAGGGGTTCTCAAGTCGGAATCAGAGTGATGTCTGTCGATAATCAGTAATTCATCATCATCAATGCTGACGAGTGTTGCTGGCACCTGACCCCATTCAGAGTCCACCCTCATGATGCTAGCCGCAGCGTCGGGCGCAGAGGCTAATTGTGATGCGAAGGCGCTCATGCCTGTTCCGCAGAGCACCGCTATGCGGGCCATCAGATTACTCCTTCAGACGCTCGATGAGCTCGGCCTTCTTGCCAGAGACGGGTTTGCCGGCCTCCTTCAGTAGTTCCTTTAGTTGGGCTACCGTCATGGATTCGTGATCAACCTCTTCGGACGAGTCTTCTACGCGCTCTTCTTCGACTGCTTCGGCAATTGAATCCGGTAGTTCATCTGCGGGAATATCTATTTCCTCGACTTCCTCGATTTGCTCATCCTCTAATTTGTCGGTTTTCTTCTCGGCCTGCTCATCTTCGAGCACCTGCTCAAGAGTGGGGCCATCGTTCGTGATTACTCCGGACTGCATCAACTGGACGCGCCGAATCATCACCTCCCTGACAGGTTGGATTTTGGATGCAGCCTCCTTAATCTGAGTCTCGAGTGTTCCGTCTAGAGAGGCCTTCTGCATTTCGACCCATGTAGAAGTGGCTCCCACCTTGAGTATGATGTCGCGGGCCAGTGTGCGCATCTGCCGTTTCTGGCTCCCCTTGATACTGTGCCTCGAAATCATCAGTGGTTTGACCCTAATGTAGAAGCCGTCATCGGTGACTACGTCCACCGTGTCATCAATCTTGCCACGATCGCGTCGGACCTGTCGACGGATATGATCCTTCAGCAACTCGTGTCCGACATACTCCGTCAAAGCATCTGCACCGACCACGCCTGTAATCCTGAATTGCACCTTGACATGCATCTTGGAGAAATCTCCGTCGAGTTCGTTCTGCATTATCTCATAGGGTCGACCGATGAGCTGCTCTTCATCCTCTGCAATCGTCTCACCGATGATATTGAAGGACCAAGGATTACGAGGGGCCCGAATGGTAAACCAGCGTTTGGACTTCCACTTGTCCCGCTGCTTGCGTGCCGCTGCCCTTGCTGCTGCTCCCTTTGCCATGACAACGACCTCTTCTCGGGGGCTACCCCGTATGCGGGCCGTCCGACCTGCCCCCAGTATTTGAATCAAAGCCCCCGTAGGGGGCCTTTGTGTTTGAGCAGTAGTCGCATTCAAGGGCGAATCGCCCGTGCTGGGGCCATGGGACTGCACAGCGCGACCTGGAGGATCCATGCTAGCGCTGTCGACGACCTCGCTCTGTTGGAGGAGAGTCTACGTTGGCTGACTGGAGATGACTGCAATCTAACAGTCGGGAAAGACAAGTCATGGCACGGCTCCGAGCAGACCATCTTAGAAGCCACGACTAAGCGGAAGAGGACTGCGTTGAATGCACTCGCGAGACTAGGTAACGAAATTCTAGAGGGGTTGCTTGATGAGGGAGTTTCGAAGAGAATTGACGACGAGAAGGTCATGCACGTTAGAATCAGAATCTCGAACTTAGTACGTGGAGAAATTGTATTAGTATCAGAGGACAATACAGTGGCGGTCGCTAAAGGTCAGTTCAAGATTGAGTCATACCCTGGTAGTGAACCCTCAGATGTGATTACTGAGGTGATAATATCAATGTTGGATTCCTAGTTGATAGGGGCAGTTCCCGAGCAAGTTTATTACTCGATTATACGTCCCCCGAAATGAGCAAACATGACTCATGTCGTAACTAGTGCGTGCGTTCGCTGCAAATACCAAGATTGTGTTGCAGTCTGCCCCGTTGAGTGCTTCCGGGAAGCTGGTGAGTACCTCGTCATCGATCCCGATGAGTGCATCGACTGCGCCGCTTGTGTTCCAGAGTGTCCGGTCGATGCAATTTATGCAGATACGGACCTACCTGAAGAGGAGATGAGTTGGTTGGACAAGAATGAAGACGAGTCGCCCGACCTTCCTCTAGCAGAAGGCGATTCGCCGGTATTGGCAGATTCTTGATTACAGGTTCGACCTGAATAGGTTCTTGAGTGCGTACCCAGAGGCATTGCTATGTCCAAGTTGGTCGACCTGCAAAAGATGCGGCACGGCACCGAGTTGCTAAAGCGTGGATTCGCCAAGATGCAAGAGGGTGGTGTCATCATGGATGTAGTCACCCCTGAGCAGGCGCACATCGCCGAGGATGCCGGGGCGACCGCAGTGATGGCGCTAGAGAGAGTTCCAGCTGATATCAGAGCAGATGGGGGCGTCGCTAGGATGAGTCATCCAGACCTAATCAGGGGTATCATCGAGACCACCAGCATCCCGGTGATGGCCAAGGCACGCATCGGGCATGACGAGGAGGCTCGGGTGCTACAGACACTCGGGGTCGATATGGTCGACGAGAGCGAGGTGCTGACTCCGGCAGACCCATTCTATCACATCGCCAAGAACAACTTCACCATTCCATTTGTGTGCGGCTGCACCAATCTCGGCGAGGCCTGTCGCAGGATAATGGAGGGAGCAGCGATGATCCGTACCAAAGGCGAAGCGGGCACAGGCAACGTCGTCAGTGCCATACAACACGCGAGACTAGTAGCCGAAGAGATTGCGCTACTACAGAGTGTTGACGACGCTGGGTTCGAGGTCATCGCACGTACGATATCCGACGGCTTCCGAGGAATCGAGTCGGAGAGCGAGCACGACATAGTAGTTCAGAACACGCCTTTCGGAAGTATGGATGCCTGCCACGACTTGATTGTCGAGATTATGGGTGAGGTGAAAGAAATGAGTCGGTTGCCAGTGGTAACATTCTCGGCAGGTGGGATTGCGACTCCAACGGACGCCGCTCTGCTAATGAAGCAAGGGATGGATGGGGTGTTCGTCGGATCGGGTATTTTCAAGTCTGAGCACCCAGCGACCACTGCCTCAGCCATCGTAATGGCCACACACCACTTCAACGACCCTGGGAAGGTAACCGAAGCCTCGTCGATGATGGCTGGAAAACCCATGGACGGCTTAGAAATCGAAAAACTCGATGTTCGTATGGCAGAGCGCGGCTCGTAGTCAGTCACGCTTCCCTCGGGTGGTGCCGAGTCTCCTAGGCCTCTTCCGTTCCTTCTTTCTCGGCTGTGGCTTGGAATCAGCATCCGTCCTAGTTCCACCCAGAGTGATGGAGCCTTTCTCTAGGAGCTCGTCGGCAAGAGATGAGGCGAGTTCCTCGTCCTCGTCGGGCGTCCTGAGAGCATCCCGGACAGACTGACTGTGTTCTCTGATTAACCTCTCTCGCTCCTCCCGCTGGGCCTTGAGCTCATCACGTATCTCGTTAACCTGATCCAGTAGGATTTTGATTTCTGAATGGATGTGGTCTGCACCCTCTCTAGAAGAGACGAAGGCGTTGTGCAGCCTGTCTCCTTCAGCCCTCAAGAAGTCCCTCTCCTCAAGCACCGGCTTAATCTCCTCCCAGATGCCATCGGCCTCCTTGTGGGCATCCAGCATGGCCTTGTGTTGAGAGTCCGCCTCGGCCTTGAGTAGCTGGATTGAGCCCTCCATGTCGCCGAGATCTATTTCGATAATCTGAAATTCCTCGGCTATTGGCAACAGCTCATCTCGCTTGGTAATCAGCGACTTGAGTTTCTTCAGCATCGCATTCTCCTTATCTAGAGTCAACGAACCATCTGTCATTATGCGATTCTCGATTCTGTCTATCTCTCCAAGGGTCTCGGACAATTGGATGACAACTGACTTGGTGCCATCATCACTCCTCTTTCCTCGACGCTGGGTTATCAGCTCGCGCATCTGGGATTGAATCTCATCGCGCTTGGCCTGGTGCACCTTAGCCCTGACACGGACCTCCTTCTGTTCATCCAAGCGTTCCTTGATGCGTTCTCTGAGTTCTTTGGACTGCTGTTGGACTGAATCACGAGAGTCAGCGGCTCGACGTGCGTTCTCGTTGTGTACGTTCCTCTGCTCACGCATCCGCCTGAGTTTGGTCTCCATGGCATGCAGCCTAGTCCTGAGGTCGTCATCGGGCCTCGCTTCGTCATCCGGCACAGGTAGGGCAGAAGGAGATGCCCTTTGAATCGACCTGAATCACAATCCCAGTAGGTTCAGTAGGAATGGGAGCATTGGAGAGAGAACTGCAATCGCTGCCCCGACCATGAAAAGACCACCCAGCGTCATCTTGATTCTCGTGAGTAGGTCGGACCTGACCTGCACCGTCAGTACTCGCCCTGAAATCAGGTTCCCTGCATCGTCCTCGAGTCTCACTGTTACTGTCGACTCACCCATCGACGATGGCAGAAGGCTTTGCCATACGATGTTAGTCGCAGAGATGGTGCTAAGCAGCGACGATGAAATATCTATGGGGAGATTTTCCGAATCGTCTGAGAATGGTTCTATCCTGAGTCTGTACACGCACTCGTGCGGCCTAAAATCAGGGGTCTGAACCTTGAGTACAACGTCCCTTGCCTCCTCCTCTTCGTTGAGCACAAAGGCGAACAGGTTGGCCTGGCCGACTACTAGGTTCTCCATATCCACATCGAGCCATATGCCATCTTCAGTATGTCCGCCAATGCGTCGCATCCTGATTCTATCATGCAGTCTGAAGAATGGGGGGCATTCGCTGCGGGCGCGTGAGAGGAGTCGGTCCCAAGTCTCCTCGCCAAGCTCGGGGTGGCTGAACAGCCCCTCAATGGCGGACGAGTCCACCATCGACTCCAAAGAGGCTCTGAACTGACCCTCATCAATTAGAGATGAGCGTCGCAGGTACAGCAGGTGCAGTAGAGTCTCCTGCAGTTCCCCTCTACTACTGTTCTCATGTATCTTGGAATCCAGTGATCCTAGATACTGAGATATCCTGACTGCGAGCAGAGGATCGATGTGGGCCCTGATTACATCGGCGAACGGACGACTGAGTAGGGCCGGATGGATTGGCGGGGAGAATGCCTCCAGCATACCCCATGGCTCACTTGTATTGAAGCGTGGACGGTCTGAAACCATGTGCACACCGTGTCCCGAAAGCAAAGCCCCTGTCGAAAATGCCACCAGTATCGGAGTGGCAACGACTTCCTCAGGAAGCCATAAGCTCGCTGCTAGTAAAATGGCAGCCAGGGCGATCAGTATTATGGTGATTCCCAGTTGCCTGATTGCACCGTCTATGGTGGCCCTCATCTCGGCATAACCATGAGCGCTGTTGAAAGTCAGACCAATTGTAGTCAACTCCTTCGCCTCGAGTCTGAAAATTGTCCTCGTAAGCACCATCAGCCTCAGAAGTATCAGCAGCAAAGCGGTGTCAGCCACCAGCATCAGCAAGGATAATCCATAGATTCCTGTCGACATACCCAGCCCCCCAACAGCGACTTCAATGTGATTGGCCCACCATTGTGGATTCGATGTGATGAAGGTTTGAGCCAGCCCATAGAGGACTATCACCATCAGTGGGAGAAACAAGACGAGTCTTGCTCCGTCACTGATAAGGAGTCGGTCTGCTCTGAGTAAGAGTTCCTCCTGTGACTTTAGCCTCTTGATCTCCCCTGCATCTTCGAAACTCCGCTGTGGCTCAGACATCGATCGAGGAGGCATTTCTGGGGCTGGGGGGACGGTATTATCCAATGATTCAGCCAGTGCCTCGAGATCATCTGTCCGGACATCCTCCATCACAGCACCTCGTCGGTCCTAGCAAGGATACGGAGAGAGATAGCTTTCGTCATTTTGACAATAGTGCCGTTACAGGTAATGCCGTCTTCGGTCGAACTAACCTTGGCCCCTATCTCTACCCCCGTAACTTCGAGAGTTCGGACGTCAGTCGGCCTCATTACCATCATCTCGATAGTAGCAGTAGACCCTATTGGCAGGGCTGATAGAGGCAGGAGTAACCCTGACCTCATAGGCTCCAACTGCCGCTCTATGATTGGGATACGTTCTCCACTCGGTGTTTTCTCAGGATAACCTAGCATCTTGTCGAGTGCCATTTCAAGTTCTTCATCTATAGCATGCTCAATCTTGCAGGCCGCTTCATTGACGTCGCCTTCGAATCCGATGACCTCGGTCAACAGGATTTCGAGGAGCCCTTCACGACGCTTGATCATCGCCGCTTGCTGGAATCCATCCGGCGTCAGTCTGCAACCCTTGTAGGGAATGTGGGTGACTAGATTTCGGCTGGCTAGTCGCTGAATCATCTCTGTGGTCGAGGCCGGACTGACATCCATCATCTCAGCGAGTTGGGTGGTTTTGACAATGGCGCTAGGATTGTCCACGTGCGCTTCGAACAGACGTTTCAGATACATCTCCTCAAATTCGCTCAGTTCAGTCATCTGGCTCACCGACCTCGGCCATGAATTCAGTTCTGCAAGCCGGGCATCTCGAGCGGACGGGTCTGCGCTCGAGGGGGACTTTTAGTTGCTGATTACACTGTGGACACGCCAGTATCTCCTCATGAGACCTAACCACGGGTTCGCTGGCTGTTGTGGCGTCTTCAATGGGAATTTCTTGCGACTCCCCCCGCGGCTCCGCTAAATCCGAATCCCCCTCAATCGAAGCAGCCGAGAATTGAGTCGTGCAAGCCGGACACCTGACAGAGCCAGTATGTTCCGCTGGGATGCTCAACCGCTGCTCGCAACTAGGGCACTTGACTTCCTTCTTAGGAGGTGTTCGCTCTAGCCTACGAGCAATCCGCGAATCCCTCAGAATATTCGAGTCTTTTTCCGTGCTCGGTGTCTTCTCCGACACCGCTCGCCAGACAATTAGCCCCACGAGAACTACAGCAAGGCCCAACACAGCACCGTATACAGCTGCCATTGCATCGAAAGGTAATTCCCAACCGCCCCCATTCTCTGACTGTGAAAATACCGTTAGCGGGGCGGTAGTCGTAGAACCGTCCATTTCCCACGCGACCTCGGCTTCGACCATAGGTGCGTCTGGCCAGGGCCCTATGCTCAGCACTCCTGAAGATGACCCCCCTCCAGATATCGACGAGATGGTAATCTGTGCCAGTACCATTCCATCAGACATACTCACGACCTTCAGAATGCCCGGGAGTGTTGCTGCATCTCCCGAATTGTTGAGCCAATATGGCAGATTGACGAAATCACCAGTCCCGGGTCTGTCGGGTTCATACACCCCGATTGAGACAGAGGGCGAGATAGAAGGTGGTGTGACACTAGTCTGCCATGTCAGGTTTGCCTCTGAATTGGAAGATGTCCAACCATTTGATTCCAGTGTCACTGAGATGTAATCGGCTTCAGGATGGCCCAGGTCCAGAGACAGTGCCCTGAGTCCCGGACTTAGGGTGATTTCGAACCTCTGCATCTCTTCTTCGACACCCTGACTGACCAGAGATACTGAGATATTTACATCGCGTTTCTTCCCGTCGGTGAGGGATGCAGATAGGTCGCATTCCAAACCATTCGAGAGAGACCACTCTACTGCATCGAATCTCAGCCCTAGTGTCTGAGATTCATACACCTGCACCTCGAACGATCCACTCAATTCCGAAGAGACTCCTCCGTCATCGCTTGTGACTTCCCAATTCAATTCCAGCGCCCCGGCCGAGGTTGGAATCAATGGAGCCAAGACCTCGCGACTAGATCCGGGACTGATTGGAATCTCATGCCCAATAGACAGGTTGTTCCCGGATGAATCAGAGAGCACCAACCTCACTGAACCAGTGTACGAACCCTGATTGTTGACAAGTATGGAAGCCGTGAGTTCATCACCAACGTGCACTGGCTCCCCAGTCACTGCAATTTCGGATGAACCAGCAGGATAGAACATCTTCTCGCCCTCGCCGGAAGCTGGAGCGGACATCAGAACAAGAATAAGGGCCAATACGGTGGTTTTCCGCAGCCCCGAAACCAAACAGGCAAGGCCCATTGCAAGTTCTCGGCACAATCGGCGGTATGAATCAAACCCCTAGCAAGGTCACATAGTGACCTTTAATGCAGGTTCTCCTGTGCCCCGAACCTATGGACCCTGAGGCCCTGCTTGCAGTGACTCCTGAGGAGCTCTCACAGGCACTCCTGCTTAGGAGGCAGGTGCTGAAAGAAGAGTTACCAAACGTCATTCGAACCCTTGAGGCCGAAGAGGAGTCACTAGAGCCTCGAGTGCAGAGAATTGTGACCTCTCACAGGTCTACTAACGACAAAGTGTCCGAGTTGAAGAAGAAGCGCAATCGTGCACAAAAGGAAGCGGGAGCGGTACTGGGTGTAGTGAGGGGAGCTAGGGACAGTCTCGCTGTAAGCGGTAAGATGGTCAATCTGGACCCTCATTGGAAGAAGGAAAAGCTTCTGGATGAGCTTGAGCAAATCGAGAATAGTATTCAGACCTCGGCGCTGGACCACAGGGCGGAAAGGAAACTGCTCGACCGTCGGAAGAAGTTGCTTGAGGAGAATGATCGTTGGCTGAAGTCACGGCGCGAATCCAATCCTGAGATGGCGACATTCATAGACTCAAGATCTAAGATGAATACGCTCTACCGAAAGGCTGACAATGCTCACCGGAAAATGATTGAGATTGTCGAGAAAGCTCAGCCGATGTATGAGAAGAAGGTGGCCCTAACTGCTGAACTTAGGGAAATTAGGAGACAGTTGGACAGGGCCAAGGAACTGCTCGCTCAGTCTGACTACGCCATCGCTCACTGGGAAAGGCGTCTGAAAGACGGTTTCGGGGAGCTCGGAAGAGGATTTCCTGACCTCATGGCAGCCAATACTCGCGTCTCCAACGGAGGTAGGTCCTCCTTCGCTCGTAGTTCCAAACCAAAGAGGGACGTAGTCGCCCCGAGAGGTGAAGAGGAATGAGTACGGATACGCAGAACGAGTCATTCGATGACCTTGAGGAAATGGACCACAGTGACATCAAAGAGATGCGTGGTGATCTTGAGCGTGATTTGCGCTCTGTCGAAAGGCAGCACCGAGAACTCAGGGAAGAGCGGCGGGACCAGATTGACCTAGTGCGCTCACTTAGGTCAGCGGTCGGTGAGATGAAGTCGGCTGATGGTGCCCGTAAAGGTTTACTGAGAGAATTCCACTCTATCAGAAAGTCAGCTGAGAAAGCTCGCCAGAAGAGAGATTCTGTAAACACCTGCATCCCTCCGCCCTCAGACGTACTCGCCGAATGGTTGGACGAGACTCATCGACGCTTGGTTACCATCGACAATGACCTTACTGCCGTGCCGACTCTAGCTAGAGAGTTGGATTCGTTCGGACGATTCTTCGAACTCCAAGCCGCTATAGTAAGGAAAAGTGAGTCAGAGGAAGCTCACAGCGAGTATGTCGGACACGTCAAGAAGATGAGGGAAGTGACGGCAAAATTGGATGCGGCGAGGAAGAGCAGAAAGGAGAAAGTAGACGGTGCTCTGGACGAGACAGAACTAGACTCGGACAAGATTTCTCACTCAGATATCCGAAAGACTAGTCGCCGCATTGACAAAATCGACAAGAATCTAGATGGGCTCAGTTCAGAAAGGAAGGGGATGCGTAGAAGGCTCGGTAGAATCAAGGCCTATCAGAAGATAACTCTCAGGGGCGGCAGGGCGATTCGTCTGGCTGACGTGAAGGACCGGGCTCAGAGCGGTGGTTCACTGGATACCAGTGAACTTGAGGCCCTATTGAATTCCGGAGGCCTGTCCGAGATAACAGAGACTGGGTCACCCGACAATCGGCCCAAGCCGAAAGCCAAACAGAGCAGAAAGAAAAGAGGGATGAAGTTGGGTGTCACTCGCGGTGGCTCGAGGAGAGGCACAATGGCTGCTCGTAGAGATGGAGACGAATAACATCAGATTGACCTCCACTAGCCCTAAATGATGTGTCAAGTTCGGAAAAATGGAGGTCTTGGGATGATTATGGAATTCGACGAGGTCAGAGAGATCCTACAGCCTCTGCGCGACTCCATAGGAAGTAAGTCAACCAGCCACCGCGACACCAGAGACGAATGGAATGCCAAGGTAAGGGAGTTTCTTGACGATAGGAATGAGGTTAACCGTCAGGTGAAGGAGCTAATCAACGAGGTCCAGACTCAGAAGGCGATCAGGGACGAGGCAAACCAGCGGGTCAAGACCCTCAAGGGCACACGGGCAGAGCTCTCGGAGCGCCTCAAGGAGGTCAGAGAAGTACTGCGGGGCAAGCTGGATGA
>CBFHQW010000048.1:0-11429 GCA_965658085.1 Candidatus Thalassarchaeum sp.
TGCATAGCGACCATGAAGGTCGCTATTTGTTGCTTTTCGAACCATTGGTGAGATTATATTCTCACTAGCTATCATAGGCAGACCAAAGCCGTAATGTTGACCACTCGCATTAACAGCAGTAAGTACTGATGCCGCTAACTGCCTGTTATTCTCATCCGCCATGCGATGCAAGGCGGCCAAGGCCGCCCTTCAACTTCACCCTTCTTTCAAATTGCCATCTAAGTCAATGAAAGACTAACTTTGAGGCTCCCAAGCCTCACCATTCCAGAAGAGTAGAACGCCATCGGGTTGACGATGCCATGTCACGCCATTTTCATCAACCCACTGTTCTGGATCTGATGAGGCGACTTCGAGTTGGTCCACTTGGTTAAGGCCAAGGTCAGATTCAACTTCAGTAGGCATTGCCATATCAGTCAATGATTCCGCTGGTTGAGCAGTTAAACCACCTGAGAATTGGTCTTCCTCATCTTCTCCTCCTCGCATCCTAATCACTAAAATTGCACCGGCAACAATTGAGAATAATACGAACATACCTACCAATGCGAGTGCTATTGGATAAATTCCACCTTCTTCTGTACTATCAGAAGCGGCTTGTTTGGTAGCATCTTGAGGGAACGCATCGTTGAGGTCAGAGACTCCATCACCATCAGAATCAATCCATTCAGATGGATCATCAGGATAGACATCAGAGTTGTCTCCCACCCCATCGTCGTCTGAGTCTACCCATTCGGAACCATCTGTAGGGAATGCGTCCGAGTTATCCCCTAATCCATCACCGTCAGAATCGACCCACTCAGATGAATCATCAGGATAGACATCAGAGTTGTCTCCCACCCCATCACCGTCCGAGTCTACCCATTCGGAACCATCTGTAGGGAATGCATCAGAGTTGTCTCCCACCCCATCCACATCATTGTCATCCCACTCACTGGCATCAATGGGAAACAGGTCTTCGCTGTCCGGGACACCATCCCCGTCATCATCATCATCCATCAAATCGCAAACCCAGTCGCCGTCAGTGTCTAACGGCTCGCTGGTCTCGTCCACAGGGTCAGTCATGCATGTCAACTCATCATCATCTGTCCAACCATCATTATCATCGTCGAAGTCCTCATTGTCGCCCTTTCCATCCCCGTCATAATCGGAGTGCTCATTGGGGTCAAGAGGAAAAGCATCCACAGAATCCTCCCATCCATCTCCATCATCATCGGTGTCCGCATTATCTCCCACTCCGTCCTCATCGGTATCGACCCACTCAGTGGGATCTAGAGGAAACGCATCGTGGTAGTCGGCCACACCATCGTTATCGTCATCTGCATCCGACCTATCTCCTATCCCGTCACCATCAGCATCAGCCCATTCGTTGGGATTGTTGGGAAAAGGATCAGTCGGAGCACATACACCATCACCATCAGTATCCTCCCAACCATTCGGATCAAGGTCGCAGTCATCCGTATTGTCACCAACCTGATCACCATCATTGTCAGCCCATTCGTTGGGGTTGTAGATGAAAGCATCAACATCGTCGCGGTAACCATCGCCATCGGAGTCACGTGAGAAATCCTCCAGTGCCCATCCCAGAGTATGGTATGGCCATCCCTGGTCGTTCAGAAGGGGGTTATGACCACCATTATTGATTCTCCAATGTGACACTCTATTCCCATCAGTACAGTTCAGGTGCTCAAGATTGTCAGTCTCGGCTACCCCATCCGAGTTGGTCAAATCAAGGCTACTGAGTTTTGTCCAGCTCGCATCACACCCCGACCTGTCAGCCCAATAAGCAGTCGACTGGGGGGCCGAAGGATATGATCCTCCAAACATCGTCCCACCATTGTACTGTATGGTGCTGTCTGCAGTGCCATGTACGTGGAGTATATTCGGTCTTCCAGTATCGGGACAGTCATTGGAGAAATCGTACCACGTCGCTCCGTTAAGTGATACAATCGACTCGATTATACTCCCTTGATCGCACGCCATTCTATGACTCATGAAAGCCCCGTTTGAGTGACCTATCAGCACAACACCTTCCGGGTCCGCTCCATAACTCTGGACGGCTGTGTCGATCAGACCCTCGAGGAAGGCAACATCATCCACCTCAGTGTCAAATAAGTTACAGCATGCATTGGTGGCATTCCAAAATCTCATCCCTATGATGTTCATAGAGCCGTCTGGTGTGAGCAACAAATGCTCATTCTCGTGGACACTATCATACAGGCTCATCCACCAAGCGTTGAAGGATCCGGAACTGGAGTATCCATGTAGGGCGATGACTAGGGGGAGAGGCTGATTGTAGACATGCCCACCCGGCATAGTGAGCGTCGCCCCCCTCCCTTCAGAAGTAATCGTGACAGTAGTATGCTCGTCGGTGTAGTTGATTGGGCCATAGCCATCATTTGAGTTGGTCCAGCTCCTATTTTCAAGCCACCGAATCTCCTCCTGTTCGGAGTCAGGTAGTCCAGATGCCATCAGCATCATACAGACGAGAATTGGTGCGTAGAACCGGGTGCCCACACACCCTTCCTCCTGCACACCGCTAAGAAACTGCCTCAGCAACATGTATTGCAGTAGGGTGGTGCAGAGGACAGGATTCGAACCTGCGAAGCACTACGCACTGGGACCTCATCCCAGCCCCTTTGACCACTCGGGTACCTCTGCTTGGAGCAGTAGCGAGACCCCCAGCGTATATCAGAATGGCGAACCATCACCATTCAGGAACCATCTGGCAAGAGAACAAAGACATCGTCCCCCGTGCTAACCATCCCCTCTTCAACGACGCAAGCCAGCCACCGAGACCATCCCCTCTGTAACTCATGGTCTATCCTAGAAAATCTCCCTTCTACGAACGACTCCCCAATCTTACTACAAGGGGCGCACGGCTCACTCAACTCTACAGTAGCTTCTCCGACCCTGACTCTCATCCCGACTTGCAGTGAGGGCCAATCTATTCCTTCAATCGTCAGGTTCTCCCCTGTAGACCCAACTTCGATAGGATGCCCTTCCTTTTGTAGGTCCTCGATTCTTTCCAAGGAGAACAGGGTGACAGCCCTTCCAGACGCGCCAGCCTTTCTCTCGGTTCGGAACTTGTTGAAATCTCCTTGAACCCCATCCAGATGGATCTTCGCAGCCTTCACTGGGAATTTGGGGGCTCCCCCATCAGCCCGGACATTCACAGAATGGACAACACCGTTCAATCAGATTCCCCCAGAAACACCAACTCAGTTTCAAGCCTATCAACCATTTCGAAATATCGTTTTCCCAACAACTCATGTGGCTCGACCATCACATGCTTCCAATATCTCCATGCAGCAATAGACAACGTCGCGTATCGGTGTAGCGCCGGAAGGGCAGCACGTTCTGATTCCGTTAGCTTGCGGACTGATTCATAACCAGAGAGCAGAGCATCCCATCGATCGACGACAGGACTCCCAGACTCCCAGCCAAACCCCACGAATGCCATCACTAGATCGAATGCGCAGGGTCCTATCCACGACTCCTCAAAATCGATTATTGCTGCTACCTCACCTTCACCCAGCACGTTGTCGGGAAATAAATCACCATGTAGAATTCCTGTTGGTAAATCATCAGGAATTATTTCACGCAATAAGCCCGACTCTCTCTTTAGCATCACTAGGAAATCCGACAACGAATTCTCTTCTTCAGCCATTCTGTACATGCGCCCAAATAATGACCAACCCATCCTGTAGTCAGTAGGAAAACAATCAGCAGTTGGGATTTCATGCAACCTCGCCATCTCCGCACCCAGACTCTGAAGTGATGCACTATCATTGCCTAGATGACCTCCTTCAACACAAGGCAGAAGAGTCCACGCCAAACCATCTCGGACTGCATAACGCTCACCAGATACTAGCATCATCGGAACAGCGGTCGGAATTCCATGTTCACTAATCCATAATTGTCGTTGAATCACGGTTTCAACATCATTCACATTGGGCTGCGCTTGCCATATCTTGAGCACGACATAGGTTTCATCTCCCATACAGATTTGGTAATTCAGATTGTCCCATCCACCAGGTAGTTGTTTTACCCACATAACATCGGATAATAGGGCCTGAGATAGAATCCATTCTACCCCTTCGAGAACCTCTTCAATATCCAATCATATCACCTGTTCAATGATTGATACAAGCCGTTTGGCGTGATTATCAGGAGTCAACCCCAATTCCTCAATCCGTGAAAGACCATTTCGAGCCCACCGTTCTCGAGTACCTGAGTCCTGCCCCTGCTCAAGTGCTCGGTGCCAAGCCTCAATGTCTCCTCGTTCTACCAATCTGCCATTGAGTTGGTCAACTATGGTCTCGGTATATCCACCCTCATTGACGAAGACAGGCGGAGCGCCTAGAGCCATTGCTTCAATGGGAGTCAACCCGAAAGCCTCGCCGTGAGCCAGACCAATGATTGCAGCGGAGTTTCGCATGACAGCGCGCATCGACTCCGAGTCTATGCCTGAAAGCACCTTGACCGCCACCCCGAGACTATCTCCATAGTTACGCAACGCAGCATTCTCACTCTCCTTGGCGCCCCCTATGACCACTAGTCCGAGACCACTTCCGACTAGATGTTCAACAGCTTCGTAGGTGCCCTTGAAACGTGACATCCTTCCAACGGTGACAGCGTATGAACCAATCTCTCTCAGACCCATTGCATCGAATGCTTCAACTTCGCCGAACGAAGGCTCGCGACTGAATTCGGTGAGATCTACTGAGGGGTACAAAACCCCTCCTTTGATGCCGTAGATTCGATGCAGGTTGCGCGCCGAGAACTCAGAGTTCGCTGATACACTCCAATTTTGATTCTCACCGAAGCCGCGAAACGACTTCTCGATCCTAGCCCGTTGGCGACTCTGCAGCAGGTGCATTAGCCCCGGTCGCCATCCACCGCTGCCGTCGGGGTTGAGGTGGCTGACATTATCGTGAATGCCAGGTTTTGACTCGAGGAAGTGAAGATGCAGTGGCTTGTCAACCGGGACGAAGGTGGGAAACTCCATCGATCCATTACCTCCTGTTAGATGGATTGCATCTGCCCATTCTATGGCTGCCTGTGCAGACTCATGCTCCTTCCATGCGGCCGCAGCACTACGTTCCTGGCCTGATGTGATTTCATTCAGTAATCCCTCTCCTGGCTCCCACTGATAGAACGGCTCGAGGATTGGTATACCATTCGACAGCAGAGACTGACGCTGCGAGTCTAGTAGGTTGAGGCAGGCAAAGCGGACCTCGAAACGCTCGGCTATACTCGGCAGGTTGCGTATCAGGTCACGCGCCGCACCCCCGTTGACATTCATGGCCGCCTTGACCACCAACAGACGACATCTCTGTTCGCTCACAGAGCCACGCTTGGGTATGCACGATAAGGGGCTTCGGTCATTTAATTCAAGAGCAGTCTGCCTTTCGCATAACTATGGTCGACGTGGCTGCGCCAGTCCTAGGGGGTTTTCAAGACAGCATCGTCGATGCTTTTGGAGCAACTGCTGGGTGGTGGATCGGACACCTGTTGGTAGTGGGAATACTAGCTCTCAGCATGGTTGCGCTGCAGAACCGACATCACATCACCAGCCACTCTGGATTTGGCCGCAGCACGCTGATCGACGCGGCTGCAACACTAGCACTCACTGCCGTTCAATACAGCGTTTTCACAAGTTCTTTCGGATGGCCAGATGGAGTATCACTAGCACTCTCGATATTTTGTGCTCTTGCCTTTAGATGGCACTTACTAATCGTCGAGTAATCTCCTTCTTCGTCTTGACATGACTATGCCTATGATGGCTAGAACTAGAACCACGGCAACGCCACCGATGATGATTGGAGCCTCGTCTGAGTACTCACCGAATACCGAATCATTGCCGGTGAGGTCGATGATGCCGATACCGATGCTCTTCGGCTCAATCTTCACATCTATCACATTCGAACTTGGACAAGATTTCGGAACTGAAGCACCATTCTCAAGCACGACGACACAGCCCTCCCAAGTGGAATCTAGGTTGGAAGGCGTCAGAATCTGAAACTGGCAGTTAGCGGAGGTTCCACCATCTGGAATCAGCACATCACACTGTGGACTCTGGTCGTCGAAACCACTGGGCCATGCGGACGAACCAGATTTGTCTACCAATCGGGCACTGTATTTTGTCGTCGAATCGGTGTTACTATCGCAGGATATTGAAATCGAGAATGAAATAATTTGCCCAGCTTCCAGCGTACCTCCTCCTTGTCCCACAGTGTGGTCGCAGCTGGTAAACTCAGCAATCGTCACTCCAATCTCATCGGTATCACTAGCTAGACCGGGGACTGGGACACCTCCCGCTGAGGTAACTTCCGCCGAGACATTGACTAGGTAATCACCTGCCTCTAGGTCTTGTGCCGCAGACATCACGATAGAAATCGTCAGAGTTTCGCCAGCTCCTATGGTTACACTTTCCGGACCGGCTGTATCCAAATCTTCCGAATCAATATCCACACTCACTTCTTCTATCCACATTGAATTGTTCTCAAGCTCACAACTTGTCATCGCAGTCCTGCTCGACCCCGGTGACACATCAAGCTCCACGTTGTCTCCACATTCGATTGTGATGTCCGGGAAAACCTGCCCGGAAGCAGCCGGGATGAGGGCGCCTAAGGGCCCTACGATTAGCACGAAAACTAACACCAGAGTCGTTCTGGACACAACTCCGGCTGACACCTCGCTCGGATAGATATTCTCCATTCTATCTTCAGTTTGGAGCGATTTATGACTCAAAGCATTCTTGGCGACCCCTAGGGTCGCCCGAAACCATGAGCGAGGATGCGGGCAAGCCACCGGTCGTAATCGTCAAGCCTGAGACTAACATCACCAGCGGCACCGATGTCCAGGACAAACTGATCAGCGCGGCCCGCATCTTCTCTGATCTCTTGAAGCCAACTTTCGGCCCACGCGGACTTGATAAGATGCTGTACAAGACTGACGGCACTACCGCCGTCACAAACGACGGAGCCAAGATTGTCGCTGAGCTGATGGTCAAGCACCCAGCTGCGAAGATGATGGTCTCAATGGGCAATTCTCAGGAGGAGGCGTGTGGAGATGGAGTAACCACTACCATGATACTGTGCGGGGCCCTTCTCCAAGAGGCCAGCAACCTACTGCGTAAGGGGCTGCACCCCCTGACCCTAGTAGACGGCTACAACTCGGCGCTCGCCGCAGCCGTTGAGCAGATGAACCAAGACACTCACACCGTGAGTGACGAGCGACTTGCTGCGGTTACTGAGACGGCACTGCGTGGCAAGGGCGCGGAAGCTGCACTCAGCCATTTCTGCCCTATCATCACCGACGCTCTGAACATACTCGCTTCCAACCGTGACGACGCCGGTGCCGAGCATGTGGCGATGTTCAAGACCGGTATCGGTGGACTACATGATTCTCTACTCATTCGAGGTATCGTGGTTAACCGCCGCGTGCTGATGGACAGTCTACCTAACCGACTGAACGACGCCAAGGTGGCGGTTCTCGGAGGCGACTTGAAAGTCCGCTCGATGACCCGTGACGCCGAGATACAGATTACCAGCGCAGACCAACTCGACTCGTTCGTCGACGCTGAGCAGGCTCGTAAGAAGACAATTGCTGATGCTATCATTGCCACCGGGGCAGGCGTAGTGCTATGCACGGGAGAGGTGGATCGTGACATCCTTCATCATCTAGCAGAAGCCAAGGTGCTCGCCGTAGGTGAACTCGACGAGTCAGAGATTCGCAACGCGGCAGACGCAGTCGGAGCAAATATCGTTGACTCAATACTTGACATCGAGACCGCGGACCTCGGAGTTTGCGGCTCGCTGGTTTGGGAACGCCGTGAAGCCTCGGATCAGGTTGAAGATATCATCAGAATCGACGACTGCCCCAACCCGAGGGTAGTCACCATCGAGGTCGGCGGAGGCGGGGAGACCGGAACTGAGGAGATTATCCGAGGGTTGCACGACGCCCTAAGAGCAACCTCATTGGCTCTTGCCGACGACGAACTCCTGCCTGGTGCTGGTTCAATCCACGCCCGTATGGCCCATGCCGTGCGGCGTGCTTCTGAAGCAGAGCCGGGCCGGGCTAGACTGGCGATGGACGCCTATGCTCGCGCCCTTGAGACAATTCCAGCGACTCTGGTCGAGAACTCTGGCGGCGACGCATTGGATCGAATTCTCGAACTCAGAGCCGCCGCGAGGGAGGACGAAGGATTTGTTGGAATTACTCCCGAAGGAGGGGTGGGGTCGGCCGATGGAGTCTGGCACCCTAGGGCTGTTATCGAGGATGGTCTGGAGTCCGCGACCGAGACCGCGATGAGTATGCTCAGGATTGATCAAGTCATCTCTGCGAGGGGCGACTAGGGTTCACGCGAACCTTTCAAGTCCGCCGCACCAACGCACTGCTATGGCCCAACCGCGCGCTCTACTAAGCGTCTGGGAGAAGTCCGGTATAGAGGACCTCGGGAGGGCCCTCTCGACGATGGGTTGGGAACTCCTCTCTACAGGAGGGACAGCACGTGCTCTGAGAGACGCAGGCCTCGAAGTCACCGATGTATCCGAGGCAACCGGTCACCCCGAGGTTTTCGATGGACGCGTCAAGACACTGCATCCAGCCGTGCACGGAGGAATTCTCGTCCGCCGGGACAGAGAGGATGACATGACAACCCTGGCAGAACTCGGCTACGGCACTATCGATCTAGTCTGCGTCAACTTGTACCCGTTCGAAGCGACTGCCGCACGCGACCCACCGGCTAGTGATGCAGAACTCATTGAGATGATCGACATCGGTGGGCCGACCATGATCCGCTCCGCCGCCAAGAACCACTCCGACGTCATCATTCTGACAAGTCCAGAGCAATACTCTGGTGTACTGAATTCCCTCTCAGAATCGAATGGCGACCCCTGTGGGGTCGACGACCCCGCTAGGCAAACACTCGCTCTCGCTGCATACCAAAGTACTGCAGCCTACGACTCCGCCGTTTCTAACGAACTTGAGAGTAGATTCACCCAGCGTGATATACCCTCTCAAATTCATGTTTCCTCCGGTTCCGGCACAGAATTGCGTTATGGAGAAAATCCACATCAACCCGCAGCCTTCTATCCAGCAGGTGGAGAGCCTTCCGGCCTCGCCGCAGCTGTTCAACATGGTGGCAAACCACTATCTTACAACAACTACCTCGACCTCGATGGTGCCCTCAAACTTGCTCGGACTATGGTATCAACATGCTCGGACTTTGAGCATGGATGTGTAGTAATCAAGCACACCAATCCATGCGGGGCCTCGGTCGACGAAACTCAAATAAAAGCCTGGGAGAGTGCTCTTGCAAGTGACCCAGAGAGCGCTTTTGGTTGCGTCATAGCCTTCACCAAGCCAGTTGAGAAGGCGACCGCCGAGGCCATCGGTGGCCACTTCTTCGAGTGCATGATAGCACCCGGCTTCGAGCCCGAGGCACTGGAGATTTTGTCAGCTAAGAAGAATCGCAGACTGTTAACTCTAGACCCTATACAATCTCGATCCGACGAGGTCAGGATGCGCCAACTAGACGGTGGCTGGCTCGCCCAAGTGCAGGGACCGCCAGCAATCAATTGGAACGATGTCAAGTGCGTGACTGATAAGCAGGCAAACACTTCTGAGGTGGCTTTGGCGCGCTTCGGTGCGGCAGTACTCGCTGAAGTCAAGTCGAACGCCATCATCCTTGTCTCTAGGACAGCCACTGGCTGTGCCACCGTTGGAGTTGGTCCGGGTCAGACCAGCAGGGTCGAGGCAGTGAGGATCGCTGCTCGCAGGGCGGGCGAGAGGGCCAAGGGCTCGATGATGGTCTCAGACGCTTTCTTCCCCTTCCGCGATGGAATCGACGCGGCCAATGATATAGGAGTCAGCACAGTTGTCCAGCCAGGTGGCTCAGTCAGGGATCAAGAGTCGATCGACGCGGCTAACGAGCACGGCATGGCGATGCTGTTCACCGGGACGAGACTCTTCCTCCATTAATCGGTGCAGGGAATAGTTTCTTCATTCATCGCAATCAATCGATGCCATGGCCGGGGCTGGGGGGGTTCTCACGATCACGATAATCGGTGCTTGCGCCTTCCTTATTCTGGTTGCTCTGAACATGGTCTTCTTTCTAAATCAGGATAAGGGAGTCCTAGATTGGCTGAAACATGCAACTTCCAAGCAGAGAATTATTGCGATAATTGATGTGATTATGACCTTCGTATGTGCATTGGATTTCTTGCATATTCTACTTCTCTTCCTAATCTAGAATTATTCTCTAGTGGGAACCCGGAATCCAACGTACCACATCCCAATCAATCCCACTAAGATGACAGTACCAGCTCCGAACCCCGGATCTGCTCCGTTCCAAGAGGATGGGTCAGTCAGCACCCCGTCACCCTTCGTCGAGACCAGCCATACAAAGTAGGCGGAGATTGAGGCCATCATGGCAATCATCCCTACAGTTGCGTACTTGGCGTGCTTGGGAATGGTCTTACCTGTGGCATAGTAGTCGAACATCGCTGAACCGAAGTAGCGGTTTGTTAGTGTCAGGCGAAACATTCTCTCGCTAGACATTGAGAACAGAAACGCGGCAGGGACAGCCCAAGAAACAGTTGGCCAGCCTGGGATCCAGATGCCGATTACCGCGAATCCGAGGAACAACGATCCTAGGCCGACATAGAGACGACTCTTGCCCTGACTACTCGCAACGCAGTACCTCTCGACGACCTCGTCGATTGTCTCCAAGTGCTCCACGGGCCAATGCGGCAGTATTCCAGCCATAAATCTCAGTATCCGGACTGCTGGGGCACACGCCCCAATTCTCAAGCCCCGGCGCCCCGCCTAGGCACCATGAGCGAAGGCTTCGTACTGCCCAGAACCGGTACGACTGACAATCCTGTAAGGCTCGCAGTACTGGTGTCGGGTGGGGGTTCGGGCCTAGCCTCACTTCTCAGGTACCAGCTCATACCGCGCTGCCACCACACCACACTCGTCATTGCTGACAAGACAGACGCCGGTGGTCTCCAGCATGGCCGCGACGCCGGTGTCTCAAGCATCGGAGTACCTCTGCCGATGGAGGTTGAGAAGGATGAGCGCCGAGTGGCCCATGAACGGCTTGTGAATGCCGAACTCGAAGCCGCCGATGTGGAACTCGTGGTGCTCAGCGGTTACATGCGAATTCTCACGCCATGGTTTGTTAAGCGCTGGAAAGGCCGATTAATCAACATCCATCCCTCATTGTTGCCTGATTTCCCAGGCGCCCACGCTCACCGTGACGCGCTTGCGGCCGGAGTGAGCGTAACCGGCTGCACCGTGCACCTCGTGGATGAGGGTGTGGATTCAGGACCAATTCTCGCTCAGCGTGAGATTGAGGTGCTGGTAGGCGATAATGAGGAGACGCTGCAAGAACGCGTCAAGGCGGCGGAGCACATTCTGTATCC
>CBFHQW010000049.1:0-11358 GCA_965658085.1 Candidatus Thalassarchaeum sp.
CCGGTTTTGATTGGTATGGCCATCGACGTTGTCGCCACCCGGGAGGACTCGTTTCTCGCCCAGATGGGTTACCCGGATGTCTATGACCAGTTGTACATACTCACAGGCTTCACCGTGGTTATCTGGGTGCTAGAGTCGATGTTCCAGTACTTTTATGCCGTTCTGTGGCGTAATCTAGCGCAGACCGCGCAACATGAGTTGCGAATGTCAGCTTACACTCACATCCAAGACCTCGAGATGCAATGGTACTCTGAGCAGTCTACGGGCGGTCTGATGGCCATAATGAATGATGACGTCAACCAGTTGGAGCGCTTTCTCGATCAGGGTGCAACCGACCTGCTCCATGTAGCTACTACTATCATTGTAGTCGGCGCGATTATGATATCAGTGGCACCCGAGGTCGCACTCCTAGCCATCCTTCCTGTGCCTATCATAGTCACGGGCTCGTTCATCTACCAGCGAAAGATAGGCGTTCGTTACACCAAGGTGCGCGGCAAGGTGGCAGACCTGAACGCGTTGCTGAACAACAACCTTCACGGCATCACGACAATCAAGTCATTCACCGCAGAGGATCGTGAAGTCGAAAGGGTGAGTGAAGCCTCAACCTCCTATAGGGACGCCAACAAGGAAGCAATCCGCCTGTCTGCATCCTTCGTTCCAATAATCCGCATGGCCATACTGTTCGCTTTCACTGCGAACATGTTGGTAGGCGGCTGGTTCGCTCTGGACGGTCGTATCAGTCTCGGCGCGTACTCTGTCATCGTGTTCATCACTCAGCGCCTTCTGTGGCCGCTAACCAGACTCGGCGAGACCTTCGACCTATACCAGCGGGCCATGGCCTCGACCTCCCGCGTACTGGATCTCCTAGACACTGAGGTTGGGATAGTAGAGGGAGAAACCCGTCTCGACTCGGTCCGCGGTGAAATAGAGTTCAGCGATATTGGATTCTCTTATCCGAATCGCGAAGTGGTTCTGAACGACGTCGGTCTGACGGTGCCCGCTGGCAAGACTGTCGGATTGGTCGGCTCGACGGGCTCAGGCAAGACTACCCTAGTACGTCTACTACTGAGGTTCCACGATCCCGACTCTGGCTTAGTGAAGCTCGATGGCCACGATGTCAGGGAATTGACTCTGGAGTCCCTTAGAGGCTCCATAGCTCTGGTTAGTCAGACTACCACTCTGTTCCCCGGCTCAGTTCGTGAGAATGTGCGCTACGGCGACCCGGATGCTGATGAGCAAGCGGTCATCGAGGCAGCCCGCATAGCAGAGGCGCTGAGTTTCATCGAAGATTTACCAGACGGTTGGGACACCGATATCGGCGAGGGAGGCCACAGGCTCTCAGGTGGCCAGCGCCAGAGGATAGCCATCGCCCGAGCAGTCCTAAAGGACGCACCAGTGCTAGTGCTTGATGAGGCGACGAGTAACGTCGACAACGAGACTGAGGCAGCCCTCAAGCGTTCCATCGAGAGGATATCTGTGGGCCGCACCACACTCATCATCGCCCACCGCCTGTCCACGGTGCGAAACGCGGATGTAATCGCCGTCATTGGTGAAGGAGCAATCTCTGAGACAGGGACTCACGAGGAATTGCTGGAAAGTAACGGCCTCTACTCACGACTATGGGCCGTTCAGACTGGTGAGGTATCAGCATGAGTGAGGATAGGGGCTTACCAAGACTCACAGAACTCGCCAAGACAATTGGATTTGAGATTACCGAGTTCAGTGAAGGATCGTGCGTTGTCGAGTGCACAATCCGCGAAGATCATCTGAACATGGGGGGAGTGGCCCATGGAGGCATACACGCCACCCTGCTAGACTCCGCGATGGGAGGCACTCTGGTCTCCACTTTGGCAAAGGAGGAATGGTGCGCCACCGCACAGATAGACATCTCTTATCTCAACGCAGTGGGAACGGGAACTCATTTGATAGCCACGGGCGAAGTCATTCGCAGGGGCAGGAACCTAGCCCATATGGAAGGCCGGTTGACTGCTGAAGACGGAACTTTGGTGGCCACTGCGAAGGGAATCTGGGCTATTTGGATTGTACGCTCTAGTCCAAAAAGAGAGTGAGTGGCCGGGAACAGGTTAATTTCCTCCCTGCTTCTCCGATTACTGATGGCAAGGTCCAGTTCTCCACTCTTTTTCTTAGCGGGCTTCACACAGTTGTACATAGGATCCGCTCTAGGGGATGATACGGCTCTCGCACTGCTCGGAGCGATTCTAGAGGTAACGGGAGGGAGTTCGGTATTGGTTGGCCTATACCTGCTGATTTTCGTTGCTAGGCATCACAAGGAGTTCTCCGAGTCATACAACAAAATCGAGAACTCTGTGATGTCTAGGGAAGATACAGGGGGACTCCATCGCGTGGATCCAAAGCCAGCTTCCACGAGACTCATCAATGTCGTCATACCAAGTATTCTTGCATTCATAGCAGCATGGGCATGGCTAGCTAACTAGTAGGTGAGGCATGGATAAGCCCAAGCAGGGCCTCGACGAGATGGTCGATCGTGTCCTCAACAATCCAGCATACGATATGCTCGGAGGGTATCACATGTTCCTCCGCAGAGTTACCATCCCAATCCTTCTCATTCTAATCTTCATGATTGTATACGATTTTCTTCTGAAATATCTTTCAAGTGACCTCACACTGATACTGAGTGCCTTGGTAACTGGTCTTTCAGTAGGGCCAATTATTGGCCTTGAGACGTATTTCGCTATGCGTCGACAGAGTAAGTGACCACTCACTGACTTTTCCCATCATGCCGCCGAATGGGTAAAGGGGGGAAGCCTCCCCTTTCACAGCAATGGGATTGCTTGACTCGTTCGATATTTTTGAATTTCTGGGTTTTGGAGAAGCCACCGGACTTGAGTTGCTGTTCGCCGCCTCAGCCTTGGTAGGAGGAATTCTGTTCGTACTGTGGTTCGCTCTGATGATGATTGGCGGAGTGGCTGCAGACATCTTCGAAGGACTCCTCGGGATGGAGGGGGTGGGCGATCTCGGGGCCGATGCCTCGTTCAAGGCGCTGACTTTCCAGGGTCTAATGGCATTCTTGATGTTTTTCGGCCTCGCTGGGCTGTATACTCTGAAGTCCACCGAGACTTCGACGATTGCCATCGCAGTAGGTGGAATTGCTGGTTTCACATCCATGTACGGCACCGGCAAACTGTTCCAATTGTTCATCACCCTACAATCAGATGGGACAGTAGAGATAACGGAGGCTATTGGAGCCACTGGAAGCGTATATCTTCGAATCCCTCACAACGGCTCCGGACAGGTTCAGGTTAACTACGGCGGCAGTAGGAGAACAAAAAACGCCAGGTCCCACGACAACGCCGAGATTGAAAGCGGCGTTTTGATTGAAGTAGTCGACACAATGGGCGATATTCTCGTAGTGAAAAGAAAGTGAGAAAACCCCTAGGAATTGGTTTTCCTAAGTATGCAGGGAAAGCCTTCATGACCTCATGAGCCCTCATGGGGTTAGAGGCGATGCTGAATGGCTGATTCTGGAGCACTTTTGACGACAATGATATTTGCAACTGTACTGGTACTTGTGGCGGTGACGATTTTCTTTGCACAGCGCTACAAGAGGTGCCCACCTGACAAGGTGATGGTCATCTACGGGAAGACCGACAAGGGCCGCTCGTCGAGGACCATACACGGAGGTGCAGCACTAGTCTGGCCACTAATACAGGATTACGCGTATCTGCCCCTTACTCCGATTACAATCAACATCGACCTGAGGAACGCACTATCCCTCCAGAACATCAGGATCAACGTACCCAGCACTTTCACCATCGGCATCAGCATCGAGGAGCACATCATGCAGAACGCCGCACAGAGGCTACTCGGTCTGAAGATGGAAGACATTGAGCAAATGGCCGAAGAAATCATCCTCGGCCAGCTTCGTCTGACTGTCGCCTCAATGACCATCGAGCAGATTAACCAAGACCGCGACAATTTCCTCGCCGGCATCACCCACAACGTGGAGAAGGAGCTTGAGAAGGTCGGTTTGAAACTCATCAACGTTAACATCGTCGACATCACTGACGACTCTGACTACATCGAGAGCATCGGTAAGAAGGCTGCAGCGACTGCAGTTGAGAATGCCCGTGTTGATGTAGCCAACGCCGAGCGCGACGGTGCTATCGGTGCTGCACAGGCTGACAAGACCCGAGAGATTCAGGTCGCTGAGAATGTGGCCGAGGCCTCCAAAGGACGCAAGGCAGCCGAGGCCGATCAACGTGTTTACGTCGAGGGTCAAGAGGCTCTGGCAGTTTCTGGTGAGAACATGGCTCAGGCTGAGATAGCTAATGCAAACGCTGACCTCAAGGAGGCGGAAGCCGGTGCTAAGCAGAGGGCTGATGTCGCCACGGCACAGTCCGAGGCTGCCATCCAGCGTGCCTTCGCCGGTGAGGAAGAAGAGCGCCTGAAGGCAAGCGAGATTGTCCGAGAGAACATCCAGAAGCAGCAGATTGAGATTGCTGCCGAAGCCGAAGCCGAACGCCAGCGACGTGTCGCACGTGGTGAGGCTGACGCTATTCTTGCAGTCTATGAAGCAGAGGCGAAGGGTATCCAGCAGGTTCTCGACGCCAAAGCAAAGGGATATTCCAATCTCGTCATCAGCGCTGCAGGTGACCCCAAGGCCGCCGCAACTCTGCTAATGGTCGAGAAGATAGAGAGTATGGTATCGGCTCAGGCAGAGGCCATTCGCAACTTGAAGATAGACAAGGTCACCGTCTGGGACGGAGGCAACAGTGCCGACGGCTCGTCGGCAACCAGTAACTTCGTGAGCAGTCTCGTTCAGAGTCTGCCTCCAATCCACGATGTCGCTAAGATGGCTGGAGTCGATCTGCCGGACTACCTTGGCACCATGTCCGAGGAAGAAGACGGCGAGTGAGTGACTTTCCCAAAGGGACAGTCAGGCTCATGAGGTGGCCTGCGATGGGTGCTATATGCGCGACGACGATGTAGTCATCATCGGAGGTGCCCGGACTCCGTTCTGCGAGTGGCTGGGCGGCAAGCGGGGCGACGGAGAAGCAGGAGGGCGACTCGCCTCAGTCTCGACCGAGGAACTCGGTGCGATCGCTATTCGCGCCGCCCTCGACAAGACAGGTACCGACCCGTCTTCTGTGGACCACGTGGTGATGGGTCATGCACTGCAGACTTCTGGCCAGGCCATCTATGGCGCCAGGCATGCCGGGCTCAACGCCGGCATACCACAGGAAGTGCCAATGCTCACACTCAACCGCTTGTGCGGTAGTGGGGCACAGTCGATCGTGACCGGCGCCCAGATGATTATGCTGGGAGAGGCCGACGTAGTGGTGTCTGGAGGCATGGAGAACCTCTCTCAGGCTCCCCACGTTCTTCGGGGTATGCGTGAATCACATAAGCTCGGCAGACCGCCTCAAGAGGGCTATGTTCTGCCTAGGGTTATGGAGGACTATTTCTTCACCAATTTAATCGACAATACCTGTGACTCGTTTATGGCACAGACCAGCGATGAGTTGTGTCACCGTGTCGGCGTAGTCCGCGAGCAGGCCGATGAGTTCGCTGCACTCAGCCATTCAAGAACCGAGAGGAGTATCGACTTGGGACTGTTCGAGAATGAGATTATCACTGTAGAGACTCTTGACGGCCCGGTGAATGCCAGCGACGAGGATCACTTTGTTCGAGGCACCACCATCGAGTCACTGTCCGGCCTACGTCCGCACTTCGGACCCAATTCTCTCGTCACTGCCGGAAATGCCTCTGGAGTAGTCGACGGGGCAGCCGCTTTAGTACTGAAGTCATCCAGCAGAGCTGCAGCTGACGGGGACGAGCCCCTTGCTCGTGTTGTCAACTGGGGCATCGTCGGATTAGATCCTGCGATAATGGCATTCGGCCCTGTCCCGAGCAGCAAAAAGGCACTTGAGAGAGCTAGTCTGAATGTTGATGACATAGACAGATGGGAGATCAACGAGGCCTTCTCAGGCCAAGCCGTGGCGTGCATGCAGGAACTTGGTTTGGATGTGGATAAGGTCAATGTGAATGGAGGGGCGGTCGGCTTGGGTCACCCATTGGCTGCGACCGGCACCAGGCTGGTGTTGACACTGGCACACGAACTGAAGCGCAGTGGTGGGCGTTACGGCATAGCCACCGCGTGTATTGGCGGTGGACAGGGAATCGCGGTCATCATCGAGTCAATTTGACCATTTTTCGATAAATTCCGCCGTAGGAGAGGTTATCCCTCATCGTGCCTAGCCAAGCACATGACTGAGCACATAGTAACCGAGCACATCGAAGGAACCGGACACGCAGGCAGAAAACGCAGTCTAGTGAAGACCTTGACATGGAGGACCCTCGCGACTACGGACACCATATTAATCGCCAGACTCATTACCGGAAGCTGGACAGTAGGTTTAGGCATAGCCAGTATCGAGGTAGTGACCAAGATGGTACTGTACTACCTCCACGAGCGAGGCTGGGCATCGTTGGATTGGGGTCTTGAGGACGTCGATGTAGATGAAAAGGCCCTGAAACTTCGCCCTGTTCATTGAGATGGAAGAAATTCCCGACACAGTCTGAGCGTTCGAAAATTGCCATCCCCTTGGATGGGCGACCATTCAGGTTAATTGGGATGCCAATGCCGCTCCGCATTGTTAGTATGGGGTGGGATTCGCGAAGGCGTTGTGCCGGAGGGTTGTGGAAACCTTGGCTGGCACGGGGACTCGTGTTGTTGCCCATAGGCCGATAGGTTCGACGAGGTGATTGGAATGGATTCACGAAAACGCACTTTTGTCAAGACTTTATTGTGGAGGTTCATTGCGAGTGGCACAACAGTAGTTGTTGTGTTTATGCTATCGGGAAATATTGCATTAGGATTGACGGCTGCGGCAATAGGCATCCCTCTCAAACTGTTCATGTATTACTTCTATGAACGATTCTGGACGACGTCGATTGAATGGGGCAAGGTCTCAGATGATTCCTCGGAACTTGCAGTCAAGGATGTGTCATCGGGTTCTTCAGGCAGGCCGAGAGGCGCTTTGGCACAAAGAGCACGCAGTCCCTGAGTCAAAATTCTCATTCGGGGACGAACCAATGCTCCTTCTTCGGTGAGAGCGGCCTTTTCATCCACAAGGGACGCCGCTCTCCACGAGGATGAGTTTCACGCTGCTTAGCCATCTGGTTCCAGCGCTTGTAGTACTCGAACGATTTTTCTGTGTCGACCTCGACATCACCGTACTTCTCGTCAGCAGACGGCCTACTCAGTTTTACCTTCTGGAGCCAGCAGTGGGCACCGCTAATCGGATCCGGCTGTACTGCGTGAGTGATGTTCTGGTGGACCCCTCCATCCCTCCACCAGATCCTGTTGGTATCTGGGTCATCCGACTCCCATGGCCCGACCCCAGAGACGGTCCGCATGCGCTTCCTGCTGTCCCCGACATCCTCAATCGAGACCTCGTTGCTGAGGAAGCGGTTGCCTTGGTCCTGGGCGCGTCTCCAGCGTCCGATGTGGTGCGAGCAACCGACCACCCCTGGCTTGATGCCCTCTGTGACCCATACCTTGTCGACAAACCAGCCGATTTCGGTTTCTATTTTGAGCAAGTCACCTTCTGCTACACCAAGCTTCGCGGCGTCTTTCGGATGTATCCAAATCGGGTTGCGATGCCCGATTTCGACCAGCCATTTGGAGTTAGCCGAGCGTGAGTGTATGTGCTGTGGTAGACGAAAGTTTGGCAGCAGGCAGTACTCGTCTTCGCCCTGCAGGTTGTCAGGGTGGACGTGACTACGGATGCGGTAGTGTGGAATTGCGTGCTCTGGGTAGCCAAACTCGACCATCGTTGGAGAGTACAACTCCTGCTTGCCGCTCGGCGTCGGCCATCCCTCCTGCTCGTGCTTGGAGTAAGTCGCTTCCTCGATCAAGAAGGCTCCGTGCTTGCGCATGTAACCGAGCGCGTCCAAACCCTCAGCGGCAGCTGCCTCTGGTAGGCCTGGTACGCGCTCGAAGGTGTACTGATAGTACTCGTCGACGGTTATCCGCTCACCCTCGCGGTACGGACTCATGAAGTGCTCACGGATGCCCATGGTCCCGTCATCGATACGCCACGATAACTCGTTCCAGAATTCATCCTCTTCCCAGACCTCTCCAGGGTTGACCTCGCGCGTGAACTCAACCTCACGCCCTTCTCTACGGGCATATTCGCGCAGAACAGGTTGCCTGAAGGCTACCCACTTTCCCGCTGAGGTGGCGTATGAATTAATGTCGTGGCGCTCCGAGGCGTGACCCATAGGCAGCACGTAATCAGCGAAGAATGCCGTCTCATTCCAAGTCGGAGTGAGTGCCACGTGGCAACCGACGGACTCCTCGTCCTCCAGCATCCCAATCCATGAGAAGCCGTCCGGGTAGGTCCAGACTGGATTGAAGACACGGGTGAAGTAGACGTCCATGGTCCCCCGACCGTCCTTCACCAGATGAGGGAGGATATGACTCATCTCGTAGTGCGATAGTGTGTACTCGAGAGGGAAGTGCAACTCGTTCCAGCCGTCTGGTGCAGGAGGTTCGTTGAACAACTCCGGACTGAATTTAGACCACGAATTGGGCGATGTTCCTCCCTCGGTGCCAACGCTACCGGTTAGGACATTGAGCAGGTGTAGTGTTCGCGCCACCTGCCAGCCTCCGAGGTTACCTATTGCTGCTGACCGCCAGACGTGCGTTGATAGGCGACTGCCGGCATTGGCCACAGCTTCACCGGCTTCGATTACCTGCTCAACCGGGATGCGGCACTCTGCAGCAGCAAATTCGGGAGTGTACTCGGCGTATTCCTCGAGTAACAGTTCGATGAAGCGCTCGAAGGTGGATGGTTCGTCAGGGTAGTCTGCCTCAAGCCAGTCCTCCCAGTTGACCCAGTTCTCAACGAATTCACGGTCATACAGGTCGCGCTCAAGTATCATCTTGGCCCAAGCTAAGAAGAGAGCTGACTCTGATCCTGGCCAGGTTGGCAGCCAGTGGTCTGCCATAGCAGCTGTATTCGATAGTCGGGGATCGATGACGATGAGCTTTGCACCGTCCATCATCCCCTCGAGAATTCTTTGAGCGTGTGGATTGAAGTAGTGCCCTGTCTCAAGGTGCGAGGAGGTTAGCAGGATGACCTTGGCGTTGGAGTGATCCGGCGAGGGCCTGTCGTGCTTATGCCACAGACTGTATCCTGTGCGAGCACCCGCAGAGCAGATGTTGGTGTGACTGTTATGGCCATCGACGCCCCAAGCCTTCAGCACTCTCTCGACGTAGCCCTCGTTCCCGGGCCTACCGACGTGATAGACGACACGGTCCTTGGCCCCAGTTTTCAACGAAGTCCGAATCTTCGCAGCAATCTCGTCGAGCGCCTGATCCCAGTAGATCCTCTCCCAGCCGCCTTCGCCACGCTTGCCGACTCTCTTCATGGGGTACAGAATCCTCTCGGTATCGTTAATCTGATTGATTGTAGCCGGGCCCTTGGCGCAGTTCCTACCGCGGCTTCCGGGGTGGTGTGGATTTCCCTCGAACTTGGCGACCTGTCCTGATTCCTTGTCGACGTAGGCTAGCATCCCGCAGGCCGACTCGCAGTTGAAGCAGGTGGTCGGCACTAGGGAATAGCGTCGCTCGACGCGCTTGGGCCACTCGTTTGCATCGAGCTCGACATGGTCATGCCAATCATCTGGGTCGGGGAACTTACGGAGGTCGACTGACTCTGAGGAGGAGTACTCGCGATCGAGATCAGGGATGATTCGCAGTCTCTGCGCAATATCCTCAATAAATGTCTTCTTCATGCGTCCCACCTCAGTGCAAGGTCTCCAGTTGTGGCTTGATGACGGTATCGTGGGCATGTTTCGCTACTACTGCCAGCATCACTACGGCGATGACCGTAGCGAGGATACCTGGTGATGCCAAGAGGATTAGGCCCGCGGCTCCAGCAATGAGCATCTCAATCAGCATCTTGGCTGTTAGGAACTTGTCTTCAGACCATGAACGGCCGCGCGCCTGTCCTAATAACCAAGCCGTGTAGACTCCGGTCAGGACAGCTAAGGGAATCCCTGCGTATGCGAGATACTCAAGATAGACGCGGTTCATATCGAAGAGCAGAACTGCCCCACTGCAGGCTAGAATTCCACCAAATCCTGCGAGAATATAGGCTCCCTTGACCAACCAAGAGTCCCAGTTCGGTCGCAGCATCACGTAGAGAAAACGCTCAGGACGATCAAGGTCCATGACGAGGAGAACTCCTGTAATTCCAAGGAATGCCGTGCAGCCGATGACCAACTGCCACCACATCCCATCGGTCATTTCTAGCATGCCCGAGAGCATCATTGCCATCGCTACGAGATAAGTTCCCGAGGCAATGGCCTTGGTCATGATGTAGGCAGAGACCTCCCAGCCCCAGAGCACCCCCTTGGACGGCTGGTCATACGAACGCTTAGGCTTGCCAGATTCCTCATCCAACTTGGACATGACATCGCGTATGATGGCTTGGTCCCGAGGAGCCGCTGCTCGAGCCTTTTTCTCCAGAGCTAGTTGGATAATCATTGATTGAGTGTCTGCAGCCCCTGCCCTCTTGTCGGCATACTTAGCGAAGTGACCCACTCCGGCCGCTTGGTCAGTCCACAGGTATTCGCCAGAGCGTTCGGTGGCGTGAGGATCTAGGCTATCCTCGCTGGTCTCGACGTAGAACACATTCGGTTTCGCACCCGACTCGGGTTTACGCACTGTAGTCTCATGCTCGGTCAAATAACCGGAGATAGACGAGTTGGGGTCATCGAGGTCACCGGAGATAATGGCCTCGACTGGGCAGACGATGACACAGGACGGTTCGTATGAGTGTTCAATGCGATGGGCACAGTAGTTACACTTTGCCGCAGTTCCTTTGTTTGGGTCAATATAGAGAGCATCATACGGACAGGCCTGCATGCATGACTTGCAGCCTATGCAACGATCATCATCGAAGTCTACGATACCATCTTCTCGCGTGAACAGCGCCGTCGTAGGGCAGATTTTCGTACACGGCGAGTCCTCGCAGTGGTTGCAGCGATGGACGCTGAATTCTCTGGTAACATCTGGGTAGGTGCCTTTTTCGATATACTTGACATGAGTCCGATTCACACCAATAGGAACGTCGTGCTCAGACTTGCAGGCGACTGTGCAGGCATGACAGCCGATGCACTTCCTATTGTCTATCACAAAGCCGTAGTTGACCATGACCCGCCCTCTCTGAGGGCGGACACCCCATCGTGGCAAATGATTCTTCCCGGCCTCGTCACAGTATGATGCCGGCGATGCCGGCTGCTGCAATCCAGGTTCCGGCTACCGATCCTGCGTTGCCAAATGCAGTCAATAGTAGCACCTTT
>CBFHQW010000050.1:0-10495 GCA_965658085.1 Candidatus Thalassarchaeum sp.
ACTCCGCATCCACTCCTGCCCAGGAGTCTGGTCCAACGACGAGTCGTAATCGTCACAGACCCCACCGACGCTATTCCATGTCGCGCAGATGTCGTTCACGACATCGGGTTGTCCAGGAGGGGGATCGGCTGCCGCAATAGGTGCCATCAGAAGCATGACGAGGAGCACGGCAGTACGCTGCACAGGCGCAGGCATGAACATCAGAGCCATAAGTCTGAATCCAAAATGCTTCGACCAGAGGTCAGATGCACAGGGAAGATCCGCACCGCCGTCTCGCCGATTCTGTCGGGAAGGTATTGCACGAGGCTGGATTGGGGCATGAGGAGTGCACAGCACTCCTAAATCGGTTGCCGAGAAAGTGGGAGAGGTTTTCCAATGTCGTTCTGTTGCCGAACTCGGCATTCCAAGAAGAGTGGGATTTGCATGTCTCTGAAGAAATTTGGAGAGCGGTTGCCGAGGCGTTGAAGTCCGAAAGGGTGGCAAGACTTGGAGAGATATCAGGCGAGATGCGCGAGAGCTCCGTCGAGATGTTACTCGGTGAGGACGATTGGGTCGTACGTCGGGAGAGTGGGGTGGATTACGGCTACAACCTCACCCAATGCATGTTCTCGGCGGGCAACGTCAACGAGCGACGCAGGATGGGCGAGATGGTCGGCGCTGGAGAGGTCGTGGTCGACCTGTATTCCGGCATTGGCTACTATTCGCTGCCCATGCTCGTCCACTCGCAGGTCGGACACGTCCACTGTTGTGAGTGGAATCCGAACGCAGTGCGAGCGCTCGAATCGAACCTTAAGATCAATGGAGTGGCCGGACGCTGCACCGTCCACTTTGGTGACAATCGGGCCACTGCGGTAAATCTGAAAGGAGTTGCTGACCGTGTCGTCCTTGGCCTGCTGCCGTCATCTGAGAGCGGTTATGCCCTCGCTATGACCGCTCTAAGGCCCGCTGGTGGTGTGCTGCATGTGCACGGTGTGGCAGCTGCCGGGAATCACGCTGCATGGGCTGCTGATGTCGCTGGGTCGTTACTTGAGATAGAGGGGAAATTCTCGATTCATGCAACCGAACCGCTGAGAGTGAAGAGCTACGCACCGCACTGGGACCACGTGGTGCTCGACGTCACGGTCTCCGGTGACTAGCCGTCGAACTCAAGTCGAGCGCCCCTAGTCCACAGGCATGGCCTCCGATTGGCTGCTCAAAGCCGCCGCTCAGTACAACGAACAATCACTGGAGGGCAGGGACGGTTACCCGGCGCATATCCTGATGCCGGTAGACACGTTGGCGCAAATACTCGACTGGACCTTTCAGTCACTGCCTGACGAGATACTCGTGGGGATGGACGTGAATCCAGACCTGCCTCACTCGAAGGAAGTTGAGGAGACCTATTGCGGGGCTGATTTCGAAAGTGGACTGTTCTCGGGACAGGGTTTCGCCCTAGGTGAGCCTCACTTAGTCAACCGTGGCGACTCATATTCAGTCCATCACGTTCCCGAGGAGTGGATGGATGGCCTGTTCGACAAAGATAGAGGAGTTAGAGGAGGACGTTTCTCGCACTGGCTGCACACCCACCCCAATGCTCCAGCGATACCGAGCGGGGCTGACGCTGAATCCGCCCAGTGGACCGAGGGCTGCGACATGATCCTCGGCGTTCGCTACTCTCCCGAGGGCATGCTGCCGTGGCTCGAAGGCATAGAGGGCGAGCGTCGCGAGCTGACTCCCGAAGACGACGGTCGTCCTGTCATCGGCAGGGCTGTGACGGGGCATCTTGTCCACGGATTGGAGCTAATTGCATTCCACCGGAGGGGTTTTGCCGTGAATGTGGTATTGACTGACGCTGCGGGCATTCCAATATAACGACAATAAACTAGGATTAATCATATAATATAAGCGCAGTATACTGTTTATATTTTTTTAATAATTAATAAAAATGAAGTTGTAATAGCCTTACTAAAATCAATGAATCATCCCTAGAAAGGGCTGTTTAGTCACGGAATACGTGCTCGCGATAGTGTTCAAGTTCCACAATGCTGCCGCGAATGTCGTCAAGCGCCCGATGGCCTGCAGGCTTGGTCGCCCTCGGCAGATTTGGGTACCATCTATCGACGAGTTGCTTGATAGAAGTAACATCGACACTGCGGTAGTGGAAGAAGTCGTGTAGTTCGGGCATGTAACGCCTGAGGAAACGCCTGTCCTGACCAATCGTATTACCACACAGTGGTGATATGCCCTGGATACAGTGCTCGCGGAGGAATTCGATTGTCATCGCCTCGGCCTCGGCCATTGGGATCCCATGGTTCCTGACTCTGTCCAGAAGTCCATTCTCGGTATGGTGTGTGAGATTCCAATCGTCCATCTTAGCCAGTTCCGACTCGGGCTGCGTAATCGCGAAAGCTGGTCCCTCGGCAACCACAGTCAGATCACCCTCAGTCACAATAGTGGCAATCTCAATGATGGTATTCTCTTCTGGTTCGAGACCAGTCATCTCGAGGTCCATCCAGACCAGTCGCTCCTCGACCATGAGACTGGCGCTGGCGGGACGGACTTAGGGCTTCTCATGCAAGGGCGAGTATCATAGTGTCCAGACCACGCGCATGGACATGGGTAGCATAGGTTACATCGAGTTACTGAGAAGAAACTCTCCGTTCCGCCGCCTGTTCGTTGCAAACGAAATCTCGTTCATTGGCGACTGGTTCACCGTAATTGCCCTCTTCATTCTAGCCGGGGAAGCCACCGACAACTCCCCCCTAGCTATTGCCGGTGTGATGGCCTCGAGGAGTTTTGCGCTGGCCCTAGCAACTCCATTCGCAGGGATGCTGGCGGATCGGTATTCACGCAAGGGGCTCATGCTAGGTGCTAACATCGCTTCTCTGGTTATTCTCGTTTTCGTACTTGCTTTAGATTTGCTTGGGAGTCTGACATCGGTGTATGTACTGGCGGTGGTGATGGTGGCTGCTAGAGCGGTTTTTGACCCTGCTGAGTACGCCTATCTTCCCAACATCTGTGACGATCAAGAACTGTTGACTGCCAATGCCTTGGCCTCTGGAGGATGGTCGGTGGCACTGGGGCTGGGTTCTGCGATAGGTGGACTGACTATCTCCCTCTACGGTGTTCAAACGGCGCTATGGATAGACACCGTGACCTTCGTTGCAGCGGCTCTGGTAATCATGACACTGCCACCCGGTGGCCCGGATACCACAGATAGGAAGAGTGTCACCCCTCGAGTGGTCGTCGAAGAGATTGCTGCTGGATGGAGATACATTCTATCCAGCCCACCGCTGCGTAGAGTGGTGTTCGCCAAGGGCCTGTGGGCCTCTGGAGGTGGGGCTCAGGTATTTCTGCTGATTTTGATAGGAATGGAAGCCGGCTTCGGCGAGGTTGCGGCGGGTATCGGTATCCTGTTTATGGCTAGAGGATTCGGTAGTGGCTTCGGCCCCATCGCAGGAAGACCACTGATGGAGAACCCACGTCTGAGGCCGTATCTTCTGGGACTCGCTGTGGGGGTCTGCGGGCTATTCTACATCGTCGTCTCGGCTGTCGAGTGGAGTGAGATAGTTCTGATTCTGGTGTTCTTCTCACATGCTGCGAGTGGCCTTAACTGGGTACTTTCAACCACTTTCTTACAGGAGAGGTCTGCCGATGAATGGCGCGGCAGAGTGGCTGGAACAGACCACTTCGGAATCACCTTGACGATGGGGATTTCGGCAGTAGTCGGGGGACTCATAATGGAGAATGGACTTCTCGAGCTTAGAGAATTGATTGCCCTGACCGGGGTGGTTCAGATCGTCCTCGGGCTGGCTTGGATAATACTAGCCTCACCGCAAGAAAAGAGACTGTTAGACCAGACTCTGTAGACCGGCTAGTACGGCCAGTGGCGCTATCGAGAAAATGGTGTCACGAAGTAATGATCGGGTAGATGCCTTGGCGCGAGCAGTGATTCTTGACTGAATGTCCTCATCCAACTTGTTCATCATGCCCCCAGCGGGTCCTCTGACTTGTTCCAGAGCGCTCTCGACAGCGTCAGCACCCATGTCCAACAGACCCGCTACAATATCTGAAAGCGGTCCACGCTTAGGCGCTGGGGTGTGTTCTCCGTCTACTGTATGCTCCACGTCTATCACCGTTCTCCATGGTCGTGGTACCTCGATTTCTCCGACTCCCTTGAGAATCTCGCGTCCCACTACGGCCGCTTGCACCGCCATCTTTGCTGTGGTGAGGTTGTACTTGGTCAACAACTGAATATCACGACGCGAGCGGGTGACCTTTCCAAAGTCAGCAATAAGCCAAGCTGCGCCCGCTATGAGGAGTAAAGCCACTCCTATCTGAGGGGTTTGTTCCCAACTGGGCCAACCGATTGGACCAAACCAAATGCGGGCAGTGATTGCTACAATTGCAGGGAGTAGGAAAGCCAGGACTTCATTGGCAACTATCAACCAGAAGCCTTCGATTGGGAGCTTCTTCAGTCTCAAAAAAAACCACTTGATGTGCTTAGTCCTCTCGCCAGGTGGGGCGTAGGTATTCACCAGATCAATCAAAGGCGGCATCACGAAAACCATCCTCATGATGAAAGGAATCAACAGCATCAGTAGGTAAGCGTCCCAAGGAGATGCGGGAGGGAGACTAGGGAAGGCGATGGCCTCTGACATTGGTACTGAGTGGAGTCTGACCTCCATCAACCTCACTACGGCCTTACATCGCCGACTCGCGTAGGGTGGAAGCCTGGTTCGTAGCTGACCTGACCAGTACAATGGCGATTATCGCTCCTGAGGCAAAGGCGATGCCGATGTACTGATGGGTGTTGTAGAACAGCCACGCTATTCCCAATAGAGACAGATAGGATACCATCTGGCAGATGATAGACAGTCTCAACAGTATGACGAACTCTATGTCATTGGTGTCCTCGAATTCTTGAATGTAGGAGTTGATGAGGAAGAAGACGGCTTGGAAGGGAAGTGCGGCAGCCAATATGGCGAGGCCGATTACGGTCCCCATGTCAGGATTCTCTGGATTCAACTCCAAACCTCGGAACAGCATGTTACCCATGTTGACACCGATGATCGCAGCGTGGATCGTCCAAGCTTTGTCCGAAGGAGCGTTGTTCCCTTGGGCATTCTTAGGAACCATGCCCACGCTCGGTCTCGCAGCACTGTTGAATATTACTCTCGCAGAGCAATGCTCAGAGTGTGTTCCGAGGTATGCGCTTACCTGCCCAGCGCTTCCATATCGGTGGTATCAGACAGGGCCACCAACATGCGTAGTAACCAGCAGGAAGCTCTGGAGCACCCGGGTGGGGGCGTAGCTGCCAGAATGCTACGCTGGCGCGCATGTGGTGATCTGAGTGACGGGTCAGTTCGATTAGTGACCATCGTGACCAGCGAGCCTCCGTGTTCCATGACTGCATCTCAGTCTGACGCTCATCCTCTCCTCTCCTGAGGCCCCAGTGACGAATGTAGTTCACATACTCGAGAGTGAGTATTGCGATGGTTGACAGAATTAGCCAACCTACGGCCATAGTTTGGCCTTGAGGCAGTATGAGAATAACTCCGAATGCGGCAACCTGTAAGATAAGCCCCCTGTATGACGGGTTACTCATTCCGGTCCGTCCCTTGCCGTTGTGAACCCTAACTGAAGATAGGTACTGGCCTGGAATGGTCCTGAGCCAGAACGACCACAGTCCCTCTTCCTCGTGAGCGCTTGCTGGGTCGCGATCCGTAGCGACCCATTTGTGGTGGTTGTGATTATGCTCAGTGGTGAAGTGGGTGTAGTGAATACTGAACAGCAGAAGTCTTGCTAGTCTCCAACCCGGACTCTTTGGCTTCTTATGCCCGAGCTCATGTGCCGTGACTATTGCAGAAGTTGCTGCAGACAAGCCAGTTGACAGGGCAGCAATGACTAACCAGAGTGAAATCGATGCTTCTAGGTAGGCGAACCTGAAGAAGGAGGCTAGCACCACGAAGTGGACGATGCCGTGTACCCAGAGAAGAGTCTCGAAGGGGAGACCTGACTCCCTCGGGGGCCGGGCCTGCTTCGACTCACCCATGACGATGTCTAGGATTGGCCCAATGCCCCAAACAAACACCACTCCCATCGCCGTGTACGCTCCACCAAGCAGATTACCTGTGATGACAATCATCGGATTCACAAGTCCAAGAAGGTGGACGGGCCACGGCTCTGGGGAGAGTTCAGACTCACTCATACAGTGACGCGTGTTTGGTTCTGGTCTTAGCGATTTTCGGAGCCACCACGATTCTACAATAGGGATTTCCGGGATTATTGGCAAAGTAATCCTGGTGATAGTTCTCGGCTATGAAGAAATTTGTCAACAGTTTAACTTCAGTCACTATCGGACTGGAGAAGTGATCGGCCAGTCTCTCGATTACAGCCTCAGTGTCTTCCTTCTGTCCCTCGTCGGCATAGAATACAACACTGCGGTACTGCGGACCGACGTCGTTGCCCTGCCCATTCAATTGAGTAGGGTCATGGCAGGTAAAGAATACCTCGAGCAGAGTGGTTCGCCCGATGATTTCGGGATTGAAGGTCACTCGAACTACCTCAGCGTGGCCGGTGCGCTTGCCACAGACCTGCTCATAAGTTGGATTATCGATATGCCCCCCTGAATACCCTGAAACTATCTCGCTCACCCCTAGGAGTCCCTTGAGAGCGCCCTCGACACACCAGAAACAACCTCCTCCGAGGACTATGCTCTCCATCGGATTACCTACGGTAGTTGGGTGCCTCGCGGGTAATCTCGACGTCGTGGACGTGGCTCTCGGAGAGTCCTGCGTTGGTGATTCGTACGAAGTTGCAGTTGGCCTTCATCTCGACTATACTGCCATTGCCGGTGTAGCCCATCGAGGAGCGTAGGCCACCTATCATCTGGTAGAGTACATTGTCCACAGGGCCCCTTGCGGGTACTCGGCCCTCAATACCCTCTGGAACATACTTCCTAGTATCGCCCTGCTCTGACTGAAAGTATCTCTCGTGAGCGCCCTGACTCATCGCCGACACAGAGCCCATGCCGCGGTACACCTTGTATGACCTGCCTTGGTACAAAATGGTCTCACCTGGAGATTCATCGGTCCCTGCTAGCACTGAACCAGCCATCACCGAATCGGCTCCTGCGGCTATCGCCTTGGCAATGTCTCCACTATACTTGATGCCGCCATCAGCGACCACCGGGATATCGTTACCGATGCATGTCTTGACCACTCCCAGTACAGCAGTGAGCTGCGGAACCCCTACTCCAGAGACTATCCTAGTCGTACATATGGATCCCGGGCCGATTCCGACCTTCACTGCGTCCGTTCCAGCATCGATTAGCATCTCTGCTGCTGCCCCTGTGGCGATGTTACCGGCGATGATTTGTGCACTGTCTGCAGCTTGATTGCGGATTTCTTTGACAGTGTCAATGACTCCGTGAGAGTGGCCGTGGGCGGTATCCACTACCACAGCGTCAGCCCCTGCCTCGTACAGTGCTAGTGCGCGCTCGACCCCTTTGTCTCCGGTTCCAGTAGCTGCTGCCACTCTCAGACGGCCCTGCGAATCCTTACACGACTTCGGGTTGTCCCGACTTTGCTGGATATCACGCACCGTCATCATGCCAGCACAGCCACCATCATCATCGACCACGATGAGTTTCTCGATACGGTGCTGGTGAAGGAGCTTCTTAGCGACCTCCGGGTCGACATGTTCGGGCACTGTGACGACATCGGTGGTCATCATGGTCGAGACCTTTACAGAGTCGTCGGAGACGAACCTGATGTCGCGGTTTGTGATGATACCAACCAGTGTTCCTGAGTCATCTACGACAGGGAATCCGGAGAAACCGTGTTGCGACTTAATCGCCCTCAGTTCTCCGATGGTGCTGCTGGGTGAGATGGTCACGGGATCAAGGACTAGGCCAGACTCAAAGCGCTTGACTCGATAGACCTCTGCGGCCTGGGAATCTATGCTCATGTTGCGATGGATAACACCGATTCCACCGGCTTGAGCCATGGCGATTGCCATATCGCTCTCGGTCACGGTGTCCATCGCCGCTGAGATGAGTGGGATGTTCAGGGGAATCGAATTGGTCAGGCGTGTTGCGGTGTCTACCTCGGCTGGAAGAACTGCCGATTCAGCAGGCAGCAGAAGGACGTCGTCGAAGGTCAGAGCCTCGGGTATGCCGTCTTGTGCCATTAGGTATGGCCTAAGGAGCCGATACTTGAACGATTCTGTCATAGCAGTTGAATGCGGTCTCCGAGGCGCTGAAATGCAGTGAATATTGGCTCAACTTTGGTAATCTCGCATGGGTTATATTCCACAGTTAAACAACGGATTCAAATATCATTGTTGGCCGCCCGCGGCGGGAGAGAGGGCAATGTATGAACTTGCTATGATTGGCTGGCGCGAGTGGGTTGGAATACCCGAACTCGAAGACGGGGCTTTGCTGGCCAAGATGGACACTGGAGCGTGGTCAAACACGCTGCATGCTAGCGATATCGAAATCATAGACTCGGATCCCGAGAACCGCATCCGATTCCGCCTTGAGGAGGACGGCGAGTGGATAGAGAGGCCTGTGCACGACTGGAGGCGCGTTCGCGACACAGGGGGTCATGAGACCATGCGTCCAGTGATTCGGACATCTCTAGAGATAGCCGGAATGGACTTCGACATCGATCTCTGCTTGAAGGATCGTTCACTGATGCGCCACAGGTTCATCCTCGGACGACGTTTTCTGCGCGAGCACTTCTGCGTCCACCCTGGCAGGCAGTGCATCCACTCAAGCAAGCGTACGCTACCCAGAATAGTACTGGAATACTAATCTCACCAGTCCTCAAATGCTCCCCCTTCCACGCCTCATCATGGCCATGGTAGGGGCAGAGGCGCCGTATGCTCCCGAGGAGCCTTCTCCTTGGTGGCTGAAGGGGTTGGCCATCTTCATGGCACTGATGGTAGTATTCATGCTATTCAGTACCGCTTCGGGCATTCTTTCTCCCATGCTGGTCAATAGATTCATGCCTGAAGATTTCGAGGATATCGAGCCCTATCCAGAGGATGGTACGGAGGAGGAGAAGGCGGAATGGGACAGGTCGAATGAAGAATGGGATGCGTTGGTGGAATACATTGACGACATGATGGGGGTGATGGAGTTCTCAGCCGTACACAGCGGCTTGCTGGCCATAATGGGAATGTTCTGTATTCCAGTGCTGTGGAGAGGCGATCGAGAGCTTGGAGTCAAACTAGTAGGGGCTTGGATAGGAGTCAACTTCCTAGGAGGAATGGGCATGATGTGGATGATGTCGAGGATTGGTTTCATGCCCAAATTTGATTATGGTCCTGAGGCGGAGGAAGTGGACCTTGATTTCATCGAGACGTTTAGCGTGATTGCTGGTTATGGGCAGATACTACTCTGTAACGTTTTATTGCTCGGAGTCCTAGTCCTCGTAGCGAGCCAATCCAAGCCTGCGACCTCCTTCGACATACCCTCTGGATTCCGTCCTGATGAGCCGCCCCAATCTTGAATATCTTCCACTTTGCGGCAGGAACATGGAACAGATGGTCCAAGGCATACTAGTGGTGAACACGGAAACGATACCGGGCATGATGATTACCGAAACTCTCGGGGTTGTCAGCGGCTCGACAGTGAGGGCCAAGCATCTAGGAAAGGATATTTTTGCAGGCCTCAAGAACATAGTTGGAGGGGAACTGTCACAGTATACGGAGCTTCTTCAGGAGTCCCGTGAGGAAGCTGTCGGAAGAATGGTCGCAGATGCGATGTCGCGAGGAGCCAATGCGGTTGTGAATGTCAGATTCGCTACTTCGGCAATCTCTGCAGGTGCTGCAGAACTGTTTGCCTATGGTACAGCGGTTAAGGCCGAGTAATCGGGGGTTTTTCGATGGTAGATGTAGGTGGCTTGCTGGTACTAGGAATAATCTTAGTAATACTCCTTCCCTTCTTACTTCTTGCTTTAATCGGAATGTTGTGGACGGTAGCCTATCCACTGATGCTCTGTTGGGCTGTCCTCTTCAGCGGCAAGAAACTGGATAAGCAGATTGCCGACACCACCTCTAGAGAGGCCTCGCTAAGAGAGTCACTCGGTCGCGACCCCCTCACGACCATTGACGGCGGATACCGCACCGACATCACCTCTTGCGGTGTGGTTTGGTCCGGAGTAGTCTTCGGACCCAGTCACTGGCACCTCCTAATAGGCTGGATTAACAATCTGACAGGGGGTTCGGTTAACATATTCCAGAAGGTAGTGTCTGCAGGAAGGGCTGAGGCTATGCAGCGGTTGCGAGAGAATGCTCTTGATAACGGGTGGGAAGATGTGATAAATGTCCGAATAGATACCTCCGATATGACTCCTCAAGGAGCGCGGAGGAGCATCAAGGCAGTAGAGATCTTCGCCTACGGAACTGGCGTGAAGTACGGCTAGGACTCGTTGTAGATTGGCGTCTCGTCCAGATGCATCGCGAGATTGAACAGCCACCAAGATATCAGGTCGAACGACTCGACGAG
>CBFHQW010000051.1:0-10338 GCA_965658085.1 Candidatus Thalassarchaeum sp.
CGACTAAAGAGTGTGCTCGGGCTTGGGATGACGAGATTAATCCAAACTTCGTCGTAGTAACGTGCGGCTCTACTGAAGAGAGTTTTCAGTTGCTGCAGCGCAAGTTGGCGACCAATGACGGAATCAGAATGATTTGCATAGACGTCGCCAACGGATACCGAGAGGTCTTCCTTGATTTTGTACGACGTGTGAGGAAAGAGTTCCCTGACAAGATCGTTATCGCAGGTAACGTCGCTACCCGAGAGATGACCGAGGCGTTGATACTGGCAGGAGCGGACATAGTGAAGGTCGGCATAGGGCCAGGTTCGGTATGCACCACCCGTAAGGTAGCCGGTGTTGGATATCCGCAATTGTCAGCCATCGCCGAGTGCGCCGATGCAGCTCATGGACTACTCGGCCATGTGATGGCTGACGGAGGTTGCTCGTCACCAGGAGATGTTTCCAAGGCTTTCGCAGCAGGAGCGGATTTTGTCATGCTGGGTGGCATGTTTGCCGGCCACGACGAGTCGGGCGGAGAACTGGTCGAGAATGGTGATGGGAAGATGTACAAGTCGTTCTACGGCATGTCCTCATCCAAGGCGATGGAGTCGCACTATGGAGAGGTGGCCAAGCACCGGGCCCCAGAGGGGAAAGAGGTCAGGGTTCCTTACAGGGGGCCGTTGGAAACGACTGTGCAATCAGTTCTCGGAGGAGTCCGTTCGGCCTGCTCTTATGTTGGAGCTAGGCGCATCAAGGACCTCCCGAAGTGCGCCACCTTCATCCGAGTTACTCAAACCACCAATGAGGTCTACCAGCGATTCGATGTCCAAGAATAGCAAATAGCATAGTGCTGAGGCCATTACAGCTCTAGCATGGAGGAGGTACTGCTTGCCGCCATCGGCGCCTTCATCGCAGCTGCCCTGACCGTCCCAGCGGGATTCGGCCTCTCCACAATATTGACTCCGTTCGTCCTACTGATGATGGGGCCACATGAGGCTGTCGCAGTGGTCGCAGTGGTTCACGGTGCGCATAATGCTGGAAAGTTTGCGGCCCTAAAAGAGAATGTCGACTTCGCTGCATTCAGAAGATACGGCGTCTGGCTTGTAATCGGAGCGATTCTAGGTGCAACACTACAAAACGAGGTCCCTCAGAGGCCCCTCTTAGCGCTAATTGGGGCATTTCTGATATTACTGCCAATACTGAATCTCAGTGAGAGTTGGACCGGTTACAGGATACCTGAGACCAACGACAGAGTCGGTGGCTTCGGATCTGGATTCATGGGTGGCCTTACTGGCCATCAAGGCGCTTTGAGGGCGATGTTTCTTACTCGCAGGCTGCCAGACAAGATGGCTTACGCTGCCACTGCTAGTGTGCTGGCACTATGTGTGGATCTCTCACGGATCCCAATCTACGTTCTCTTTCGTTACGATGAAATCGCACCGCACTTGCAATTGACTCTCGTCCTTGTGGTGGCGGCGCTATTGGGAGTCAAAATTGGCAAGCGCTGGTTGGAGAACTTGAAGTCTGAATGGATTCACAATGGAGTCATGGCTGGAATTGTAGCAAGTGGGATGTTCTACCTGTATGAGGCACTAGGTTAGATGTCGAAAACCACTTGGGCCATCCACCCGGGGCCCTCGAAAGACGGGATGTCGGAATCGACACCCGGGATTACTTCACCTTCAGCGACTTCTACCAGGGCCAGCTCGTGTAGTGTGATTGCCTTGACCTCTACCTCGCGCTCAATCATGTCCGCATCGGCCCAAGATACCTGTGCGACTATCTTTCCGTCCGCTACGTTGAGTTTGGACTCGCAAAGCCACTGGCCTTCTGCAGAACCGCGATAGAGGACTTCCTCGAGCCATCGAACCAAACCGCGTTCTAGGTCGTCGCCAAAGAATTCGACTGTCCATTCATCGTCCGTCTTCGGCAGAGATGCCGCCGAGTCATTTCCTTTCGGTGACATTTGGATAGACTGTAAGCCAATCGCGGCTTCTGACATGGCCCCGGGGGCGTCAGCACAAAATGCCCTCAGGCCGATGTCCGCGGTCGTGGGCAGTATCCACCAAGACATGTCATCCCCATACCGGCGAGAGGTGTTTCGTGCAAGAAATGAGAGGGTCAGTCGAACTCACTACAGAGCTCGCCCTGACCGGGGAAGCTGATGGCAGACTTCGGATTTGTGTTCCACTTATTCTCACACTTGTTCAGATGACCATCGCCATCTGAGTCGATGTTGGCATCGGCCGGATCGAAGGGATCGAATCCGAAGTAGTACTCCCAGCCGGCCCACATACCGTCGCCGTCCTGATCTTGGTGATACACCTCCGAGCCGTCGAACCACTGGTCTCCATCAGTATCCGGATCGACGGGGTTAGTGCCATTCTGGTACTCTTCGAAGTTAGTGTAGTTCTCCAAGTCGTCATAGAAATCGTTACCGGCTTCCGAAGTCGGATCTATGTGACATTCAGAGTATTGGGGGTCGTTCCAGCCCGGGCAGTATCTGTTCAGCAGGTGGGTTCGATTCAGCCCGTCGTCGTCGAAGTCCTCCTGCCCATCATTGATGCCATCGACATCGGAGTCAATCATTTTGGGATCCATTGGACCACGTGCACCAACGGCGCTGAGGGTGTTGTTGTCAACCAGCCCGAGACTCAGTGAGAGTTCGGAGAATTGGACCTCCCAACCGTCAGGAAGTCTGTCTCCATCAGTGTCGTCATCCACAGGATTGGTGTCCCAGCGGTCGGGTGCCTCGAGTGTGTTCATCAGAGTGTCATTATCAATGTCGAAGGCCGAATCAGGCAGTGAACCCCAAGCAGGATTAATGGCCCATCTGCCGGTGGCAGGAATTGTGAAACCTGAGAGGTTCATCTCGTGTAGGAAATACTTAGGGTCCATCTGACCATCGCCGTCCCTGTCTCCTGAGGTAGAGAATCCACCGAGATAGCTGCTCCAAACCCAACCGCCTGGACCTAGTCCACACTCAATCATCGATTCGCAACCCGGTGGCAGCCAATTTGTTACCGAAATCCACAGACTGTGGCTCTTAGTGTTGTGCTGTACCGAGAAGACTTGCATCTCCCAACCATCAGGCTGGCCATCGCCATCGGTGTCGTTGTTAAGCGGGTTCGTAGCACCCTGCCAAGGGCGTGGGATGTTCAGGACTTCGCTGCCATCGAACAACCCGTCATCGTCACTGTCGGGGTTATTGGCATGGGTGATGTACTGGTCTAGGCCGTCGATGACCTCTTCTCCGTCGGCCAGACCGTCAAGGTCGGTGTCGTGCGAAGACGCGTTGGTGTAGTATTTCGAGCCATTCCAAGTGAAGCCATCTATCACCTCGGTGAAGTCCTCAAGTCCGTCACTATCGGTATCCTTGTCAGTCGCATTGGTGAAGTAATCGTAGTACTCGGCTGCATCCGACAGTCCGTCTCTATCAGTATCGAAGGCCCCTGGATCGCTGCGTACGTGGACATCCTTGACGCCCTGATCGACTATTCGGATGGTCCAACCGATGACCTCGATGCCGTCGATTAGTCCATCACCGTCGGTGTCAGCCACTAACGGGTCGGTGGATCGGCCGTCGACGAAGCCGTCGCCGTCACGATCCCTCGCATTGTACTCGTCGAGGTTTGTGAAGCGCTCGCTCTCTTCGACAACCATGGCGAGGTCCTGTATGCGACTATTCACTTCTTGGCCTATTTCGACGTTAATCGCGTATATCCAACCCGCTGTCAGGGTCTTGATTGGGATGTTGACGTACTGACTAGACTGAACTGTTCGAACCCAGAGAACAGTGCTGTTGACCTGAACGTAGTCGCCCACCTCAACTGAGATGACGTGCACCGTAGTGATGCCGACCAAATCAGAGTACCTGACCCCTCCGTCACCGTCGGCATCATAGCCATCGAAATCGGGATCCTCATCAGCGTTGCTGCCATCATTGGGGTGGATACCGCTCATGTGCTCCCAGCCGTCGGGCATGCCATCGTTGTCAGTATCGGCGTCGAGTGGACTGGTGAAGTTCTCAGGCCCCCATGTATAGGCGACCTCGTACTCCTCGACATTATTCAGGCCGTCCTCGTCTGTATCGCCATAGGCATCAGTGGCGTTGGCTGGATTGAGGAAGCGGCTACCATCGGAATTCAACGCGTAACAGTACTCGAAGCCATCTGGCATGCCGTCACCATCGGTGTCCCAGTCGCCCGGTCCATTGAGGCGTCCGTCGTTGTCCATGTCCTGCTCAAACCAGGTCCTGTCGCCGTGGCCGCTCATGTGCTCTGAGTAAGGTGCTTGAAGAGCAAGGGTGCCGAACACCGGCACTCCGCAGTGCACTCCAAGTTGAATCTGGCCGAAGGCAATCTCATAGCGGTCGGCAATCAGGTCGCCATCGCTATCCTCCTCGAGTGGGTTCGTGTCATACCTCTCTTCGACATAGTTCCTCAGACTGTCAGGTTCGGGCTGCTCCAAATCGAGTAATGCATCACAGGAGTGCCCGAACTGGCTCCCCATATCGTCCCATTCACTAGATCCAATGTCATTCTCTATCTGTCCCTTGACCTCAGGAGTAAGCAAGTAGCAGTCCCAATTCCCATCGAGGGGGTCCAAGAGGGTGACTTCACCGGACGGAGTCTCGACAACGAAGGTGTACTCAGACTCCCACCGGTCGTTCAAGCCATCACCATCGGTGTCTCTAAGATTAGGATTAGTGCCCAACTCCATCTCCTGGGTATTTGTCAGGCCGTCTCTGTCGGGGTCGCCGAACGGACCATTGTCAGGATTAGGGAAAGTCTCGTTCTGCTCCCCTGTCTCTTCTTCGTTGTCAATAGGGGTGAATGGAATATCACTGGTAGCTGGCTCGCCATTATCGAGTGGATCTAGGCCATTGGAAATCTCCCATCCGTCTTCGAGTCCGTCGTCATCGGTGTCAGCGTCCCTCCAGTCAGTCCCATACAGAGTCTGCTCCATCCTGTCAGGCAGTCCATCGCCGTCGAAGTCCTCCCCACCAATGTGGAATTCATCGTTGGCCTCAATGTCTCCGCCGGCCGCCTCAAAGCCTCCTGACTCAGTGGTCGAGAGGCCGGCATCGATGATTGTGTAGAAGCCCGCTAGACACAGCGTTGCAGCGATTGCGAGAACCGCATACTGGTTGTGATTCAGGGCCATGGATTACACCCGGCCCCAAGGGGGCCGTTGGATTGAAATTGGGCACCAATATAATGTTTCACAGCAACTGAGTAATCGGAGTCAGGCAGCTATCTCCCTCGAAGAGAGTAAATTAAGTGTTACTTTGTCTCCCTCGAAGCTGATTGAGACGCGTCCATTTCTGCCATAAGCCCGCTCCCAACAGCCGAGCAATACCCCACTTGCAATTGCTGGATGAAATGCTGTGGAAAAATCAAGAGACACTCCTCCATGGCCATCTATCTGTTTCACCGATTCAATCCCTCCCAATCCGTGGTACGACAGGTGCCGACGGGCGATACTGATCCAGTCGGTGGAATCACGAACGAGAACATGATGGGCCTCTGCGACGAATCTTTTTCTGGCTGAGTCAGCTGCAGCCGTCCACCACGCAGAACGCTTCTCATCGAGACCTTTCCAAGAATAGTCTTCGACTCTGCCTCCGGAGGTGCCGTCGAGATAAGGGAGGCAGTATTCTTCGAAGCGCAGTATTAGATCCCGGTGAAGGAACATCTTGCGCTCCCCCCTTATCGACCATTGGCCGTGAGAATCGCTCCGTAAATCCAACCACATCTCATCGTTCGACTCAAACATCGCACCAGCGCCGAAACCTTGGTCGTTCCAAGCTGGACTGAGAGGTTTGGGACCGGGGATTTGTGCTACATCCTGAGTCAGGGTGATGACTAACCCCTCACCTGCACTCTCGGACCAGAGAAAACGGTGACGCTTGCTCGTAGCCCCTTCCCAAGCTGCAGTAATGAGTCCCGAACAGATGGGTCCTGAAGCTGGTTGTTCGACCACTATCCTAGTCTCATCACCATCCTCAAGAATTCTGAACCTGCCGAGACCGCTCGTCTCCCAGCGTAGAATAGTTCGGGACCAAGAAGCGGGATCACGTCCAGAAGGAGTGCCCCAACCTCCGAATCCCATCATGTATTCCTCGTGTTCCACAGCAGCGTGTGCGAGGCGTCGTCCGAGACTCTGCTCTGCCCTCTGCTCGAGCCCCTGAAACCACGATTCGAACCAACCTCCTCCCACTCGCCAGGCAATTTCATCGCGACCTCGAGAAGAGTCTCTGTAGGTGCCATCATCGAAAGCCTTCCAGCGTTCCTTCACACCCTCCTCTAAGGATGGCGGAGTGGAGAAAAAATTCCTGACGGAGTCCCTGATCCCCATCAATCAGTCACCCAGGAACGTCTCGATACGATCGAGGGCCTCGGCGAGGACTTCGATGGGTGGCAGGCATACCATCCTGAAGTGGCTGCTGCCAAACTCGGGTGAAAATCCCGAACCATGGACTACCAGCACATGGTGCTGGTGTAGCAAATCGAGCACGAATTTCTTGTCATTGGTGGCCATCTCGGGGTTGGTAATTCTCACGAACAGGTAAAATGCACCACCAGGGGTCTCGCATTCAATCCCATTGATAGAGGCTATTCTGTCCAAGCAGTAATCCATTCTCCTTCTTATTCTATCTCGGTGTCCTGCCATCCACCCCGTATCATCTACAAGACCGGCTAGGAAGCCGTGCTGTGCCGGGGTCGAGGCACACAATCTGCTACGGAGCAGACGCTCGACACCATCGCGAACGGCTCTAAGAGCCCCACTCGGATCGTGCCAAGCCATGTAGCCGACCCTCCAACCGGGTGCGAAGTAGACCTTCGAGACTCCATTGAGGGCGATGACTGGAGTGTTATCGGAGCGCGAGGCTGCAGAGCACTGGTGCCCAGTGAAGTCAAGCCCGTCGTAGATTTCATCTGCGATGATGGTGCACTTAGGCCACTGGCTCGCGATGTCGATGAGTGCGTCTACTTCTTCCGGGGTGGCGACGTTTCCAGTAGGATTGTTTGGGTTAATCAGGACGAGTAGTCGGACGCTATCATTCATCTTGGAACGTATGTCTTCGAGGTCGATTCGCCATCCTTCGCTTGGATCCATCCGATATTCCACAGTAGTGCCGCCGTACATCTGCGGGTAGGCCATGTAGGGAGGGTAATGAGGACCCGGGACTAGGATGGTGTCCCCCTCTTCCAAGAATGCGGCGAAGATAATCTGCAGTGCCTCAGTGACACCGTGCGTGACATATACATCATCGGGCGAGCAATCCCATCCTTTCGCTGATTCTACGGATGCTATGGCACTACGTAGTTCTGGAATTCCGTAAGAAGGACTGTAGCCGTTGTCCTGCCGGTCGAGCGCTGCTTTGAATGAAGTGACCATGTGGTCCGGGGTTGGCAGACCCTCATAGGCCAGGGGGTCGCCTATATTGAGGCGGATTATCTCATGACCTTGGGCCTCGAGTTCGATGGCAGGAATCACGACGTCTCGAATAGCGTACTCTATCGCAACTGCGCGGGCTGAGACGCCGACTTGCTCTACCACGTGTGTGCGTGATGCGGTTCCGCCATCAAATCGACGGATTGCGGATTGCTCAGATACCCAGTAGGGAGCGCGCCTCATCGAGTGCGGCTGGGACCCCTTCGGGATTGGAGCCGCCCCCTTGTGCGATGGTCGGCCTGCCGCCCCCTCCTCCACCGATGTGGCCTGCTATGGCATTGAGTATCTCGACCGCATTGTGACGTTCAGCTGCTATACTGCCCTCGGTCAGAGCGACAATTAGTGTACCTCCATCCTCACGACTTCCGAGTACCGCTAGAGTAGGTGTGGATGTATCGCGAGTCAACTCACCCAGCATCGTCATCATTTGCTTGGAATCTCCCTCTGACTCCATCACTACATAGCGAACACCGTCCTTCTCGACTGCTGCATCCCCTCCTCCGCTGGTTCGTAATCTCACGATTTCGGCCTCCATTGATTCAATTCTCTTCTGCTGCGACTTCCACTCTTCAAAGAAGCGAGATACAGTGCGAGGCAGGTCGTCGGGCTGCACACCAAGAATCTCCGAAGATTCGCTTAGCAGGCGCTCCTGGCGCCGTGCGTGCTCGCGTGCCGTCTCCCCTGCCACGATTTGCAGACGCTCCACCCCGTCTTGTACTTGACTCGACCTAATGATGCGCAACTCCCCAACTTCGCACCCTTCGTCATGGTGCGTGCCACCACATGCTTGGGTGTCATAGTCGCCTATCCGGATGATTCGTATCTGACTGTGCTTAGGGGGGCCACCCTGATAGATATCGAAGCCGAATCTGGCGTCAGCCTCGGCCCTGTCCAAGACTAGTTTCTCTATCTCAGGGTTCGATTCAACAATCTCATTGGCTCTGTCTTCGATTCTATCCAGTTGCTCCCTCGTCAACCTCGAGTGATGAGTGATGTCGAGTCTTGCATAGCGCGCACCCTTGTTCGAACCTGCCTGCCAGATGTGGGGACCCAACACTTCTCTGGCCGACCCTCCAACTATGTGTACCGCTGTGTGGTGATCCATCAGCTGCTTCCTCCTACTCCAGTCGACGACACCTTTGACCGAACCGTGGGCCAACGGTGCGTCGGTCAAGTGGATGATGACTTCGTCCTCTACCCTGGTGTCGAATACGTTTGCTGACGAGCCGTTCTGCGATAGAATACCCTGATCGCCGAGTTGTCCGCCGCCCTCTGGATAGAACAGGGTGCGGTCGAGTACGATGGCATACGTCGGTTCACCGGTGACTTCGGAGGAGTAACTCATCGAATCTGTAGTGGTCTTTGAAAGAGGGCTGCAGTGCAGCACTTCGGAGGTGAATTGAGTAGCGCTGGTGTCGCCATAGTAGTCTTGCGAGGTAGCCGGAATAGAGCTCACATCGACTATGCTTTGTCTCTCTCGAGAATTGGCAGCGGCCTTGGTCATCTGGGCGTTACGAGCAGCCATGTCTGCCGCGAAGCCGACTCTGACAGTAAGTTGCTCCCAACCGAGTCCATGTGCAATTGACACAGTCATCTCCGGGTTCAGCCCTCTCTCCTCGGCGAGACGAAATAGAGTCTCATCGGGTATCTCGGCTGCATCCTTTGGCAAGGACTTCAGTGCTGTGCGCACCGCAGCCTCTCCCTTCCTCAGCATCTGGTAGTATCGGGTCTCCTCAAGTTCAAGAATACTCAAAATTCCTTCTCTCGACTGAACGAAGGAAGACATGTCCAGATGGGTATCCATGTGGTGCGCTCCAAGGTCGGCAAGGCTGACGGATGCACCGATTTCGTCTTTCATCCTGCAAGCACGGCGAGCTAGCATCCTAGCGAGGTAGCCTGCCTTGGTGTTGCTTGGAACCAGTCCATCACCGAGCATATTGCAAAGCGCATGCATGTGATCGGGTATAGCATAGATTGAAGACAGCGGCTCAGTAACTCGCTTCAGCTCTTCTACAGAGAGTTTGATTCCTGTCTCAGAGAGTCTTTTCACCAGTTTATCATACAGTGCCTGCACGTCGGTACCGACGTCTATGTTCAAGATTCCTGCAAGTTTTGAGAGTTCGCTGAGCAGGGCATCCATGTCTACCTCCATGCCCAGAGAAGAGACCATCGAGTCGAAATCGCTCAGTTGCTTCAGCCAAGTCACGGACTCCGGGTAGATAGCCTCGTAGATAGTAGGAGTTCCGGCCGCGGCCCAACAGAACCTCTCGAGACCGTATCCAGTGTCGATAATCTGTAAGTCCATCTCCTTGTAACGCAGTCCCTTAATGTCGATGTCGCCATCGTCTGACTCCTCTAGGCTCATGAACACCAGGGTAGCCAGTTCAAGCCCACCTACGATGACCTCGAGGGCGGGGCCAGCGTTACCGCCACCCGACCATGGGTTCTCGACGTAGGTCAGGTCCCCGGGATTGATGCCAAAAGAATCGACTAGCATCTCGTCGCAGTAGCGCACGCATTGGTCTATCCAATAGACTACATCGCCGTCTTTAGGTCGGTTGAAAGCATGGTGGGCCATCATCTCAAAAGTGGATAGGTGTCGTCCGGAACGACCTACTGCAGCCACGTCGGTCAGCCTGATACAGGGCTGGCTGATACCCAATGGGTTGGCCGGCGGAGGGACCTGTCCGCTCGTCACATGCGGCTGAAAGTCGGCAATACTGGCTATGGTCAAGTGGATGTCATCACGCCATCTGGCAATTATTGGATAGGGTTCTATGCGTGTGTGGCCACGCTTCTCAAAGAAGTCGAGGAATGCTTCCCTCATTGCGTCCTTGAGGGGCTTGCCCCGCATCGGGAAGCCGTCTATCGTCGGGTTGCCGATGAAAGTATACGGAT
>CBFHQW010000052.1:0-9994 GCA_965658085.1 Candidatus Thalassarchaeum sp.
ATCTGATTCTCGTAGGCGAGAGTAATCTCGTCGATTGTGCGGACTGGCTTGGGAATTGTGCAGGAGTAGTACTTGATTTGGCTGACATGCCACCGCTCAACGATGCTGAGATTGAGGCCATTCTGGTTTCCATCACCTGCAAGATGGACGATGAATCAATGATTCTCCTGCGTGATCGTGTCGATAGGGTCGATCACCTGTTCAGACTGGTTGTAGATCTTGATTTGGACGGCGCTGTAATCGACACGGCGGCCCCTGGTGGCAGTCGCGCGGCGTCTGCACTCCCCCGAATAGGTCTCGCTGCTCGGGCAATGAATCTGACCGAGCAGGGGCGCCATCTGCTTATCGAGATGGATGAGGCACCGAGTGCAGAGGACATGTTGATTGCAGTCGCAGCAGGATGTCCAATCATAGTGGCGCCACCTCCTGAGGACAGTCTCGAAGAGACCTTGGTCTGGCTCGACTCTACTGTTCGAGGTTGGATGCGCGAGTTGGGCCTTGACGGGCTGGAGAAACTCAGTAGAAGGAACCTCAGGGCCCTTGATTACGACACAGCCTCCATCAGTGGCCTGAGGCTGATTGGTTACGATCGTGCGCTGCCCATGTGGCTTGGTAATTGAGGTGGGAAATGCCTACTCTAAACCTTCAGCACTCCCTCTTGCAGTACATTCAACGTATCAACGGAGTTGAGCACTCTGGCGGAAGCTGGTCAGACTGGCTTCCAGCCATGGGGTGCCCAGTAGAGGGTAATGATGACAAAATCATCGAGGTCGAAGTCTTTCCCGACCGTCCCGACCTGCTCAGCCACGAATCGCTGGCTCGGGCCGCCAGAAGTTTCGTAGGCGGGGCTTTTGAGGATCCATCTGTTGAGGTTTCTGAAAGCGGAGTAGAGATGGTAGTTGACCCATCTCTAGAACGAGTCAGGCCGATTATCATGGCAGCGATAGTAAGAGGTGTTAACACCGGAAATACCGACTCCGAAAAGAGTGAGTTCATCCAGTCTCTGATGGACCATCAGGAGAAGCTTCATCTGACACTGGGGCGCAAGCGGAGATTCGCCTCCATAGGTGTGCACGACCTATCCACAATCTCTGAGCCATTCAAGGTCGTCACGGTCCCTGAATCACATTCCTTCGTGCCTTTGATGATGAGCGAGGAGATGACAATTAAGCAGATATTGGAAGAACACCCTAAGGGCGTCGAGTACGCACACCTGATGGATAGTTTGGATTCATTTCCAGTGATTCTCGATTCCAACGACGACATCCTGTCATTCCCTCCGATAATCAATGGCGACCACACCACAATCACAGAGTCCACTACGGATTTCTTCATCGATGTGACCGGATGGGACGAGCGAGCTTGTGAAGCATGCCTGATACTGGTATGTCTGTCACTGCACGAGAGAGGCGGGGCAATCGAAAGTGTCAGTGTCACCGGATACGATAGCGATGTTTCCAACACTCCACGTGGGGATGCTGTGAGGCATCGAGTTCCGGACCGGTTGATCGAGAAAGTTCTGGGTCTAGATTTGGGTTCAGACGAAATTGCAGCTGCTCTGATTAAGATGGGTGGGCGGCTAATTGAATCGAGAACGGTCACAGACGGCGTCAACAGGGCGGAGCGGTGGGCAGACTGTGCAGTGGGTGAGCGAGAGCATGTAGTGGAGATGCCACGATGGCGCAGCGACATCATGCACCCGATAGATATCGTCGAAGACATAGCCATTGGGTACGGCTACGACAATATGCCTGAGAAGCTCTCCGATGTCCACCTAGACGCGGTCCCGCTGAGTTCGTCACACCTTGAACGCAGAATCAGGGCAAGCCTGCGGTCACTAGGGATCCAAGAGACACAAGGACTCACTCTGTCGAATGAGAGGGACCAGTTCAAACGAGTCAGGTGGCCTGCCCGGGGAGGGTTGTCGGTAATCTCCAATCCCATCACCAAGGATCATACCATGCTACGTCAGTACCTCCTGCCCTCCCTACTGAAGCTACTTGCGTCCAATCGGCATCACGAGTTGCCGCAGAAAGTGTATGAAGTGGGAGAGGTCGTTAGTGACTCTGCAAATTCGACGAGGGTCGCTTGGGCGTGTGCCGAAATCGGAGGGGGTTTCACTGCAGCAAAAGGCATTGCACAGGCCCTGTTGAGGGATCTCGGTGCAGATATGGACGAAGTCGTGTTCGAAGCGACAGAGGAAGCAATGGGGCCCTGGATATCCGGCCGTGGGGCGAGGGTACTCATCTCAGGAGAAGAGCTCGGGCAGTTTGGAGAGATTGATCCAGCAGTCGGCTACGAATTCGGGCTGAGATCGCCCCTTCATGCGGGCGAATTTGACATCGAAACCTCAGGCCGGATGATTCCGAGTCCTGTCCTATAGAGGAGTTTCATTACTTCTTGGAATCGTCCCCGAGAAGCGCCATGGCATCCTTGAAAGCTGCGTCTTCAAGGTGGCTTCGGTCGGTCACCTTCTCCTCAGAGGAGTCGTCCGACTTCCTCTCGTACTCAACGATCTTACGCTTTTTGGGCTGCTTAACTTGACGCGGCTCGGCCGGTTTCTTCCCGAACGGCCATATCTTTGCCATATTCATGCAACAACACCCCGGACCATCAATACTTCGCTGGACTCAATAACAGAAGGGAGCAGGGATAAAAGAGTGAGAACGATGACAGTCGGCCGTGAACGAGCGTCAGTTCGCCTTGATTCTCATTTTCTTACTGATTACATCCAGCCATCCACCAAGCACCTTAGATTCACCTAGGGATGATGCTGAATCATATCCTAAAACGAGTGGTCTTGACGTACTGATGCTCGGTAATTCGTATACTAGTCAGAATAATCTCGCTTCAAAACTCGATAACATCCTATCTGAGATAGAAGGGGATGCTGAAGTCTCAGCACTGACTAGTGGGGGGTTGAAACTCTACGAACACGAAGATAGGGCTAGAGAAAGTGGCAATCAATGGAATATTGCACTCAATCAACCGAACGATTTCGTGATTCTCCAAGACCAGAGTCAGGTCCCATCTTTCCCAACCAACTCTCAAAACTGGCAGGACAGCAGAGACGCTGCGATTTATCTCAATCAGCGTGTCTTGGACTCAGGAGGGAGCACTATTCTGTTCATGACATGGGGATACAAAGATGGAGATTTAAACAATCAATGGAGGAGCCCTGATTACCCCTCGATGCAACTGCATTTGCAGCAGGGGTACGAGATGTACCTCGAGAACATATCAACGCAAACTGAGCCAGCCTTCATCGCACCGGTGGGCTTAGCCTACAAGCACCTGTACGACGCAGTGGCAGATACTGGAGTTGATCCGAGCGTTGGCTCGACTGCATTTTCAACCCTGTATTCTAGCGATGGTCAACATCCTTCGATAGACGGGACATATCTCTCAGCTTGCGTCTTCACAGCAGTAATCACCGGTGAATCTCCTGTTGGGCGCACCTATCCTGGACAAATCTCTCCTGCGAGAGCGCTAGAGTTGCAAGAAGCCGCTGCTGCGACTGTTTTCAATACTACAGACTACCTCTATCCATTCGAAATTCAACCACTTGGTATCGAATTCGGTCCGGATTCTGGATCAATCTTCGACATCGACCCCGGGGCTACAATCGGACTGAATTTCAACTTCACCAACCACGCAGAAGTTGACGATGATGCGATTGTGAGTATCGACGGCCCGGAGGGCTGGTCAATCGGGTGGTTGAACTCCGAACCTCCTGGGGTCGGGCATACCTACGACGCCCCTCCCGACATCCCCCAGTGGGTGCAGTTCTCAATCACCGCTCCACAGGTTTCTGACGGATACCCGTTGGCTGGCTCGCTGCACTCGTTCAGCATGCAGCTTACCAGCGAATCAGATGGTTCGAAGGACTGGTACAATTTCTCACTGGATTACGGCTTCTTTCACGCTGCCACTATAGATGAGGGCGGCGGAAACGCTTCCCTATCTCCTGGTGATGTAATCGATTTGTTCGTGACTGCAAGGAACCTAGGCAACTCGGTGCGTGACCTCGTAGTGGAAATCGCAGAAGTGGATTCAGGCGGCTCGTTAATCGGAGAGTCAGCGATGTCCCTCTCCAGCGATGGCTGGGCTGCTATCGTCCTCAGTAGAGTTCAACTAGACTCCATGGCTCCCAATGAATCTGGTCAGATACACCTTCAGGTCCAGGCTCCCGATAGGTACCCGGGTGCTCTATTCTTCGATGTCAGGGTATGGAGCAGTGCATCTCCGGAACAGGTCTCTACAGTCAATCAGAGAGTTAGCATAGTCCCTCGGACTGGAGGGGTGCTGGCGCTACAGGAGGACGGTTGCACCGGAGACACTAGTCCCGGAGAGACTTGTCATGGATCCCTCCGAATAGAAAATACGGGAGACGTTTCTTCTACCTTCGAATTGATAGTAGTAAATACTCCAGAATGGCTAACTGTGGAATTCGACCAGAGTAGTGTCACTCTAGGTCCGGGACAGTCATTGAACAGCATTCAGATTTCCTGCACGGTTTCGCAAGGAACAGTAGCAGACCTAACTGCGGAGTTCTTGGTCCAGTTGTGGCTGGGAGATTGGTCTCCTCATGAACTACAATTGACAATAACCGTCGGAGAGTACTATGATTGGCTTCTTGAGAGGGTCTCATCAGACCTGTCAGAGACCAATAACATGACTTCACAGTGGACCCTTACAAACGCTGGTAATGAGCCGGACGGCCTAGTGGTCAATCTCGATGTCAACATGGTCATGGAATTCGGTCTAGTGCCCCCCCTAGGAGCTTCCACCGGGACTGAAAGCAGTAATCCCCGTTCTTTTGAGATTATGAATATCGAACCGGGCGATTCAGTGGAATTCAGCGCATGGATGGCAGTACCAACAGAAGCCCCCATAGAGACCACAGCAACCCTGACTGTCGAGGTCCGATCGATTCGAGATCCGTCTATCATATTCTCCGCAGAGGACTCGGTCATCGTGCCAGCTGCATTTGAGCCTAGCGAAGACGGGGGCGGTAGTGAGTTCTTGCAGAATGTCATCAACTGGCTGGAGGTCTGGCACGAACTATTCCTGATTGCCCTCGTGGTAATCGCGGGGTGCATAGGGGTGGTTGTGGCTGTCAAAACTAGGAAGCAGCGTGAACTGGCGCTCATAGGTCCTCCCCCTATTGCTGAGGAGAAGGCGGAAGAGTGGATGGCTAGATTTGAAGAGGGGGGTGAGCAGGTGCCCGAACTCGTGGAAAGTCCTCAGATAGGGGTACGAGATTTCGCTGCTGAGTTCATTGAAAAGTCCGGTGGATTATCGGAGAAACCACGAGAAGGACCCAGTAAGGAAGTTGTGGAAACGGCCAGTGATGTACTAGATATGTATCAAACCGAGCATGACATCGAGTCAGCCACCGAGATGGCAGACAGGATGACACAGGGAGAGGTGTCGCACCCTGACAATGTGATGCTTGACCCAGCTGAGCAGGAGACTCGCAAGGTCGTGCCCAAGAAACGCAGAGATGATGATAGCCCGGCGGATTACGACTTGGAGCTGTGAGTGGGCTGAAGATAGGTGTCGACGAAGCTGGCAGAGGGCCAGTGATAGGGCCTCTGGTGGTATGTGCGCTATGCATACCGGATGAAGACGAGAGTGTGTTGCGGGAATTGGGTGCTAGGGATTCTAAGGAGTTGTCCCCCGCAGAGCGACGCGATATCTCTGAGAAGATTCTATCAGAGGCTGAGTCCAGTGGATGGGGCGTTGGAATAGTAATCTGTGAAGCTGAGAGGATAGATTCAAACAGCCAATATTCTGATCTCAATAGACTCGAAATCGAGTTGTTCGCGGAAGCCATCGAGGCTGCAGCGGAAAGCGGCTCTCGCGGAACAGTGATGGCTGACGCCTGCGATGTGAATGAGGAACGTTTCACGAACAGATTGGTATCTCGCTTGGGTAGTGATTGGTCCGAGTGGAAGGTGTTTTCACGGCACGGGATGGACTCACAGAATGTGGTGGCCGGAGCAGCGAGCATCCTAGCAAAGGTGAGACGGGACGATGCGATATTGGTTACCGAAGCACAGTTAGGAATAACAATCGGCTCGGGCTACCCCTCCGACCCACTAACTAAGGGGGCCGTTAAGGAACTGGTCTCAGGAGAACTGCCGCACGAGTGTCTCCGATGGAGCTGGTCGACCGTATCTGATGCCTGGATGGAAGTTCATGGCGGACCTGTTCCCCTTAGGACCGCGGACGGTTCTACAACCCTCCAACCATCACTCGACGAGTGGTGAGCACGCGAAGCGTGAAATGCTGCTTTTGGGCGGTATCGACCGGTATCATGGCTGATTCAGACGATTGGGGTCCCGATATCGTCGCTGCTGTTCGCAAGTATGCGCTACAGAACGCCGTTGAGTACACCGGACAAGGGCAGGCAGGAAGCGTGCTCGGTAGATTGCTATCTGAACGTGAAGACCTTCGCAGCATGGCGAAGCAACTCCGAGAGCTAGTCGAGACCGAGGTGACCGCTGCCAACTCGCTAGCAGAGAGTAATGGAATTGAATACGTCAGGGAAGAGTTAGCGAGGACGGCGCCAGAGGCCCTAGAACGTGAGAAGCACCGCAAGGCAGAGGGCCTGCGAGAACTGCCTGGAGACACCTCTCAAGTGGTCCTGAGATTTGCCCCGAACCCTAACGGTCCCCTAACATTGGGTCATTCGAGAGGAGTTGTGATAAACTCGGAATATGCAAAAATGTACGACGGGAAAGTGGTTCTGCGCTTCGATGATACGGATACCAAAGTGAAGCCCCCTCTGCCTGATGCATACGGATGGATAGAGGATGAGTATGAGTGGTTGGCTGGAAGACCTGCCGACGTGATTGTCAGAGCCAGTGAGAGGATGCCAATCTATCTGGAGCACGCAGAGCAAATGATTGCTGAGGGGTTCGGCTATGTCTGCCGGTGTAGTGCTGACGAGTTCAGGGGATTTAGAGAGGACAAACAGGATTGCCCGTGCAGAGGCAGAAGCACGACAGAGAGTCTATCCGACTGGAAGTCAATGAACGACGGTAAGATGCAGGATGGCGAGGGAGTAGTCAGAGTCAAGACCGACATGGCATTGCCCAATCCGGCTCTTCGAGATTGGCCGGCACTGAGAATCCAGCACACTCCTCACCCCTTGGCAGGAGATCGGTATAAGGTATGGCCATTGCTTGACTTCCAGAGTGCCATAGAAGATCATGAACAGGGCGTCACTCACATAGTCCGTGGAAAGGATTTGATGGACAGTACCCGCAAGCAGACGCTGCTGTACGAGCACTTCGGATGGGAATATCCTGAGCCACTCTACTGGGGCAGAGTAAAGGTCCACGAATTCGGCAGTTTCTCTACCTCCGGAATGCGCACGACGATAGAATCTGGTGGCCACGAGGGGTGGGGTGACCTCCGACTTCCTACTCTCAAAGCGCTTCGCCGGCGGGGTTTCAGTGCTCAAGCGCTACGTGACTTCTGGATAGACCTCGGGCTGTCACAGAAGGACATCTCAATCTCCATGCAGACCATAGAGGCATTCAACTCCAGCCTAATCGACTCGTCGGTCGAACGACGCAGCTTCGTGGCTTCCCCCGTCACTCTTGAATTGCGAGGAGCAAATGAGCAGAGTGTGAATGCTCCTAGACATCCTAATGGGGAGATTCCGGGGTCTCGAGAATGGGAGTTAACAGGCTCGATATTGATACAGGCCTCCGATGCGGATCAAAGAAGGGTCCGACTGAAGGAGTTCGCTGACATCGAAATTTCAGGAGATGTCGCGACAATTGAATCATTCGACAGGTCTGATGAGAGACCTATCATCCACTGGATCCCTACTGGAATTGCTCGCGAAGCCGAGTTGGTGACTCCTGCAGGAAACGGCCTAGTCACGCAAACCGGAGTGCTAGAGGACTTTGAGTTGGTTGTTGGCGAAACCTATCAGCTCGAGAGAGTGGGTTTCGCAAGATTGGAAGAACTATCGAAAGACGGTCTGGCGAAACTTGTCTGGCTGCATGGATAATCGGTTTCGGCGCCAGAGGCGCCGCCCGCGCAACCACGCGCACGAGGTTTCGGGAGGCGGCGCATTCAAGGGATGCTAGCCAGCCACAGGGTCTGATGCCCTCTAAGCGAGTCCCCAGCGCTTTGGCTCTGGTCGCATTGCTTCTCGCCATGAGCATGTCCCCCTATGCAGCCTTGGGACAGGAAGAAGTGACCTGCTGTAACTCGACGGATTTCAACCTCTACCTAATGGGGGAGGCTGGTGATGGTACACTAACTCCCTTCGATGAAGATCTCGAAAACGACGAGTCAGATTCCCAATCCACCCTCGCCACCCCATCCTTCAGCGAGACTAACATCGGGACATGGGGAGTAGTATGGGGGACCGAGGGAGACTACCAGAATTCGACATGGGAATTCAGCATCCCTTACGAGGTAGAGGGTGCTGTAGGAGTCACCATCAACTCAACTTTGGAGATTAGGATCGGAGGTTCGTTCTACGATGGAGATGGGGGCATTGATCCTTATCTCACCGGTTCGGGGATGCTACAGATTAGCGTCGAAGTCGGCTCCGGGAATGTCAACGACGGTGACCTGTTGGAACTGACCCTTACTGTGCGCAGTCTCCTCTTCGCCCAACCAGGGGATGATGCTGGAATACGATTCCTTTGGGGGTCTGATGCCAATGACGCCCATATCTCGGTGCGCTTCCCCTTAGTCGACATCGAGATGAAGGACGCCAGCGTACTCGGAAGACTGGTCTACTTCCCGATAGTCCTCAAATCGGGCTTCGATGACCGGATGTGGACTGGTTCCTCCGGAGGCATCTCGGTGCAGAGCGCTGAAGTCAGTCAGATGCCGATTGCCACCGGAGTCGATGGGGGTGTCGAAGTCACCTTCGTCTGGGAGGTTCCAGATAGCTCAGAGGGCGGCAACATCAGAGTGGATTTCCAATTGAAGCCGCAGAGTGGCCTTCAAATCGACACCACTCGCACTCATGACATCGTCATTGGCGAAGATACAGGAGGCACAGGGTGGTATCCAGCTAACGAGCCGTTGAGGACGGGTGGCTCGTCCTTAGATTTGGAAATCGATGCGAAATGGGATGGATACGTAGTAGAACGAGAAGTGATGATCAAGTTCGATGGTTCAATGTCTCAATGGATGCGATGGGGATTAGACAACATAGGCAACCAGAGTCTGAGTTCCAATAGTTGGTGGCGCAATTTGAATTCATATGCGGACTCGGTCCCTTCCGCCGACAAGCATAACGGCAGAGTAGACGATTCCGAGTTACTCGCACTACAAGGGCACCTTACGGGATCAGCAACCAATCTACGTTCGTTCATGGCAAATGGACTATCACTTGAGATAGAGGCCATCCTCGGCGTCAACCCGATAGAACTCGGACCCACTGAAATCACAATCGATATGGGAGGGACTAGGGCTTTCAGCGCCGATGCGGTAACCATCTTCATCGACACATCGTACAGTTATGATTCGGGGGAGGCAGAGAGGCAGGTCCTAGTGGAGACCTTCGTACGTTCATCAACTGACGACTACTGGACTGGAATCGAATTGACTGCCGAGTTGAGGTCTACTTTGTTAGAAGACCTAGGGGCAGTAGCAGCTGATGACATGGAGTACAAGCACAGGCGTTGGATTGTCCTCGAGATGGTGACTGTAGACGAGCCAGAACTAGACCCCGAACTCGACTTCAGAGTGGAGTTTCAACCCTCTGGCTTCGCCTTGTACAGCGTGCTATACGGTGCGATGATGTCAGTTCTGTTCCTCTCCGTAGGAATCGGAATGGCAATGGGGCTAACCAAACGCAGGTCCAGCGTCCCGGCAGTGGTGACTGTGGTCGCTCTCGGATGTCTTGCACTGGTGATATACGTCCTAGGAATGCCGATGCCAATCGTCTTCGGAGTCTCTATTTCCTCGATTCTGCTGGTGTTACCAGTGGCCCTTGTATCTCCTAAAA
>CBFHQW010000053.1:0-9828 GCA_965658085.1 Candidatus Thalassarchaeum sp.
TAATGTAATGGAACCTATGATTGAATCTGTCAAAGTAGGGGCAACAATTGGTGAAGTTAATGGGGTATTGAAATCAGTTTTTGGCACTTGGACTTCACCAAGCGGGGTGTAGATATGAGTGATGTATCGGTCGATCACATAGGTATCGCTTCAGAGTCTATAGAGCTGGCTAGTGGGTTCTGGGAACTACTTGGATTCAAACAGAGCTCTGAGCATGTAAATGATGAACAGGGTGTACGAATAATGATTCTAGAAGGAAATGTATCATCGGCCAAAATTGAGCTGCTTGAACCATTGGGGCCGAATACCCCTATTGGAAAATTCATATCAAATCGTGGTGAAGGAATACAACAACTAGCTGTCAGAGTTAACGATATTGAATCGACGATTACACAATTGATTTCGTCAGGTGTGAGGATGATAAATGAACAACCCGTAAATGGAGCATCTGGCAGCATTATCGCGTTTGTCCACCCATCATCCACTGGTGGCGTCCTTGTCGAACTGGTAGAGCATATCAATTGACAATCATCAAAAAGGACCCCTAATACGGGGCATCATGAAGACCTCGATGAATCGCATTCACACGCATGATTCCCTGACCTCGCAAATTGTTGCTGAAGAGGTAGTGTTTCTTTCAGAAACATTGGGTAACCTGCGCGATTCGGGGGAGATATCGAATGATGCTTATCTTGAAGCCGGGGGCATTCAGGGTGGACTGGCACTAATTGCTAGTCTAATCGACCAAGATGTTACTGATGATGAAATTCAAGAGGGGTTAGATCAGTTGGTTGCTAGAGCGCTCAGAATCAGCACCAACTATCCAGAGATGGATGAAAAGATAGAGAATTATAGAAGTTAATATTCGCATAGTAATACTATACGAATACTTATCAATAGGTACTCTGGCCGAATGATGTGCCTAAAGTGAGCTTCGACATACCATCAGAACTGCTAAGTGACCTCCGAAATCATGTTGGTGATGACAAGAAATTCGTATCACTTGCGGATGCTGTCAGAACAGCATGTAGAAAACTCCTCGATCAATTAGATGCTATCGATGAGATGCACGGAAGAAATAGGAGGGTCTGAGATGAATGATGTTCCGAGCAAGCAAGAGGCAAAATCCGCAGTTGATACTCTGGTGAGGTACATTGAGTCTACAAATGGTGATCTTAGAGAGGGTCTAGCCAGAACTCCTGAAAGGGTAATTGAATCATTTGAAGAAATATATTCAGGATATTCGGGTGATGCGAAATCCATACTCGATGCCACATTCAACTCGGAGGGCTATGACGGAATTGTACTTTTGAGAGATATTGAGTTCCACTCAGTTTGTGAACACCATCTACTACCGTTCTCTGGAAAGGCCCACATTGCATATATCCCCACGGACAGAATTGTCGGGATTAGTAAACTAGCACGACTGTTGGACCTCCATTCTAGTCGGTTACAGAACCAAGAGAGGGTGACCAAGGGAGTTGCGGATGACATCGAGAATATACTGGCGCCCTTGGGATGTGCGGTGATACTAGAGGCATCTCATGACTGTATGCAATGTCGAGGTGTGGCAAAACAGAATGCTGTTATGACCACCAGTGCAATGCGTGGGGTCTTCTTTGACAAACTGGAAGCTCGAGGAGAGCTATTGCAACTCATTAACATCCAGTCTGAAAGGTGATTGTATGGTAATTCTACCCACGGGTCCGGACCTAGAGCAAATATTCCCCATAGTAGAAATATTTCACAGCATCCAAGGAGAGGGGCATCACACCGGAATATCTTCGGTATTCATCAGATTTGGCAAATGCAACCTTAGGTGTCCATGGTGCGATACAGAATTCGACGAATGGGATGACATGTCATTGGGACAAGTCATCAATGAGGTAAGCAAGTTCGACTGCGACAGAGTCATCTTGACTGGTGGTGAGCCAGCATTGCAGGACTTGCCAACCCTTTGTAGGGCCCTCAGAGCAGCAGGGTACCATATTAGCATCGAGACCAATGGAACCGTAGTTATTCCAAATGGTATCATTGACTGGATATGCGTCAGCCCGAAAGACCAGGAATACCCTGATGTTGCAATTAGACAACGTGAGGGTGATGAGTTGAAGGTCGTATACCTCGGTCAGGACTTATCTATGTACGACGGTTTGAAGGACGGTTTCGAACATCTGTATCTTCAGCCCTGTTATGATGAGTCGGAAACAGTCGAATGGAATGGGCTCAATTTCCATGCTACCTTTGAACAGGTGAGATTGGAACCTGATTGGAGACTCTCATTGCAAACCCACAAGTGGATGTGTGTTGAATGAGTAGAGTGGTAATGGCACTCAGTGGGGGGATGGACTCAACCTCGCTGCTCCTGCGTATGCTAGCAAGAGGCAGTGAGGTTACATGTATCTCCTACGATTATGGTCAGAAGCACGTAATAGAGCTTGATCGGGCTTCTGCAAACATCGATTATCTTAGTTCTAAGGGATACGTAATAGAGCATTTCGTGGTTGACCTATCTAGTGCGATGTCTCTCTTCGAATCATCCCTCACGGATTCTAAAAGACTTATTCCCGAAGGCCACTATGAAGAGGAACAGATGAAACAGACTGTCGTACCTAACAGAAATGCGATATTTTCGTCAATCCTCTACGGATACGCCCTGTCTGTCTCTGCCAAGGAAAATGTGGATGTGTCTGTGACATTGGGAGTGCATTCAGGAGATCATGCAATTTATCCGGATTGCAGGCCGGAGTTCTACGATGCGCTAATGCACGCATTCGAGACTGGGAACTGGGGCTCAGAGAGAGTCACAGTCAATCTTCCATATATTGACGGGGACAAGGAGAGTATTCTCAGGGATGCTATAATTTCTTGCAATTCCATGGGGCTCGATTTCGATACAGTATTCAGAAATACAAACACATCCTATAGCCCCGATGAATTAGGACGCAGTTCGGGAAAGACCGGTGCAGATGTGGAGAGGATACTAGCATTCCATGCAATCGGTAGGAAGGACCCTGTTCAGTATGTCGAAGACTGGGACACTGTTCTTGAGCATGCGATCGAGACTGAAAGGAAATTTGAGGCTTTGATATGACAGAATCCACACCAAAGACGGATCCTGAAAGGGATGCAGAGTGGCGTTCTAGGCTAACTACACTGCAATACCATGTTACTAGGGAAGCTGGCACAGAGATGCCTAACACAGGGATACACAACATGGAGGAAAGAGATGGTTGCTACAACTGCTTATGCTGTGGTCATAAACTATTCACTAGTGAGATGAAGTATCACTCTGGATGTGGTTGGCCAGCGTTCCACACAGAACACCAAGGCGCTGGAATAAGGAGACTGGAAGACAGGGCCCATGGTATGCTCAGGGTCGAAGTCAGGTGTGGTTCATGCGATGCCCACCTGGGTCATGTATTCCGTGACGGTCCCGCTGAATTCGGGGGAGAGAGATACTGCATCAACTCAGCCAGCATGGATTTCATCCAGGAGGGAAACCATGACGACTAAGATACGCAGATGGGTAGAGACGGATACCGGACATAGAGTCCCTAATCACAATAGTAAGTGCAGGAACATGCATGGGCACAGGTACAGGTGGGAAGTAGAGCTAGAAGGTGATGTAGTCACCAATATAGGTGCATCCGAAGAGGGGATGCTGATGGACTTCGCCGATGTCTCTGCAATCCTCATGCAGTATATCCACGATGTTGTCGATCATGCTTTCATCGTATACGAAGGAGATACTGTGGCTCTAGAAGCCCTATCCTCGATGGAAGATGGGCATCGTACCATGGTAGTTTCATTCATTCCAACTGCTGAAAACCTAGCCAAGTGGGCGTTCGAGCAAGTCGAGCCACACATCTCATCGGCATATGGGAATAAACTGCGATTGCACTCATTCCACGTTAGAGAGACGCCAAAGTCCTGGGCCAGTTGGCGCCCATAGGAGTTAGTTCCCCCTCTTGTTATTATTCGCTTCAAATGCATCTGCAGCCTCAGATATAACTCCAAGTAATCTGTGAATTTCATCATCCTTTGGCAATCCCCTCATTATGACTCGAATCAAGGATTCCTCGATGCCCTTCCTCTTGTGTTCCTTAGTAGGCATATTTTCTACTAATCTAGATACCTCGGACCTGAATGTATTCCTAAGATTAGGGTCCAATAGCCTATTTCTTGTTCCCGGTGGAGGAACTGTATCGGAATTCATATACCAACTGAAGCAGATGATGGAAACGGCATGACTGAGGTTCAGGATGGGGTAGCCTTCCCATGTCGGTATCGTAACTAGTAAGTCGCACATACCCAACTCCTCGTTCAGAAGTCCCTTCCCCTCTGGTCCGAATACCATAGCAACTCTACCATCTGTTGCTGAGAGTCTTTCTGGTAGCTCCCCTGGGAGTAGAAAGTGCCTCAGGGTAGTCTTATCGCCATCCTCTCTCTTTCCAGAGGTTCCGATTACTACCGAGCAGTCACTAGTCGCATCTGCGAATGTACTCACGAGTTTTGCCGAATCGAGCACTGTCTGCGCATTCTTAGCACGGTTCCTAGCCTCCTCCGACCACTCTCCATCCCTACCAACTACCCTTAGATCGGTGATTCCAAAATTTAGCATAGTTCTGGCTACTGCCCCAATGTTGCCATCGTGCCCGGGATTAACCAAAATTATGCACAGATTCTCGTTCCCGTGAGGCAAAGCGACCTTTTTGTGATTTCCCATGACTGCCGCATGCAGTCATCTTTCAAGAGGATGGCCTCAATCTGTACGGCGTTGCCTGTAGCGCGTGATGTATCCAGCTATCCAATTCCTCATTCTCTTGTTATCAACATCACTGTATTCTGAGACGAGGTGCTTGTTGGTATCGAAATCGTCAGTGAACTGATCAGGATATATCTCGAGTAGTCTGAGTGCCCTAATCTTGATGAATGACGGTCTGATATTACCCATACTCAGGCCTCCAGTAGTTTCACTTCGATTGGGAATCCTTCCTCGCGCGTGCAGACTACGCGAATCTTTCGAGGAGGGTGTTGCATACCGCGGGACCAGATTGCTTGGTTCACTGCCTCATCAATCCAGAGCTCTTCCTCATCTGTCATCTTCATGTGACGGGAGACATGAATTCTAATTTCTGCTATTGCACGGTTAGCACGACGAGTGCGTGGAACGTTCCATGCAGCACGCAGAGGTATTGTCATTTCCTTTATCTCAGCCAATCAATCACCTCTGTAACTTAGATCGCCGCCACATATGACGCTTAGGATGAGAATTTACCCTACGGTTGGTGCGAAGCATCACCCACACAGGGACTCGTCGATTCTGTTTAGTGACTTTCTGAAGTCTCTGTTTCTTGGCGAATGGTTTGTTTCTAGACATCATATCACCTCAAAACCCAGATAGCCCAGGATATCTCTCCTCTGCGCTGCCACGAACAGCATGAGCGGCGTCGTCCAGCATCGATTGTCCGGAACCGGTCAGAATCTTACCTAGGTTGACAGTTCCAGCAAGATTGTGCTTACTATCAATCAGTTCGCATGCAGATAACTGCTGGAGAATGGTTCTAGCGATTTTTCTGGACCCAGAAACCGCACGGTTCTGCTTGACCCCTCTATCCTTGGGCCCCCCGAACTGCTGTGCCATGTGATTGGCCCCAATCGGCCCCATCATCCCTACCTTTCTGAGTACTGCCGCTGAGCGGACGTACCACCAATCATCCTGAACTGGTGGCCTCTCCCTGTGACTGCCTGTCTTGACGTAATCAGCCCAATCTGGGGGAGATACCTGGTCCATGCCCTGTAGCCGTGTTGCTAACTCGGCTATCAGTAAATCAGCAGGGACATCGTGGTGTGTGGTCATTTGCTCACCTTGCGGACCGGCCGTCCTAGAGACCATATTTAATCGTGATGACCGCTGAATTGCCACTACGTGGCAGCATAGGTGTCTGAGTTAAGCCTCCAAGTATTGAAATCTCGGACTCAGCACGAGGTGTCATGCGTAAGTCCCTATCGCGTAACCCCAACATGCTGAGGACGATGATTGGGATGGGGATGGTGCTAATCCTAGTGCTGGCATACGCGGTGTATTCGAATACTGTCGATACTGAGTATTATGGATACTCGACGACAAATGAACCTACCATACTGCAGATGGAAGAGGAAGTGGACGGTGAAGCTAGGTGGAAAACAACTTCCGATGGAGCATTGACATGGATCAACGTGACTGTATCTGGTATTTCCGCAGGCAATACCATCAGAGTCGAGGCGTTGGGGACGGAATGGTATCATTCTCCCTTGTTAGGTTCGTCAGATGCAGATAATTTCAACTGCGGGGAATGGAGTGAGGTCTCAGAGACGTGCGTACTGGACAGCACTCACGAGGTACAAATCGAGTTCGACACTGTGACAGTCAGAGGCCTTGTCTCACTAGAGCTCCCTATAGACGGATTGGGATATCTACAGAGCGAAGATTCAGACAGTGCAGAAGCCGAGGCTCTGGACCTGATTACAGATAATCGGGATACAGTGTTATGGAGAGTTTCTGTGTTGGATGATGATGAGATTGTGAGTTCTCAAGGTATCAACTTGACTTTGGAAATCGTCACTCATGAAATTATATCCGTCAGTGAATTCAAACTTGACCCCATACAGGAATCTGTATACAGTTTCGCTACCTTGGTTGGTTGCTTCTCACTATTGTTGGCACTACCTCTAATGGTGTATTACTCTGCGATGTACAAAGCCAAGAGGGATGAGCGCATCAGAATCGAGTCCCCTGAGCCAGATCAGTGACTACTCCTCTGAGTCCAAACCCAAACTCGAACTCGGAGGCAGGAGTTTTCCCGATGGGTCATATCTGGATGATATATTCCACTCACCTTTGAATGGTGATTGCCTGACTATTGCCAGGCCATCAGATACTAGTTGATTCACAGACGCTTGCAGCCTCTCGTCTACTGGGGCAATTCTTTCATGGAAGGTAGCATCCATCAAGTGGCAAATTTCTCTGAATTGATTAGTTCCATCCATGAGTTCCCAAAGTACTGAATTCATATCATCCATTGGTCGACGAACCTCCTTCGGAGCCCTCAATATCCTAGATAATAGCGCCTCGAATCCAGATAGTGTTTTCGAGATTCTAATGACGATTTGTCTTCCCGTTACACCGGGTCTTTCTGGGTGTGGGCCGGCCGGCCCCCTGCGACCCCACCACACGGGAGCTCTGGTCGGAAATGTCTCATCTGCAATCAACATCAGAGAATCACCCATGCCACCATTGTAAGCATTGAGCTGATGCCTATAAGTGCAAACAATCTAGCTAGTCCCTCTCTATCGGTGAAATTAGTGAGGTACCACGTGGAAACGCCTGCAATGGCACAAACCAGTAAGAGCACCTCACTGCCTTCCGGCAAACTCTGCAAATCAATCCCTCAGCGTTTACTCCTAAGGTAATCAGCTGAATCGATAAGAGATCGTGCCATATCACGAATCCTCAGATCCAACTTCTCGTCGACTAAGTCTCCGTTTTCGTCGAAAGCCGAACGGACATTGCCCACTGCAACCTGCTCAGGAACGACCCATCCGTGAATCCAACGTACTGAAATCCTCATGTGATTCAACGTATTCGAATTCGATTGGCCTCCTAGAGTACTCATCAGGGCGAATGACTTGTCGGATGTCTGATCAAACGACAAAAAATCCAAATTGTTCTTCATGACACCACTCATAGTACCATGATACTCTGGACTGGAAAGAATGAAAGCATCTGATGATGAAGCCATGTTCTGAAACGACTTAACAGATTCATCATCCCAACAGCCCTCTTCTCCGACAAAAGGTAGAGGGTTCGAATTGTCCCATTTCACACACTCAGCCCCCATAGACTCGCAGTGCTTGAATGCTATCTCCAACAATCTACCATTGGCTGAATCAGTTGAGAATGTGCCACAAATCCCCATCACTCGTATTACCTCGGCCATGGCGTTACGAAGACGCGCCACGCCTTGAATGCAAGGGTCAAGCAGTATCAGGTTCGGAGAATGTTTAACCCATATGCGCCAAGGCGAAAGCGTGGTCAAACCCACCGTAATCGATTTGCTCGAAGAAGCCTCTACTAAGGCCTCCTCAGGAGACCTAATGGGAGCTGTGCAATCTTACGGCAAAGCCATCGATATAGATGCGAAGAGTGCATCTGCTTGGTACGGTATGGGGGTCATGCAAGCTAAGCGTGGTAATACGGCAGATGCTGTAGCGGCATTCGACCAAGCCCTCGATTTGAATCCAGACCATGCACCAACCAGTGCTAACTTAGCGGTATTGCTGGAAGATTCGGATTCTGTTAGAGCTTCCGAATTAGCAAGAAGGGCGCTTCTGACTATATCTGATTTGGATGACCTAGATAGGATAGCCTCGATGCACCCGGTTGATGATTCCCCTCTGCTAGCCTCCAAAGTTACTGTAGAAGAAGAGGAAGAAATTGAAGAGGTTCCAATGCTCGAGTCCAATCCAGTCGATGAGGGGCCGCCCCTGCTGCAATCAACAGCAGTACTAAGGGACATTGAAGAAGTCCTTTCCGAAGCCAATGATCTGCTTCAAAGCGGTTCATTCCAAGAAGCTCTCGATTCTATTCAGCCACGATTGGAAGGAGATGCCTCATCTAATCACAAACTCTGGTCAATATGTGGAATCTGTCTATCTCAATTGGGTAATGACGAAGACGCGATACAAGCCATGGAATATGCCATTTCGATTGGTGAAGATGAGGCAAAGATGCATTTCAATCTAGCACAGTTGCTACGAAAATCCGGACGTGACGAGGAAGCTATGCAATCGCTTGCTAACGCGCTGTTATCAAATCCAGCTCATACCAACAGTCTTGTGGCTAGGGGGGAGATTTTCGCTGATAGGGAGGAATACGATCTTGCTGTACAGAACTGGCGTCGTGTTATTGCGATAGACCCTGAGAATCCGATAGAAAAACGGTTGGCAGAAATAGAGATGGAAGTATCCTCCGAATTGCTTGAAGAGGGTTCAGAAGAGGAAATCGGAGAGAACGAAACCGAAGAAGTTGAACCGGTAGGGCCATCCTTTGTAGAAACCAAATCATACAAGATATCGAAAGCTCAAGAATTGACTGAAAGCGGGGAACACGTAGCCGCAGTAAATGCTTGGAAGGAATTGCTCGAAGAAGATAACCAATCTGCGCAGATATGGCATGGTCTGGCTGACGCACTGTCGGTGGCAGGACATATAGAAAGGGCACAGCAGTGCCGTCAGAGAGCAAATTTTCTCGAACAGGAAGAGCGGGGTGCTTTACTCGAGGCTGACGCGGAGTTGGAAGCTGATTTGATTGAGGCAGCGAATGAGGCTGAGCGGATTAGCTCACATCTACCCCCTAGTGAAGAGGAAAGTGTGAACGTCTGCATCGAGTGGTACAATAAGGGCTTGAGTATGCTAACCGAAGAGAATGGGATGGAAGCACTGAATTGCTTCGAGAGGGCTATTGGTGGAGCGCCCAGAGAGGAACGGGAATTGAGGGTCCGAGCTCAGAACGGTAGAGGCCACGCACTGTATCAATTGACTAGGTATCCCGAGAGCATACAAGCTTACCACGCTGCCATCTCTATGGATCCAGCTGGAGTTACCGGGAGATCCCTATACAACATGGGGTCATCATATGCTGCGGTCGAATTGTACTCGGATGCCATCAAGTGCTTCGAACAGGCTCTTGGCAGGGGTCTTGATGCGGATGATGCTGTCGTATGTAAGGCCCAAATCAACCGTTGTAGATTGTTGCACAAAGAGCAACGTAAGCGTCAACTTCAG
>CBFHQW010000054.1:0-9618 GCA_965658085.1 Candidatus Thalassarchaeum sp.
AGTAAGGAGGAGGTACGGAAAAATGGTCACAATCGTCGAGGGAATAGAGGACACTGCCATCGATCTGGGCCAACTCGCCAAGATTCTCAAGGGCGCGTGCGCGAGCGGCGGCACCGTCAAGGGACGAACCATAGAACTGCAAGGAGATCACAAGAAGAGGGCTGCCAAGGTGCTCGAGCAGAATGGATACCAGGTGGAGGTGCGCTAGATGGGAGATTTGATGCACATGCCATGGTTGTCCCGCACCATCACGGTGGTTGGTTCGCCGGATCCCTCTCTGGTCGGCCTCAGAGGTACCGTATTAGACGAGACTCGCAGGACCATACGCGTCCTTACCGAGAACGGCCGCGTCCGACTCGCGAAGGATGTCATCACATTCACCATCGATTCAGGGAGGGTTATCGACGGCTCAGCCGTAACACAACGCCCCGAGGATCGAATCAACCGCAGGTACAGGGGGCACTGAGATGAGGGATATCGGTGTAGACGTCAGAACCCCTGAGGGAGAGTGGGATGGCAGTGACAACTGCCCCTTCTTTGGCAGTCTGAGGGTGCGCGGTCAGATTATCGAGTGCACCGTGTCCGCATTGGGGATGACTGATTCCATCGTAGTTGAGAGGGAGACCTCGCGCTACATGAAGAAGTACGAGCGCTATGAGAAGCGCACCCGACGCTACGCCGCCCATCTACCTACTTGCATAGGCGGCGTTAGTAAGGGTGACAGGGTCCGCATCATGGAGTGCAGGCCACTGTCGAAGACCGTCAAGTTCTGCGTCATCGAGAAGGAGGCGTCTGAATGAGAGGAATAGCCGGACGCGTCACATCGGGCCTGCCCACGCAGGCACGCCTAGACTGCGTAGACAACACTGGCGCGAAGGTCGTGCAACTGATTACCGTTCTGAAGAAGGGCGGCGTGGCACGCCGCCAACCCGCCGCAGGAGTGGGTGACATGATCCGCGTCACCGTAAGGCGCGGTACCCCAGAGACACGCCGCCAGATATTCGATGCCGTCATCGTTCGACAGGCACGCCCATTCAGGCGTGTCGACGGAACCTGGGTCCAGTTTGAGGACAACGCATGCGTGATTACGAATAGACGCGGTGAGGTGCAGGGCTCCGACATCAAAGGTCCTGTAAGCCGAGAGGCGGCAGAGCGGTGGCCGCGGATAGCTGCCACTGCGAAGCAGATAGTGTGAGGTGAGAAGAATGGCGAGTAAGAATCCCGGAAAGCAGCGTCGAACAAGCAGAAAGGCTGCCTTGCATGTCCAGCGCAAGCGACTACGAGCTCGCCTGTTGACTGATGATCCAGAACTGCAGGCCATCCGAACCGTCACTGTGCGAGTGGGAGACGAGGTCGAGGTATTACGCGGCGACTTCGGCAATCCAAACAGTGTCAAGCCGGACTCAAGCGGCAAGCGCCTAGGTCAATCTAGGGGCCGCGCCGGAATCAAGGCCAAGGTGGCCAGTGTGGATACCGAGAGGGGAATGGTATTCGTTGACGGAATCACCTCCTCCACTGCTGACGGCAAGGAAGAGGGCATTCCAATCAGGCCCTCAAACCTTGTAGTAACCTCTCTGTTTGAGGGCGATCCGTTGAGAATCAAGAGACTGATGGAGAGGTCAGGAGGTGACATCGATGAGTAGGAGCCACATCAAGCGCCTGGTCATGCCACGCAGTTGGCCTCTACCTCGCAAGTCCTCCATTTGGGTGCAGAAGCCCAACCCCGGAGGTCACTCCATCGAGCACTGCATGCCACTAGCTCTCGTCCTGCGCGACGTCCTTGGTGTTGCACACACCCGACGCGAGGCCAAGCGTATCCTGCATTCTCGCCAAGTCATGGTAGATGGTCGCATCGAGACCGACGATGGCCGAGGAGTTGGTTTGATGGACGTTCTATCGGTAGGCGAGAAGAACTTCCGCTGTGTACTTGACACCAACGGCAAGCTGCGATACCGCCCTATTCCAAAGAATACAGTCGGCAGCAAGATCTGCCGTGTAACTGGCAAGACTACTATTCGAGGTGCGAAGACACAGTTGCACCTGCACGACGGCAGGAACCTGCTGATGGACGACGCTTCGGCCTACAAGAGCGGCGACAGCGTCGTCATCTCCCTTCCGGACCAACAGATTACCTCTCACCTTCCTTTCACTGAAGGTGCTCAGTCATACCTGACGGGTGGCAGCCACATTGGCGAGATTGCTACAGTTCGTGGACACGATGTCAAACGCTCTTCCAAGGCGAACGAGGTCCAGTTCGACGATTTCCTGACCATTGCAGACTATGTCTTCATCATCGGCTCTGAGTCAGACATTCCGGGGGCTGAATCATGAGTGGGGAGGCCAATGTGATGCTGGCTCCTTCCATCATCAAGGTAACCATCAATATCGGTGTCGGCGAGGGCGGCCAGAGGCTACAACTCGCCGAAAGGGTCCTCGAGGTCCTCACTGGCATGAAACCCGTGCGCACCTTGGCTACTCAGACCAACCGCGACCTCGGCACACGCAGAGGTTCTCCAATCGGATGCAAGGTCACCATCCGTGGCGAAGAGGAAATCAAGAAGTTCCTCAAAGACGCATTTTGGGTCCGCCAAAACACACTTCCTTCTTACAACTTTGACTCTTCGGGAAACTTGTCCTTTGGAATTTCCGACTACACAGACTTCCCAGGTCAGAAATATGATCCAGACATAGGAATTTTTGGAATGGACGTCAATGTAGTCCTGGAAAGGCCCGGTCACAGAGTCTCCAGAAGGAGGCAGCAGTCAAGAAAAGTTTCTGCCAGCCATCGTGTTGGTCCAGAAGAATCCAGAGCATGGTTCTCGAAAATCTACAATCTGAAGATAGTCGGAGATGGGGGGGAAGAGGAAGATGAAGATGACGAAATTGATGTCCCCGTTGATGAACTTCCAGATATCATCAAGCAAGCCGTTGAAGCTGCTGTACCTGGCGGCGATATAACAGAAGCCGAACTTGAGATGGAAGATGGCCAGCAAGTCTACGAGGTAACCGTCGAAAAAGACGGCCAGGAGTTTGAGGTTGAAGTTTCCAAGGACGGAGAAGTATTGGAAGTAGAACTCGAGGAAGAGGAGGAGTGAGAAGGATGGCGCACGACCACGGTAAGGAGATTGGACGTTCCAACGGCTGCCGACGCTGCGGCCGCAAGCGGGGACTAATCCGGCGACACGGTCTCAGGTTGTGCAGACAGTGCTTCCGAGATGTAGCTCCCGATATAGGATTCAAGAAATACTCGTGAGGTGAAAAAAATGCAGTTTGACCCCCTAAGTGATGCGTTCACGCGAATATTCAATGCCGAGCAAGCCGGTCACTACGAAGTGACCGTTAACCCGGCCAGCAAGATGCTGGGCAGTCTTCTGTCCATCATGCAGGCCTCCGATTACATCGGTGAGTACGAGAAGATAGACAACGGTCGCGGCGGCTCTTTCCGCGTCGAGCTTATCGGAGCCATAAACCGCTGCGGGGTGATCAAGCCGCGGCACTCTGTCAAACGCTCCGAGTTTGATAAGTGGGAGTCGAGGTACCTACCTGCTCGTGACCTTGGCCTACTTATTCTGTCCACTAATCAAGGCGTCATGAACCACTATGAAGCCAAGAAGGAGAGAGTCGGTGGACGACTTCTCGCATACATTTTCTGAAGGAGAGATTAGAATGCCGAAACTAGATCACATTTCACATTCCATCGCACTCCCTGAGGGTGCGAGTGCGAGTATCGAAGGAGATACCGTAACCGTATCGAAGGACGGTCAATCGCTATCACGCGAGTTCAGGCATCCCAAGGTAGAGGTCAGAGAAGCCGATGGAGGACTCGAGATATTCGTCAATCTACCACGTCGCTCCGACAAGGCCATCGCCGGTACTTGGGCTGCGCACCTGCGCAACATGGCGCATGGTATCGGCGAGGGCTTTGAATATCGTCTCAAGGCAGTGTTCAGTCACTTCCCGATGAGCCTCAAGGTGGAAGGCAAACAGCTCACAATCAACAACCTGTTCGGTGAAAAGGTCCCCCGTGTGGCTAAGTTACCGTGGAGCCCCGCCGAGGTAGAGGTCAGGGTGGAGAATAAGACCGACGTAATTGTGAGAGGCGCTGATCGCGAGAAGGTCGGCCAGACATCGGCTAACATCGAGCGCGCTTGCAGGATTAAGAAGCGAGACAGACGAGTATTCCAGGATGGCATCTACATCGTCTCGAAGGGAGCATGATAACATGGATACGGACTACGAGGAATTCACCGTCGCTCAACTCAAGGACTTCCTGCGTGAGCGCGAGCTGCCAGTATCTGGTAAGAAGGCTGAGTTGGTTGCCCGGTTGGCCGAGGATGATGACACTCCTGAAACCGAAGAAGCTCCCGAGGAGGAGATGGGTGAGGACGATGGTTTCGATGACGATGACGATGATGATTTCTTTGATGATGAATGGGACGACTTCCACGTCGCTCGGCAGAAGCCAGTTCTCGACGACTTGACAATCTCTGACATCGAGGTGTTGAAATCTCAGAAGAAGAAGCAACCCGCCTTCAGGAGGCAGGAATGGTTCCGTTACAGAAGACTCTCGAAGACCGGTTGGAGGAAGCCCAAGGGCATGCAGTCCAGCCAACGAGTCAACCGCAAGTATCGTTCCCCCATGGCTAGGGTTGGATACCGCAAGATCGCCTCAGTCAGGGGCCTGCACCCATCAGGTTTCGAAGAGGTCATGGCCCACAAGCCAGCGGACCTAGACGGTATCGACCCTGAGCGCCAAGCAGTCCGAATCGGCTCAAGGGTCGGTAACAGGAAGCGGGCCCAGATTCACGACCGAGCCGACGACCTCGGACTCAGGGTGCTTAACAGGAGGCGCTTCGAGCGTAAGGGGGACTTGCAATGATGATTACCAATCAGAAGCGGATGGCCGCTCAGATACTCTCGAGGAAGGAAGGAAGGGAGGTAGGAATCCACCGAGTCTGGATTCACCCGGACTACCTAGACGAAGTTTCTAGCGCTGTCCAGAAGGACGACATCCGCGAACTCATTGATGAGGGCCTGATTAAGGCCAAGCCAATCAAGGGAACCAGTCGCGTACGAGCTCGCAAGGCTGCAACCCAGAAGGCGAAAGGCCGCCGCAAGGGACAAGGCTCACGTAAGGGCAGTGCCAACTCACGCAACCCAAAGAAGCGACGCTGGATGAGTCTGATTCGGGCTCAGCGCAGGGAACTCAAGGGCCTTCGTTCCAGTGAGGAACTGAATCCGTCCCAATACCGTTACTACTACCGTAAGTCGAAAGGAGGTTCGTACAGGTCAATCGCGCATATGCGATCTAACATCGAACTTGACGGCATAGCTTTGGGAGGTGATGAGTGATGGCCCATGGGAAGAGCCAGAGGCTTCGCTTCAAGCGCCGACGCAACGGGAGAACCGACTACAGGCGCCGTATGAGGATGCTCAGAGGCGGCGTGCCTAGGGCGGTTGTCAGAGTATCCAACACTCAGGTGACCTGCCAGTTGGTCGAGTTCAAGATGGATGGCGACAACATCCTCGCTTCCGTTACTGGCAATACGCTGGCCAAGTACGGATGGCCCTCTGGTGCTTCAAGGAAATCAGTCCCGGCTTGTTACGTCGCCGGATACGCCCTGGCCAAGTCGGCCATTGCCGCAGGCCACGACAGTGCCATACTTGACATCGGTCTTGCAGCATCATCCCCTGGTAGCCGCATATTCGCTGCTCTAAAGGGAATGGTAGACGCAGGATTGGAAGTACCGCACGGCGAGAGCATTCTGCCGGATGATGACAGAATCAATGGAACTCACATCGACGATTCGATTGCTACGGCGGTCGAAGCGGCAAAGAAAGCGATAGAGGAGGCATAGTATGAGCAAAGAGACGACTGAGCAACCTACAGAGGAACCTACAGAGGAACCTACAGAGGAACCTGCCAACCTCGCTCCAGGATTGGCTCTGGCCTTGGCCCCTGTTGAGGAAAAAGAGACCGATCGCCGACGTCGCCGAGGTCCCGACCCACTGGCTGCACTTAGGGCATGGGAGCCCCGCACTCGCCTCGGCCGTATGGTTGCAAGTGGGCAGGTCTACACCTACGAGCAGGCCTTGGATACCGGTCTACCGATACGTGAGGTTGAGATTGTTGACGCACTCCTTCCTGACCTTACTGATGACGTGCTCTCGGTCAACATGATTCAGAGAATGACTGACTCGGGTCGTAGAGTGAGATTCAACGTCCTATGTGCAGTTGGTAATGGAGACGGTTACGTCGGAATATCGGTCTGTAAGGGCAAAGAAGTGGCAGGCACCATCCGCAAGGCCATCGACAAGGCCAAGCTCAATCTCATCACTGTGATGCGTGGCAATGGTTCGTGGGAGTCCTCAGAAGGACCCGGTACGAGCGTCCCGTTCAAGGTGACCGGTCACTCCGGTTCCACCCGAATCACACTTATGCCCGCACCCGCAGGTAAGGGACTGGTCATCGGAGACTACGGCCGCAGGGTCCTCAACCTTGCTGGCATCACCGACGTCTGGTCACGCTCCGCTGGCCAAACCCGTACCACCATCAACTTCGCCCGCGCCACATACAACGCACTAGTCGAACTCAACCGAACTCGGATTACCGAGGCGGATCGTCGCCGACTCAACATCACCGAAGGGAGGATTATCAGATGACTTTCTTAGTAATCCGTGTTCGCAGCGATCGCGGTGTCAAGCCGAAGATTCGCGACACCATGTCAATGCTCAACCTGACTAGAGTCAACCACGCTGTCCTGATACCCGACACTCCAGCCTACGCTGGAATGCTGCATAAGGCCAAGGACTACGTGACGTGGGGAGAGGTCGACGCAGACACAGTTTCCAGCTTGATTTCAGAGCGAGGTCGCATTATTGGCGACAAACCAGTCACTAATGCAATTATCAAGTCCAGCAGTGAGTTCTCGACCATTGGAGCACTTTCGAAAGCCATCGCATCTGGCGACGCGCGAACCAGTGATGTTGAGGGGATGAAACCCGTCTTCCGCCTACACCCACCGAGGGGAACCAAGGGATGGGGCGGCATCAAGCGCAGCTTCGTTGCGGGTGGCGCGCTTGGCTTCAGGGGCGAGGCGATAACCGATCTAGTCGGAAGGATGATTTGAGGGATTAACATGGTTTCACGAACAAACAAGTTCCGAGGTCGAAGTCGCTACCATGGCCGTGGCAAGAAGGCTGGCCGAGGTGCCGGTAAGAGAGGCGGCCGTGGTAACGCAGGAATCAACAAGCACAGGCTAATGACCCGATTGAAGTACATGCCTGGACACTGGGGGATGTACGGCTTCAACCGCCATCCTAGTCTACGCAATGTGAATGTATCAATCAATATGCAGGAAGTTCAAGACCTCGCTGATGGCGATTCCATTAACCTCAGTGAGATGGGCTATGACAAGCTCCTCGGCAAAGGTCGAATCGACCGCGCCATCCACATCACCGTCGCAGAGGCCAGCGCGCGCGCCATAGAGAAGGTCGAGGCTGCTGGCGGATCCGTCACTATCGGAGACGATGACGGCGACGGAGACGAGTGGGAAGAGGAGTGAGCCCGATGGTTGAGCGCCGACCGAACATACTTGCCACTGCCATCATGGCCATCATTTACTGGGGCGCTCTATTTTATTGGCTCAGGGGTGACTTGTTAGACGGTTCGGCCGACGAGCAGTCACGTGCTCTGACGATGTTTCTGATCTCCTTCCCTTACATCGGCTACGTGATGTGGGCGATGATGAGGGACCTCCCTGAGAATATCAGGGAAATCCCGTTTCTAGGCAAGTCTCTCAAGGGATTAATCTGGCTCATCTTCGTACTCAGTCTCGCCTATTGGGGCTGGGTGGACAAGGCTGCAGTTGGATACTTGCTGGTCGGTGTGGCCCTGCTCGGCCTAGGCGCTGCAGGGGCCATGACAATTCTGCTATACTCTGGCTCTGAATCGAGCAGATTGTATGCACTATCAAGACTAGTAGATGTTTACCCAAGCATCACTAAGCCCGAGGGGCACGTCAGGTTCAATCAAAAGATGTGGACTACCACACTGGTACTCATCATCTACTTCATGATGACCAACGTGATGATTTACGGGCTTTCGGACTCGACACTCGACATCTTCTCGTCGTTCCGCGCCATCATGGCTGGTGCCTCTGGTTCGATCATGCATCTCGGGATAGGCCCTATCGTTACTGGCTCGATTATCATGCAGCTATTCGCTGGGGCCAAAATCATCCAGCTCGATCTGCAGGACTCTAGTGATAAGCAGCTGTACCAAGGTGTCCAGAAACTCCTCGTCCTGTTCATGATTCCTGTCGAATCAATCCCTCAGGTCTATGGCTTCCTAGACCCTAGTGAGAGTGTCATTGGGCAGTACGGACTCGGATGGGCCAACGCCATAATCGTCTCACAACTGTTCCTCGGCTCATACTTGGTGTTCCTGCTTGATGAGTTGGTTAGCAAGTGGGGAATCGGCAGCGGTATCTCGCTGTTCATCGCTGCCGGGGTGGCGCAGTCGACGTTTGTCGGAACACTATCTCCACTGCCTGTAGTCCAAGGCACTCCACTGAGCATCGACAACCCGCCTTCGGGAGCTCTGCCAATGATATTCTACACTCTAAGAACTGCGACCAACTCCGAACTGGTGTCTCAAAACGGATTCGAGTTAATGCTCCTCAATCATGCCAATCCGATTGCTGCACTCGCATCCTCTATTCTTGTATTCTTGGTGGTGGCGTACGCCGAATCTAGTAAGCTCGAACTCCCACTTACTCACGGCAAGGTCCGTGGTCACAGGGGGCAGTATCCGATTCGACTTGTCTACGCGAGCAACATACCGGTCATTCTGATGGCCGCTCTTCTAGCCAACGTCAACATGTTCACTCTTCTCTTCTGGAGTCACCCAGTGCTTTCCACAGTTCCGATATTAGGTAGTCAGGGATGGGGTAGTAAGGCACACTGGTTCGGAGCCTATGAGCCCGGTGCTACCACTCCGACTGACGGCTTCGCATGGTACTCATCAATGGTCAATGGGGTAGGGGACTGGCTGATTCCACTACTCAATCAGACAGGCGACGCCTACGGCCATAGTCTGGGCCAGATTATGATCCACGTCTTCGTATACGTCTTCTTCATGACCGCCGGTTCTACTGTGTTCGCGAAGTTCTGGATTGAGACCACTAACATGGGGGCCAAGGATGTCGCCAAGCAGATTGAGCGTACCGGCATGCAGATTCCAGGATTCCGCAAGAACCCCGTCGTCCTCGAGCGCATCCTTCAGCGCTACATTCCACCCGTGACTCTGTTCTCTGGTGCCTTCGTCGGACTACTTGCAGCCGGGGCTGATCTGCTCGGGACTGTGGGTAATGCTACTGGTACTGGACTGCTCCTAGCCGTAGGCATAATCCTGCGAACTTACGAGCAGATACAGAAGGAGCAGGCAATGGAAATGCATCCTGTTCTCCGCGAGTTCTTCGGAGCCGACTGAGTAGATAATCGTCGCACTGCTCTGCAATGCCATTCCGGCCTCCCTCGTCACGTTGAAATACCGTAGGACGGTCGGCGGGACGCTGCGTCAAACCGGCGTTGGAGATTGAGCACCTAGTGCGATGA
>CBFHQW010000055.1:0-9517 GCA_965658085.1 Candidatus Thalassarchaeum sp.
CTTCTAAAATATCTACTTCAATGGAAACAAAGGGGTGGGGGCACTCTTAGGAGGTGGTTTCTTCTCGCGGTAATGTGACCAGAATAGTCGGTGCCATCTTCGAAGTAGATGAAGATCGGTGCTTTGGCTGCGCGGCCTGCATCGCTTTGTGCCCCGTCGACGCCCTTCGTTTAGAAGGAATCATGGTGTATGTGGATGAACCTGTGTGCACTCATTGTAAACTATGCATTCCCGCATGTCCTGTATTTGCATTGGATATTGTGAAGAATTCCATTGGGGTGGTTGAATAGTGGATATAGCAATTCTCGGCTCACCAAAGGTGGCTCTGGAACATGCTCATTCCATTCTTGATGAAACACCCACTGCTCGAGTAGTGATTTATACTGAAGAAGCTGAGATAGGATTTCCTGAAATACCACTCTCAGAGGAAATTATCTTGACTGACGCACTTACAACAATTCCTGAAAATTGGTATAGCACAATTCCTGTTGGGATTGATCAAGACATTCCATCCAAGACCGCACATTCTTGGTTAGTCAAACTCCTTGCAATCAGACTAGCTTCAAGAGGCACCCAATTCCTCCTTCGAACTACAATTCTAGAGATTGATGAGGACCGACAAGAAATCTCCTTTCGTGGTGGGGGATCTATTGGTTCTGGTGTGGAGCCTTACGATGAGTTATACGATTTTCGATAAGGATAGTTCTCAACAGGCAACTGCTGCTAAACTCACATTCGTAAACATCACATTGTGTCAACGTAACCGTATCACGTTGAAGTATTTCACAAGATCAAGAATAATCTTCAATAAGACTCTCATATGGACAACACTCCCCCATCTTGAGATAAACGATTTCCCGGCGGAAGGACAACTCTCTATCAAATGGTGTGAAAGTCTTAGATGGGAAACTCAGGACGGCAGTTTGTGACAGATACGCCTGACTGGCTCCTAGAATATGTCTGCCGACCTGGAATAGGGACACGGCACGCCATTCTCATCGACCCTGCAGATCAAACTCCTGAAGTTGCCGCTAAGCGGTGCGTTGCCGCTGTAGCAGCCGGTAGCCGGATGGTATTGGTGGGCGGCTCTTCTGACACGGATATGGATAATGTGCACAATACAATCATTGCGATACGTGAGGCATTGGAACTAGTCACATGGGCCTCAAGTCAAGATTCGGCGTCAGAGGAGACGGAGTGGACAGTTCCAATCATCCTCTTCCCCCAGGGCGCAGCGGCTCTATCTCCTGCAGCCGATGGTATCACATTCATGATGCTCATGAACAGTACCTCACCTCGATTTCTAATCGAGGAACAGGTCGCCGGTGCCCCTTTCATCCGTGAGGCGGGCGTGACTCCTTTGCCGATGGGTTATCTGATCTGTGCGCCAGGTGGGAGGGCAGGGCAAGTGGGCCAAGCTGACCTCATTCAACCCGAAGATGAAAATCGTGTTAGATCCTATGCGATGGCAGCCGAATCATACGGTTTCAGCATGTTCTATCTTGAGGCAGGGAGCGGGGCCACCTCTCCTGTTGGCCAGAATTTGATTCGAAGTGCTAGAGAAGCATGCGATCTCACCCTTGTGGTTGGAGGTGGTATCCGTGACGGCGCTGCTGCTCGGAAAGCAGCGGAGGCTGGTGCTGACTGGATTATCACAGGAAATCTCGCTGAGGAGTTCGACGATGCGGACGAGCTCCAACGAGTATTGTCTCTATTCATCACTGAGATGAATGGCGCCTAAGATCTTCGACTTCACCAACCAAACGCTCGAGTTGTGCTTCCATATCGAGTATCAACATCACATGCTCTTCTTCTGAGCGCAGTAGGCGGGCATTTTCATCCTGCAGTTCTGAGAAGCGACCCTGCGCACCCTCTCCTTCGATATCGGCCCGGCGAACCCGCTCATTTTCTAGTAATGTCTCCATCTGAACAATCCTAGAATTCGCTACTCGTAAAGCCTCTTCCAATTCCGCCACTTTAGCTCTATCAGAACCCCCACTTTCTCGTGCATCCAACTCCATCTCCAATGCCCGACCACGTTGTCGAGAAGAGGCTAACTCTCCTTCAACTCTGAGCACTTCCTCCCAAACTGAAATCACCTCCTCAGCGAGTCGCTCGGGCGACATATCAGAGAGGCGCGTGGCCAAATCAGGCACCTCCTCTTCTCCAAGTCCCTGCGATGGGTTCCCATCAGTCATTTCACTCGACAACTAATCTCACTGACCTGCTATTGAACCTTGAGGGGCTGGGAAAGAATCAACACCAGTATCACCACATTGTACAACTCACCGGTCTCGTGGCGTTTATATCACGACCTCAGGTGGCCAGCGCGATGAAGGCGTATCGGGCAATAGGCAGTTTTCGGGCCCACAAGAGACAGCAAGACTTCAGTCATGACTTAGTCGCCCTGAATGAGGATGATGCTAGGCACCGTATATACTCCAATTTCGGCAGTCGGCATGGGGTACCTCGACGCTTCGTCTTAATCGATAGCCTCGAAGAGATATCCCCCTCCAAATCAATCGCTCCAATTGTGGTTGCCCACTTTCGTGACACCACTTTCTCCGAAGAGGAATGAATCCCTATACGAAGCGCGGCGTTCAAAGCCACCCTCGACATCGTCCCCATAGAGGTCAGAGAGTGCATAGGTTCCACCCCTCCCCAAACCTACTACTCATCGGAGGTCCAAAGACTGGGACCACCTCATTGATGCACTGGTTGGCTTCGCATGAAGAGATCCACCATCCTTGGAAGAACGAAAGCCACTTCTTGATGGCCGGGCCTGCTGAGTTCCCCACATCCCCTATTCATCCCAAGGGGACAGCCATCCTAGCCCCTAGGACAGATCTCGATGGGGCCGAGGAACATCGATGGGTGATGGACAAATCCACTTTCCACCTCTATTCCCCTCGCGCACTCGAGGCGGTTTCCGAGCATTTGCCTGACGCACGGGTCATTATCACCCTACGTCATCCAGTGGATCTGATGCTTAGCATGCATCAGGAACATCGCAAGAGGTTGATTGAGTATGACACCGACCAGGCCACAATGATCGAATTATCCCGAAAACAATCATTCCTCCCCGACGAGGATATACCTGAAACCTACAGCTTCCTACAATTCCCACGCCTGAAAGCACCTACTCTACGTTGGATTGAAGAGTTGGGTGAGCGAGTTAGGGTTGTTCCACTATCTTCGATTGCCACTGATCCACTGGCTACCACTAACAAAATCCTCTCATGGTTGGGTACCAATGAGATGCCACCAGACACCAAACTCCCTCGTTACAATGAGAGAGGCCAGATGAATTCTGCAGGCTGGGCAAAGATGCTTCGCACCCCCCCAAAATTCCTCTCAAGCTTGGCCAAAACCCTCCTTCCAACCAAAAGGTTACGCCGAGCCGTCCTTGATCCCATCCGCTCACCTGGATTCAAACCTGTGTCTACAAACTCATCTGTTTTGGACGACAAAACTCGTCACGAACTCGAGGAAATATTCGCAGAGGAGATCGAATTCCAAGACAACCTCGCTTCGTACATCGACCCATCCCTGATTATAGGACAATGATAGAACCCTCTCCAATCAGACCTAGACGCGCAACGGTGAAAGGAGAGCCATAGGAGGGAAGGTGCGATGAAGAAGTGGTTTATGCGTCAGTACTGGCGAATCCAACAGAGCCAAACCCTCATCTCGATGGGTTTCTGGACCGCCACTCTAACACTCTTGATTTGGCCATACGTGCGCTGGCGCCCAGTGTTCTCTGGCACCTTTCTAGGCATATCCACTACATATTGGGGCCTTTTCAGCATTGGAGCATCTGTTCTCCTCACTGTTCTTCTGATTGGTCGCATCTATGATGCCACTCTAGGCCTCTGGAGAGAACACCTCACTGTGGTTCAGGAACGAAATCCATTCACAACCTACAAGCTAAACGCCTCCTTTGGATTACTCCTTGCCCAGACAAACACCATCCTCCGCCGTATGGAACCAGATGACGAGGAGATTCAGAGGCATTGCGACTTCGTAGATCGCTGGCTAGAATGGAACTCCAGAGAGGAGATTTGGGCTCGTACAATGTCCTCGTGGAAAAACATCGTTGGGGAGGAGGATCCATTCCTGTTCCACCTCAGTGAAGAGGCCCGACAAAAATTGGAATCCACCGCGGATGAATTGCAGGACTACTGAGCACGGTGTTCGAATGCTCGACCACGAGGCTGTAGTCAATATCGCACTGCGAGCTGGAGAGGCCATATTGGAGGTCTACAACAGACCGAGTGCCATACAAGTCACGACTAAGGATGACGACTCCCCACTCACTGAGGCCGACATTGCCGCGCACGAAGTAATCATGAATGGATTGAGTAAGATAGATCCAGGCACACCCATCATCTCAGAGGAAGGCCGTCTCGGAGATCCCACTGTCTCCGAAACTTGTTGGTTAGTTGACCCTCTTGACGGCACCAAAGAATTCGTCAAAAGAAATGGAATGTTTACAGTAAATATCGCTATGATGACTCATCGAGAAGGCCGTTGGGAACCAATATTCGGTGTTGTTCATGCTCCAGTAACTAAGACAACATGGCTCGGAGGAATCGGCGTTCCTGCAGAACGTAGAGCACCTTCTGATTCAGGGTTGATGTTGGTTCGACCAAACTCACCTCCTGCGCCAATACGCCTAGTGGCCAGCGGCTCGCACAGAGGTGAGAAGGACGAGAGCTTCGCCGCCTCCTTGGGTAAGTATGACCTAGTGAGAATGGGCTCATCTCTCAAGGCGTGTGTGGTCGCTGAAGGATCAGCTGACCTCTATCCTCGCTTTGGCCCTACATCCTGTTGGGATATCGCGGCCGCGCACGCTGTAGTGATAGCGGCGGGCGGCCTTGTTCTAGATCCTAAAGGAAAAACACTCGACTACGACGTCATGGACGACGTATTGAATCCCTATTTTCTAGTTGCAGCGGACAATCGTTGGAACGAACTATGGGTGTCATCCCAAGACTAACTCATAACCAATTTGAGATTTCAAATCCTGTTAATTCTGTAAGAACTGAGAGATCTTGTCGAACATCCTCTCTCATCTGCACCATTTGCAATTCATTGGGATCTTCTCTTTCCCTTCTCTGACTACTGAGAACAGGCATCTTGTACACATTGATTCCGCGACTCTGCAGAGAACTCACCAGAGGACGTTTGACAATTCCCGGAATCAGTGACGCAACTCCTTTGAACACCCTTCCGAATAGTGTCAATGGACGCCTATCGCCCGCCGTATTGGCATTATGCACCGCGGCCAAGTCAAAGTCGTAAGCATCTACACCAACATGCTCCAAGACTTCAGTCAGAACAGCCCGTGTCTCATTTCTCATCCTATCCGAGTCAATCAGAAGAAAACAATCACGAGAAAAACTCCCTAACCACCTTTCCATACAAGATCCATACAGTGTATCACAACTCAAACGCTCATCTCGCCACGCAGAGGCAAAATCAGACCAGTCAACACCATTCTGTTTATCCTCCTCTGTATCTAATACCATACCCCAATGACTAATCGTGCGACTCCGAGGCTCCCTAAGGCAAACCACGAACCGTGCTTCCGGCCAATGCTTGGCAACTCTACTTGGAGCAACAGGGCAAGCGAGTGCGTGTACCGAACAGTCCATTTTCACCCCATCTCCCATGAAGCACTCTGTATATCTCTCCCAATTTGGCCCTCCATCGTTTCTACCAAAAGTTCCTCTGTGTGTTGCAACTTCGTTTGGCTCCTTTGGATCTGAGATACAGATTCCGGGGTGCTGCTCCAGAACGTTGGCCAACCAAGTAGTCCCTGATTTCGGAGCTCCTAGTAGGAAAGCCCCAACATCAGGAACCAAATCCTCCATCATCGCCACAACTACTCCTACCCCCCGTACGATATAGGTTGTACTCGTTCCCGGCGGTGTGATATAGGGAACTACTGTGGCACGGCCGTATTTCAGGTGGCTGTGATGGGTAATCGCGTAGTCTGGCTAACCGGTCTCTCAGGGGCAGGTAAGACAACCATCGCCATGGCTGCGGCCGAGCGCTTTGGTTGTGAAGTGCTAGATGGTGACACTATTCGCGATTTCTTCTCGAACACCGACTTCAGTCGAGAGGGCCGCGAACGTCACTTGCTAGGGGTGGCCCGTATGGCCAAGATGATCTCCAAACACACCAATGTCCTATGCTCCTTCATCACACCTTACGAGGACGTCCGTCTGAAGATTCTCGACATTCTCCCTGAAAATGCTATGATGGTACACGTGTCCACTTCCTTAGAGGTCTGTGAGGGGCGTGATGCGAAGGGACTCTATGCAAAGGCCCGAAGTGGAGAAATAACCAACTTCACTGGAATAACTGACCCCTTTGACGAGCCGGAATGCGCCCACTTCTCTCTCGACTCAAGTGGAGAAGACGGTAAGGGCGTGGATGACTTGGTCGGCCAATTGGCACACTTATTCGAGAAACCGAAAGGAGTGCTATTACCTGGGCGTTGGCAACCATTGCACGTTGGCCACGAATGGCTCATTCAACAAGAGCTCGACAAAGGTAAGCGCGTGATTGTGGGTATTCGGGACACACCTGTATCTGAATCAGATCCCTATTCTGCTCTAATGCGCAAGCGGATGATAGAGCACCGCTACCGAGGTGAGGATGTCGAGGCATGGATTATGCCAGACATAGAAGCTGTCTCGTACGGCCGAAAGGTCGGTTATGAGATACGAGAGTCGCAGGATATTCCTTCCGAGGTATTCAAAATCTCAGCAACAGGAGTACGAGGGGGCAATCGCGCCAATGTGTCCTCGAAGGTCATGGAGTTCATGATCGCAGAAGGAATCTGGGACGGCGAATGACTCCCGACGGCTTCTTGGGTGTCGGGCATCACGAGCGGCTTGATGGCAGTCGACCGCGAGGAGCTACAACACATCGCCCAACTGGTCGAAGTCAATCGCGAGCGTATGCAAGCCATCGAGCAGCAGGTGCGCCAACTAGAATCCATTCGAGTCGAGCAGATGCAGGCCATTGAGGCCCTGTTAGCCATTCCTGACGAAGGTTCCAGGGGAGCTATGATTCCTCTTGGTTCAGGAGTTCAAATAGTGGCCGACATTCCAGCAGATGGTGGTGCAGTAGTGGACATCGGTAGTAGGGTTCAGGCCGAGCGTACCAGAGAGGAGGCAGCCGAGATTCTCACTAAGAGGAGCGAGGAACTAATCACTATTATTGAGAGGATGAAGACGGAGTTTGACGAACTGGAGCAGTCTACTGTTGAACTCGCACAGAAGTTCAATGAGAGTGTAGAGGGTTTGGAACCAGAGACAATTGCCGAAGAGCCGGCACCCAGTACTCCCTCCCCCCGCCGCGCGAGGCGTAAGCGAGGTACCGACCTCACCCTAGACGACTGAGGTGAGCATATGGGCCTGTTTGATCGCTTCAAAAAGCGCTTCAAGAAGACCGATGAAAAAGAAATCACCGTGGAGGAAAATTCCCCCGAGGCCGAAGAGGCTGTAGAGCAGGGCAAGCTTCTGAAAGAAGCCCTAGAAGAGGCCAGGCCAACCCCATTAGAAACACCCCCCTCTCTCACTCCGGAAATTGAAGATGAGTGGGATGACTCCGACGAGATTACTGAGGACCCATTCGCCAAACCGGTAGGTCGTAAGGAACGCAAGAAGGCCCGCCGAGCAGCATCCGTGGAGAAGGCTGAGCAACCTACTGAGCCAAAGAAACCCACAACAAAGGATCCTATGCAGAGCACTACTGGGCACGGACTCGTCGCCAAAGGACCCACCGAGATTGAAATCGATCTTAGTGAATCAGCCACTAAGACAGGTGGCCGTGTGGTGATGGGCAGTGATAAGTTGGACAAGATTTTAGAAGATCTTGAGGAGGAACTCCTGTCTTCTGATATGGCGCAGAGCGCTGTTGAGGAAGTTATTCTCACACTCAAGGCGACACTAATAGGCACCCGAATCTCCACCACCAAGAAACTCGATGTAGTCGTAGAGGGAGCTCTCAGAAGCACCTTACTCCGTCTTTTAGAGGCAGGATACTGGGACTTTGACAAGACTGTGGACACCTTTCTTTCGGATGCAAGCCCAGTAATCATCATGTTAGTCGGTGTCAATGGCACCGGCAAGACGACCACTACCGCGAAGATAGCGCACCGATTGAGCCAACAGGGCCGCAGCGTCGTACTGGCTGCCGCAGACACATTCAGAGCCGGAGCCATCGACCAACTCGCAGTTCACGCCGACCGTCTCGGGGTGCGCTGCATCCGCAGCCAAAGAGGGGGCGATGCGGCGGCGGTTGCCCGGGATGCTGTAGAGAGCGCGAAGGCTCGCGGTGAAGACATCGTGATAATCGACACCGCAGGAAGGATGCAGAACAAGACCAACCTGATGGAGGAATTACGCAAGGTCCATCGGGTCACACAACCCCATCTGGTAATTTTCGTGGCTGATGCTCTAGCGGGCAACGATGCAGTCACCCAAGCCGTCGAATTCCAGCGCATGCTAAGCTTCGACGGCGCCGCTCTTTGCAAACTCGACACCGACGCCAAAGGGGGCGCCGCTCTTTCGATTGCCCACGCCACAGGTCGACCCATAGTACTGGCTGGCGTTGGCCAGGGTTACGATGATCTCATCGACTTCGACCCAGCATGGCTCATTGATACTATTCTAGAGTGATGTTCCGACCAGTGACCGCGTCGTTCTTGAAGCGCGACCCACACGTCGGTGTGAAGATGTCCAACGAAGAGCAGCCACTTGCGCTTGTGGTGGTTGGCAATGCCACCACCGAGGGCAGGATACGCAGTATCATGAAACATCAAGGATGGCGTACTGAGTTCTGTGGTGACGGTGACAAAGCGGTCGACGAATATGTCAGACTACAGCCCGACTTGGTGTTCCTAGCTCTTGATATCCCTTCGATGGATGGCCACATAGCAGCGCTTGAGATGCGCGAGACCGATTACAGCGCAAGAATAGCTATTGTTACCCCTAGATCTGGTACTGCCGTCGCTCGGGATGCCGCTTACTCTGCAGGAGCGGTCGGTGTACTCGTCACCCCATTGACTCAATCAGTGTTTGACGAGCAGTGGGAGGGGATGATGGGTGAAGTCCCCCCTGCTCCCGGACTCGCCGACCTCGACGAACTCTATCCTGAGGTAGAGGAGGCGGAGATGCCAGAATTACCGATGCCACCCCTGATGCCGTTGATGCCGGAAACAGTCGAGATGCCAGACTCCACATCACCTCAACCGGAGCCAGAGGAATCACCAAAGAAGAAGCGTAAGTGGCTGAGAAGAATTGTAATATTGGTGGTAATTTCAGGTATTGCAGCAGCTGCCGCCCACTATGCCGGCCTCGTCGATCTCAGCGAGTATTTCGCAACACTGGAGCCCTATCTCCCATAGTTACTGAGTGAAGATTATCTAGACATCAATGCAGCCCATGTTGCATCGGCGTATGCCTTGGCCGCCGCCACAGGGTCGTCTGAGCCATGTATC
>CBFHQW010000056.1:0-9297 GCA_965658085.1 Candidatus Thalassarchaeum sp.
TGGAAGGTGAATATCACCGTCTCGCCTTCTACCGCGAGATCGAGTCGATCCCGAAGTATGGTCACGGCACCTTCGATATTCTCTCCCGGTTGGTAGCCCGCCGATTTAGCCCAGTGTTCCTTCAGTAGAATATCGACTCGGCTACGCACCAAGACTTCGACGTCCATGTATGATCCGTTGACCACTGGGGTGGTCTCGGCCCGGCATCCGCCCGGTAGTTCCTTGTCGGGCTCATAGGCCACGCGTACTGTCCTAAAGCCCTCCAACTGCTCGCCGTTGGGTTCGACCCCTCGTCTGCTGGGGTTGTCCTCGGGGTCGCCTGAGAACCACTCTACCTCACCAGTTCCGTCCATCGTTGTGGCGGTGGCAATCGGTCGTGTGTTGGTCAGTGGATCGAGGTATATGTTGAGGCATTTGCCGCCAATCGGGTTGCCATTAGTCTGTGTGAGCAGAGCTTCAACGTGGAATGACTCCTTGAGGTAAAGCACGGGGAACACGGAGCCGTTGGCAAAGGTGTAGGTATCCACATCGGTCCTGAAAGGACCGACTTCCTCCAGCAGCATGGTAGAATTGGAGAACACAGGGAAAATCTTGGTGATGTTCGTAGGCTTGTAGCGCCAGTTATCGAGACTCTCATAGGGATCGTAAGAAATTGTCACCATGGCTTGACCTGCCTCGACACCCGACAACGGGCAGATAATTTCGAAGAAGCCATCGTTGTCTGTGGTACCCGGTATGCAGACCTGGCTACCTGTCTCCATGTTGAGCATTTGGTACTCGACACGGATGGCCCTGTGCGAAAGGTTGCCTCCCAGTTCATCAAGCAACTGGCCGGTGACTGTCATTGGCTTGTCAATGGGTTGGCCAGTGGTCTGGTCAATCTCAGAAGTGTAGACAATCTGATCGTCCACCACGAGGTTTGTTCGCCCAATTAGGTAAAATCCCTGTGCGTTGAAATGCAGCACCTTACGGAAATGCTCGCTGTTGAGGATCTGTGTGCACGGGTCCCATGCTCCAGATGTCCTCAGCATGTCGTCATCTAGGAGTTCGCAACCCTCGTGCGGCAGATTCTCACCGAACCGTAGTATGACATTGACTGGTCCGAAGCCATCCGGAAGGAAAGATTCGGGATCGTCCCTCAACAACTGCGGATCGAGTGTGATGTCGTGGTGAATCGAGCCGGCACTAGGGCAGGCGACTTCGACTATCTGGCGGTGAGTGCGATCCTCGAAGTCGGTTCCTTCGAAGATAATGAGCACCTCGCCGCCGTTGTCGCCGCAACCATCGAGAGCCTGTCCCGCGTCGAATACGGTTGGATTAGGAGTGCGGTTGTCATCGGTGACCTGCCCCGAGAACTCCCAGATATCGCCGCTACTCATGGCGCCTGATGTAGCGCTCTGTAGCGTTATCAGAGTCCTAGAGACCACCCATAGGTAGACCTCTGAAGAGCTACCCTGTCGTATCGGATCTCCCGGGTAAGAATAACTTAGAGTGAAGTTACCGAGCTCGTGCTGCTCGTCGATGGTCAGATTGACCGTGAAAACCCCGTTGTGATCAGTCACAGCGAGGTCATTGGTGCCATCGGCAGACCAAGTGAAGTTGACAGGGGCATCACGAACCGGTTGGTACGCGTTGTCTATCAGCCTCGCCTCAATTGTGGTGTTCTGTCCACGGTAGAGGCGTGGGACATTATTCAGTTGGAAGTCGGTGGTTCCGATTACAGAGACGTTTGCGTATGCTCCAGTAGGTGCTAGTACCGCAGTCTGATTGCCTGTGAAATAGTAGTTCGAGTTAGTGAAGTCAGCGCGGATGCCAAAGACTCCGGCTGAGTACTGTGAGTACCATGTCCAGTTGTAGTCGAAGGTGGCTTCTCCGTTTACCATCTGAGGCACACGGGCGAAACCTGTCTCCTGAGCGCCTGCGAAGACGCCATTGTGATCGACGTCGATCTGAAGAGCCATTGGGTCATGCGGCCAAGCGGTCATAGTACGATTCCAGACTGTTCCGATGACCCTGAACTCCTCTCCTGTGAACATCTCAGGCACGATCTCGCAGCGAACGGCGCTGTCGGGGTCGAGTGGGTCCACGGGACCACATGGTGGCACGTTGAAATCGCCTCCATTCTGCATTGAGATGAACCAGTGAGTACCGTTCGAACTCAGGAACGGACGCAGCGTGGCCGCCTGACCGGTCAGTCCTCCTGGAGTTCCGTCCCACTGCAGGGCGTATGGCTTTCCTAGACTAGCATCGGCGTAGTCTATGCCGGCGTTGACTAGTGAGGGAGTGTGGAACAACGCTCTCCAGGCCCCGAAGGAGGAGCCGGTGAATTGAGTCGAGTCCCAGAAGTAGACTGGTCTAATAGACGGAGTGATGATATCAGCCTCGACATACATTCGGTGCATGGAACGTATGGCGAAACTATCTGTGTTATCTCCCTCAAGGAAAGGCCACGGCCACTCAGCACCCAAGTCCGGCCTAGAGTATCCGACGAAGGCGTAGTCCCCTATCGGCAGGCTGGTGTTAGTGTAGTTGTAGCGCCCGATGACATTGTGAGTCTTAGAGAAGTTATCCCATACGATCTCTTGGTAGCCACCAGGAACCTTACCAACTCCATTGTCCATGGTCGAATTCCACTGCACCTGCTTCCAGACACCCTGTGAGCCGCTCGTTTGCACGAAGGTCAGTGAGACCCATCCGCCAACATCCGCCCTGTAGCCGTAGCCGTAGCCGTCGAACACAGTGGGGTGGGTGGAGTTGCCGAAGATGCCGCCGCTGATGGTGAAGGAGACTGGGGCGTGAGACAGTCTGTTGCCGAAGATGCCGCGCTCCCAGTCAGCAGTATAGTGTACCTTGAAGTCGACGAAGAGTGGTTGTTCGTCGCTACGGAAGTAAGTCCATGCGACGTAGTCGATGGTGGTATTGGCCCGCACTTCGACTGGTACAGGCTCGGTTGTGGAGCCGTCATGCACGAACATCTCCGTGACCTCAGCGTAGACCACGTAGGTGGTGTTGTCACCGACGTGGATGTCTTCGGGGAATAGGAATTGTCCGACTACGAAATCGCCGTCCTGATTAGTTAGGACGTTTACCGTTTCTATTGCTGAAGTTCCGTTCCTTGACCACTCTATATGGACCTGAACTGGCAGATCTGATGCAGGCATGAATACACCTTGTACTGGATCGAGCCAGTTCACCGTTCCATTGAATTTCGCCGGGAAGCGATTATCGAGCCACAGAACTTCTGGTACAGTCATCGATATCCTAGTGGGTATCTTGTCATCCTCATCGAGGATGCAATCATTGTCATGATCCCAGTCGCTGGACTCAGCACCGTTGGTGCAGTTGTCAGAGGTCCAACCCTCCTCAAGGTGGTCCCAATCAATATCGGTGCGGTTGTCGGCGTCGTCGTCTTGGTCTATTGCGTCGGGACCGGTGTTGGGGTCCGCAGGATTGGCTATGCCAGTGCCGTCGCCGAAGTCATCGTGATCCCATGGGTTGGTCGACTCGCTGTCGAATCTCGATGGCCACAGCATGACCTCGTCCTCGTCGAGCATGCCATCGGAGTCGTCGTCGAGGTCGACGTCGTCTCTTAGGCCATCGTTGTCGTGGTCCCAAGGGGTAATCCACGGTGTGGCAGAAGCCTGCTCGAGGATATTGACCAGCCCGTCGCCGTCCCAGTCGTCATCAGCCCAGTCAAGGACTCCGTCATTGTCGTGATCCCATGGTGATTGTTCTTCACCAGTGAAGCAAAGCAGCTCCTGATCAATGTCTAAGAGACCATTGTTGTCATCGTCGGGATCTTCTCCATCAGGGATTCCGTCATTGTCATTGTCAACGTCATAGTACTTCGGATGTAGCAGTCCCTGCCCTAGAACACCCTTATCCCAAACCGCTTGGAACCAGCCGTCGCCGTCGGGATCAGTGTCAGTGCCATCGTCGTCGTTATCCTCACAGTTAGTGCCAATGAAGAATGAGCCATCCGGCTCGGTGCTGGCATCGTCGTCCCAGTCGTCGTCGACATCGACTTCGAAATAGTCCCATATACCATCATTGTCATCGTCGATATCCCAATGATCGTAGATTCCATCGAAGTCATCATCGAGGTCGGCAGTGTCATTGAACATACACTGCGGATTCATGTTACCAGCGATAGGTGCCCCGCAGTCATCGTCGGGGTCGACATCGTTGTTCAGTAGGTCAGCTACCTCGTCTGGGAACATGTTGGCGTTGCCATCAGAATTCCATTGGAATAAACCGAAGTTTACGCCAACGTAGGCCACCCACAAGTCGCGGTTATTCTTGATCTGGTTGTAGGTGACAGCTGAGCTGGGACCGACATCCTGATTTCCGAAGAAGTCGAACCAGAAGCAGTTCTTGATGCAGGTCCACTGGCCCTGCGAGTTACTACCGTTGTATGCACCCTCGTCGAACTGGTGGTCGGGCCTAGTACTGTAAGGCGCTGTGTAGACGGTCTGTTGGGTCTGAGTAGCTGCTTGCAAGGGGTATCCATACAACCAGGCATATGCCAAGCCACATGCATGCTCGGCAACAGCCTGTTGGATAACCGCCCAGACCAAACTCGATCCGCAGGTTCCATCATCGAAGGTTCCACCCATCTTGATGTCGTCAACATCGAGAACACCATCGTTGCCCTCGTCTTGATCCCACCAGTCCGGTAGTCCATCGCCGTCTTGATCTGTGTCGATACCATTGACCAGGGAGTCGCCATCGAGGTCGATATCGAAGTAATTGTCACCATTGTATGGGCTCCACTTGTTGATGACGTACCAATACATCTCGGGAACCTTGCCATTGGTAATGGTCCCGTTGTTGTTATCGTAGCCGTTGTAGTCAAGGACGAAATTGTTCTCTAGGCTGAATGGATTGAACATCCAAGTCTGGTTCCAGAAAAAGAAGTGGGCGACATCGTGGGAGTAGATACCTCCATCGTCGGAACCATCTATCGGATCACCGTCGCTGTGTGAGTAGTATTGGCTGTTGAACGGGTCTGTCTGATCGGAGTCGACTATTCCGCAATTACCGTCATCGGGGTCGTAGTAATCAGAGATTCCGTCATTGTCGTCGTCCCAGTCAGTGTCGTTCGGCAGTCCGTCGCCGTCGATATCGGTATCGAGATGATTTGGGCCGTCGTCACGGAACATCGAGCCGTTCAACAAGTGGAGATCGTTGTCGTCGTCAAAATCGCAATCCTCGTCGATGTCGAGCCAGTCAAGAATACCATCATTGTCGTCGTCAACGTCTTCCCAGTTGTTGATGCCGTCACCATCCCAGTCATTGTTACCAGTGTATGACTTTCGCATCAGGACACAGTTCTCGTCCGAGTTAACCGGATTGGGGTTGGTGAGACTCGGGCAGTTCCAGTTCTGAACCTCATCGTAGGTCGATAGCATGAATGGGTCCTCTTCATTGGGAATACCGTCGTTATCAAGATCGAATGGGATATCGTCGGGGAACATCGAAGGGGCGCCCAGAGGGTTGTCAGGCAGTGCCGTACCTCCCATATCCTCGTCAAGCCAGTCCCATACCAAATCGTAGTCTTGGTCTATCGGCCGGTACCTGTCATCATCGAGATCTCGGTCGTAGTCTAGCTCACAATCAATGCCGGGTATCTCTATCCTGGTGTATGGTACCGGATAGTCGCCCACACCGTCGCCATTGGTGTCAACCTGATAGCATGTATCAGGAATACCATCATTGTCATCGTCGACATCGTACATGTCCATCAAGCCGTCGTTGTCATCGTCAGTGTCGGCAGAGTCGGGGGTGCCATCGTTGTCGTTGTCGGGATCAATAAAGTTAGGAATTCCATCGCCATCCAAATCACCATCGATAATCGTGTCGAAAGTCTGGTTCCTAGGGTGCCAAAGGGTCTCGCGCTGCACGTAATCGACACCTCCTACGAATTGAGAGTAGGTGCTGACAGTAGTACCCGAGGAGGTTACGGTGACAGTCCCAGTCATCGACGGGTGAAGCAAGCAGGAGTAGTTGTAGGTCCCTGCGGTGGTGAAGGTGAAACTCCATGAGGCGCCTGGTGAAATCGGGAAACTGTCGAAGGCGGGACCGTCATGGGTGACGGTGTGATCTGTGGTGTCAGTGTTGGTCCAGACCACAGTGTCGCCGGCGTTGATGTTTAGACTAGTGGGCGTAAATCCTGTGCTGATGATGTTGACATTGTGAGTGGTAGCACCTGCTGTCCACTCCTTGGCCGACTCCCATAGCGAAGCGGTAGAAGTGATGTTGTTGGTCATTGTGCTGTCCCAGGGGTGCTCATCCCAGAGGTCTAACACGCCATCGTTGTCATCATCGAGATCGAAGTAATCCTGGAAGCCGTCGCCATCAAAATCACACGGCCACTTAAACTGGTCAATGCGGCCGTCGTTGTCATCGTCTTCGTCATATGAGTCCGGCCCAGTACCATCGGTGTCGTCATCGGTAATACCGTCGTTGTCGTGATCCATCGGATTCTGATCAACTCGGTAGCCGATTCCTACAGGAGTTCCAGTCCAAGGGTGAACTGTATCTGGATCTACATAGCGGTCAGCGCTGACGTTCCTAGGATCGGCTCCCTGTGAGTAGTCAATAGGTCCCTCGAGGATGCCGTCATTGTCGTCATCCCAATCGAATTCGTCTAGGGTGCCGTCGTTGTCGTGGTCGAAGGGATCGGTGCCGTAGCATCCATCGAAGCGCTCTATCAAATCTACAATTCCGTCGTTGTCATCGTCGAGATCGTTCAAATCGTCGATTCCATCGTTGTCGTGGTCCTCGGTTTGAGTCTCCTCAAGGAAGAAGCCGTATCCGGGATCAAGATTGAGGGCTGCTGGATTAGATACTTGGCCGTAGAATGATGCGGGGTCATGGTACGACGGGTCGGTGAAACTCGCTTGATCGAAAGCGAACTCGGTAGCAGGTTGGCCCTGTGTGTCTCCGGACATTGGACCCGAGGCTTGATTCATCTGCTGGTACGCAGTCCTGTGTGGAACAGCACCCCAAACGGATTCTTCTGGATCTTCGTCTTCGAAGTTTAGCATGTTGTACATCTGCGTACTCAGCAGCATTAGCACCACGATTGCTATTGCGGTGTTTCTCCTCTTTCTGTCACCAATCATTACTTTGCTCTCGTCCATCTTTCGACCCCGAAGTGCTCCGTCAAATTCGGCCTGCTTATCAACAGAACCCCTCGTGTGTGCGCGTGTGTATCACCGAAGTATGTTCGGTATCATAGCCCGTGCCAGCCCCATTCAGACGTTTCTAGAATTGTGATTGTAATCAACCCCTGTGATAGGGGCCCCCTCTGATGATTGTGGTGGCTCGGTAGAGTTGCTCCAGCAGCACTACAGCAGCGAGCTCGTGCTGCATGGTCAAAGGACCTAGTGATATTGCCTTGTAGCCTATCCCATCATCCCCAAATCCATCGGCGGGTCCAACCACTAGATGGGTCTCCTCTCGTGACAGTCGCCAGCGCCTAAAAGTCGAGGCGAAGGTCTCGCTATCATGCGCCTCACCGCTCTCCTGCAAGAGCATCACAGACTTGTTTTCTGTGCCTCTGAGTACCTCTTCCAAGTAACCCTGTGCAGTGGTTCTATCGCTGTGCTCGATAATCTTCACACCCTCGCCTCTCAGCCTCGCTGAGTAGTCTGAAATAGATGCTCGATGAGAGGTGTTCTTCGCTGCGCCATGGAGGTGTACGACTATGCGGCCCATGCCACTTCGGGTACGGTCTGCAACTTGAGCGGTTCGCAAAGCATCAAGAAAGTCGGCTGTAGCGGAAGTATCGATAGAGATGGGATGGTGGCCGTTCAAACGCAAGGAGAAGGTTCTCGAAGAGGAGCCTCATATGCGTGGAACCCGAATGTGGATTCAGGACCTTAGGGAGATCTGTGAGCGCTGCTATGATAATCACAAAGAAGGCCAGCGTCAAGTCAGCGCGATGCAGGGTGAATGGAACGAGGCCCGGGACAGAGGAGAGGTAGACTCCTCACTGTTGGATGGACTCGAGCGCAGGGCCGACAAGCTGCTCCAAGCGGATGCGGAGACTTGGCTGGAGTGGCTGGACAACGAGGAGTTCTGGAACCCTGGGTGGCGTGAAGAGTCCTTGGAGGAGTGATTCATGTTATTTTGGATTGCTTTGTTTATTGGCCTCGGTATTGTTGTGCTCAACTACTCCCGGCACCAGCCTTTCCCTGAGATTAGTAGTAGGTTCGCTCTAGTATTGCTTGTGATAGGGAGCATCCTCTGGTTGTCCAACAGTGCTCCTAGGGGGACTGGTGAGTCAGTCCCGGCGGTGGTAGCCACAATCGTTGGAGGAGCTGCCGTAGTCATAGGGGTGATTCAGATGTCGATGCTTCGAAACGACGTGATAGTTGCGCCCTTTGGGGGCATCCTGCTGTGTATGGGTGCGATCAGCCTGATGGTAGACCGATGGTCGGGAATGGGGCAGGTCGAGCAGATTGGTTCTTTCTCTGTCGCCTCGCTTCTCGTCATGCTAGTAATATACCTAGCATTCAGAGGTCTCATGGTCGGAGTACAGGGGATTTCTTGGTCAAAATCCGGACTTAGGCAAGTCCGACGTGGTCTGATTCACGGTCCTAACGGAGCAGTTGCTCACTTCGAACGTTCGTGGGATATGGAGGACCCGTGGATCAATACAATGAGTCATGCCGCGCTTGTTCTAATCCACCGTCATGCGGGTAAAATCGAGGCCGAGCAAGAGCATATCGTCGAGCTCGAGAAGGCTGGTGGGTGGGAATCAGTGGACCAGTCATGGGTTGAAGCGATTGAGGATGCTCTGGGTCAAATCCAGTCAGCGACGATTCGGGACGATTGATAGCACATAGCCGAATCGGAGAACAGCATGGTTAGGATTACCAAGGTCCACACCGGCGGCGGAGATGGGGGTGAAACCTCTCTTGTAGATGGTACTCGGGTTGGGAAGGAGCATCCTAGAGTGGCAATCTATGGCACGATTGATGAGGCGAACGCGGCGATTGGGGTAGTCCGAATGGAGTTCAATAGAGAGGCATCTTGGCCCTTTTCAATGGAGGCGGACGAGATGCTGTTACGCATCCAGCAGGAACTCTTCGATGTCGGTGCTGAGTGCGCCTGCCCGCCCGGAGGAATACCGGAGCAGATGTCGATAATCGGCACCGAAGAGGGCGAGAGGCTTGTGACTGAAATGAACTCAATGCTCGAAGATCTCGAGCCTTTATCATCATTCATTCTCCCTACTGGCAGCCCCCCAGTGGCACATTTACACATAGCGAGAACGGTTGTTCGCAG
>CBFHQW010000057.1:0-9229 GCA_965658085.1 Candidatus Thalassarchaeum sp.
AGGTTATTGCGACAGCGTGAGCATCCTCTTGAATGGCTGCCCGCGCAACCTCATCAGCCCCTCGGTCGTGTCCGAGGTGGATAACCTCGCAGCCCTGACTCTGCAGGATTCTACGAAATATCCCTATGGCCACATCATGGCCATCAAAGATGGCCGCGGCCGTGACCACACGCAGGGGCATGCGCCCGTCCGAGGCATGGGCGCCGTCCCCCGAAACACCGTCTTCAGCACCACTAACCATGCTAATTCGGACCCCGCGCTTCCACAAGAATGCGCCGCCCGTGTTTCAGACGGGCAATTACTCTGTCCGGGTCAGGGTTCAAGACCCTATACCCCTCCCTTAGGCGTGATGAGTTACTGCTGCCCTAGGGACGGCTCCACACTGGTATCTCCTGAGAACTCGGACCGTTCGACCTTCTCGCGTCACGGTATTCATCACTGCGACCAGTGCTCGGGTATGCTACTAAATGCGGATGCCGCAATGTCGACAATCTCACAGGATAAATTGAATCAGATGCACATCTCCTTCGAGAAGGAAGGAACTGAGATCGACCTCGACTGCCCTCTATGCGACTCGCACATGCGCGTGCGCGAAATCGTGTTCACACGATTCGATGGCACAGAGATGGATCCAATTGAGCTCGACGGATGTCCAACCTGTACCTCATTCTGGTTCGACGCTGGAGAACTGCAGAGGATATCTCCACCCGAGAACGGTGATGATGCCCACAGGGAGGCAAACACTCTCTCTATCGTTCTTGAGATGCTGTTCCATTTGCCTTTCGTGATTCGCTAATCACAGGACTCCGTTATAGATTAGCGCGGCGAACACGAACATCAGAACTCCCATTGCTCCGTCAATCCTGCGCGCCTGAGCGCGCAGCTTCGAGACCCCGTCGCCACGCGTCAGCACTGTTGCTACAGTGACATACCAGGTGCCGTCGATGGCCATTCCCAGTAACCCCATCCCAAACAGGGTCTCGGTGCTGATGTCGGCTTCGATAAATGGAGTGTATAGGGCCAGCATCCAAGCGAGTATCTTGGGATTGAGTAGGGCTATTGCGAAGCCCTGAGCGAACCCTGCACGGTCCGAAGGACCGTGATTATCCTCTCCGGACGATTCATACGGCTCTCCCTTAGATGCCTTCAGGAAATTGACACCGAGCCACATCAGTAGGGCGATGCCACCCCATTTCAGTATCGTCTCGGTGGATTCGTGTAGGGTGAGCGCCGTGGCGATTCCGGCAGCAGCGAGGAACGCGTAGATACCGAAGCCGATGCCGTGCCCAATACCAGTCATCACCCCTTGGCGCCGACCTCCGACCATGGTGTTCCTGAGCACCACTGCGAGGCTGGGGCCGGGACTCATCGCACCGAGTACGAACACGGTGGCCAGAGCGGCCCAGGCCTCCGGTGTCAAGTGATCACCCGCTGTGGAGTTCAGGAGTACATGGCTTCAATCTCAGCTGCCCAGTTCTCGCGAATCTGCTTCCTGCGAATCTTCAGGGTAGGTGTTAGCTCGCCGTGGTCTACGTTGAGATCACGTGGCAGCACTGTGAATTTCTTGATCTGCTCTGGATTGCTAAACCTCTGATTCAAATCGCCCACTGCCCCCTCGAGCTCGTTGTACGTTGCACTTCCCACTGCAGTGTACTCGGATAGGTCATGGCCCAACTCGGCCAACTTGGCGAGTTGCTCAGCAGGGTCTTTGGGAACTTCAGTCGCTCCGTCTAGGCCATGCACATCGCGCAGTATCGCTCCGACATCTAATGTGAATAGGGCGCTGCAGAACTTGCGGTTGTCGCCGATGAGCATGCACTGTGAAACCACCGGGATACTCTTCATCGTCTCCTCAATAACGAGGGGTGCGATGTTTTTACCTGCAGATGATACGTAAATTTCCTTGAGACGGCCAGTCACGTAGACATAGCCATCGGAGTCAATGCGACCTAAATCACCAGACTTCAGCCAGCCGTCCTCAGTCATCGTCTCAGCGGTGGCCTCGGAATTCCGGTAGTATCCAGCCATTACATGCCGACCGTGGAACTGAATCTCTCCATCTCCCTTCTCATTGGGGTCGGCAATCCTCAGGTCGGATCCCTCTAAGGGCTTCCCAACGCTACCAATCCTGTTGTTGCCCCCATAGTTTAGCGTGGCACCAGCAGTGGTCTCAGTCATCCCGTAGCCTTCGTAGAGAGGTATGCCGAGAGTATGGAACAGCTCTAGTATATCTGGATTGATTGGTGCTGCTCCGGTGATAGCGTACGTCACATTGGAGAAGCCAATCTTCGCCTTAGCCTTGTTCTTGATGATGCCACCAAGCACGGGTATCTTGAGGAGTCCGAGTTTGCTACCCAGTGCGGCCATGAGGTTAGAGTAGACCTTCTCGTAGATTCTAGGCACTCCTATGAACAGATGCGGCTGAACCTCCTTGCAGTAGTCAATCGAGTGCAGTGGGTTGTCCACAACTCTCATGTGCATGGCGTCACGGATCCAGATGAGGTTGTCAGCCAACTGGCCGAACACATGGGCACAGGGCAGCCATGATACGTATCCATCGCCTTGGTCAAAGCGAGTAATCTTGTGGACTGCATCTATTTCGTAATCGAAGTTGTCATGAGTCAAAACAACTCCCTTTGGATTTCCAGTGGTACCGGATGTGTAGATTAGCGCGGCGGTATCGGACGGCTTAATGCTCGCAATCCTGTCCATAACCGCTGAATCAGGAGTTTCCGCTCCTCTGACCATGAAGTCAGACCAAGACATCGCGTTGGGGTGGTCGATTGCATCCATCCCGGCCATTGACACCACTGCCTCGACCTTTTCTAGCGAATCCATGGTGGCCTGTAGCCTGTGAGTACACATCTTGCTTGAGTCTCCTCCATCCATGGGATTCGTACCCACGAAGACCACCTTGGAGTCTGAGTTTCCAACCACCCATTCGACCTCTTCGGGAGAGCATGTGTGATAGACGCCGACCGCGGCTCCGTTGCACATGTTGGCAGCAGCGTAGGCAGCATACCACTCCATGCGGTTGTAGGAATAAATGCTCAACTTGTCCCCGGCTTCAAATCCCATCGCGATTAGAGATTTCGCAACTCCCATCGTGGTGTCACAGAATTCTGACCAGGTCATACTGACCCAGTTCCCGGAATCGTCCTTCCAGGATATCGCGTTCTCGTTGGCGTATTTCTCGGCATTTGAAATCAGGTACTCGGGCGTGGTCATCGCTGACATGCCTTAGGACAGAACATTTGTCGCCTTAACATTTTACTAGCCCCTCCGGGACAATTTTCCGGACACTCAGGGCAGCACTGCTCTGACATTGGCGCGCCAGTCCGCGCCGCCATTGCGATTGGCTAACGGCGAAGCAGGAGAAGGGTGCCAACAGCCTAGGACCTCGACAGAGTAGTCTGCCAGTGCTGCCTTCGCTTGCGATTCGGCAAACTTGCCTACCCCTATGACCCGCTTGGCATCGAGGACCTCAACAACTTCTCGCAGATGCTCATCGCAGCGCTCGAGTAGGGCATGTGCGGTGGGTCCCGCGACCTTGTCAGGAGTGATGTTGGTAGCACGTGGGCCGGTGAATAGCATCAGTGGGCAGTGATTGACGAGGAAGACATTGCTGGCTATGGCCTCAGCATTACCGTAGCGCTCAGACAAGAGGCCCCACAGACGGGTGCCTGAAACCTCCTCACGAGGATACTCGAGACCGATGACGGGACGCCTTGGATCGGCCGCCTCGGGTTGATTCACTGGAATGCCAGTGATGTCCAACAGGTCGCGAACCATCGAGGTCGCAGCGAAAGGAATCCCCATCTGACCCATTCCATGTGGACCGGGATTCATCCCGAGGACGACGGTTCGCGCACCACTGCTACCCATTCGTTTGAGGTATGCCTCGTGCGCATCCCATGCATACTCCAGAGGGTTGTAGCAGACATCGACACTGCCCTCGGATACAAGCCTCTTTCCGATTGGATTAACATCGTCACGTAGGTTTGCAGCAGCACGAATCAGCGAATCTACTGCCATCTCATCACTGCTTCACGTCCGCTACTGTCGCGCCTGACAGGGAGAGGAGATTTTCAGGTGTGATAGGAAACACGGTCTGAGCCGTTCCGCCCGCACCCCACACTAGATCGTACTGCATCAAATCCTCGTCCATCATCACTGTGACGGGCTTGGAGTGGCCGAAGGGAGGCACTCCGCCAATTTGGTACCCCGTCGCTTCGAGGACATACTCAGGCGTAGCCATACTGGGTTTGTACCCAAGCGCACGCTTCAACTTACGTTTGCGATCGACGCGATTGGATCCTGAGGTGATGACGACCACGGCACCGTCCTCGCCTGCGAAGACAATTGATTTGGCAATATGAGCGACATCACAACCGAGTTGGTCGGCTGCATCCTGTGAGGTCCGAGTACCTTCGGCGTACAGCCTCGCCTCTGGTTTGTATCCCAATTTTTCGCACTCGGAGAGCCATAGCTGGTGCCCGTCCATAACTCGTCATGAGAGCCATACGACTTCATCATTAGGGAGTCCATTGAAGCGAACGACCTCGTCGCAGTGGTATGCAGTGGTTGCTTCAAGCTGATATGGTCCGCAAGACCATACGGGCTTGTATAGCGGCCCAATTGGCGACGCTTGCGGTGTGTTACGCGTTATGGGTCTCTGAAGGCTGTGATTACTTCATGCCCTTCATCTCCGACACCGATACTCAACCAGTCTCCGGAGTACCTTTCACAATCGGCTTCACCGTCTCTGGTCTGCTGTTGACTCTGCTGGCCTGGCAGTTGTTCCGCCTCAGGTCTGACTGGATATCGTCCAATCCTACTGGAGCCCGATTGAGGTCACTCAACACCTTCTCTGCCATCTTTGGGATTATCTCCGGTTTGTTCATCGTCTGGATAGCCTACACGCCTTGGGACGAACAGCTTGCATTGCATCTGCTGCAGGCACGCGTAATCTTTGGCGCCTCTCTTATTTGGGCAATCCTCACCACTATTATGGCCAGTGAAATGGCAGCCTTCGACACTCGCTTCCACGAAGTGTATGTGCCGCGTAGGAACAGGGCTGCATTCACGGGCCTGTGCTTAGGTCTGATGGCGCTGAGCGTAGTACAGTACACAGGAATCTCAGTCGGTCTTCTTGAATTCGAAACCTATGTCGACATGGTTCAGATATGTAATGATCTGGCAATCACTGAGATGTCGATAGCGGCGTTGTTTGAGTGGGCTATGGTTTTCGGATTGATTGCCATAGTGGAGACCGGAATCCACGAGATATCGCTACTAACTTCACACGAATCTGAGGAGTAATCGCGCACGTGCGCCTGTGCAACGTTCATCAGGACTACACATCGCGGAGGTGCTCATGTGGTGGCCAATCGGTCCCTATGGAACGATGATGGCGGTCATACTCCTCTCAACCATCCCACTGCGTAACCTCCTGACCCGTGACGAGCCCGACAAGCGCCTAGCGCTATCTGAACTCCCGGCTGAGATTAGGGCCAAGGGATACCATTGGCACATCTCCCTCTACGTTGTGATGTACCTCTACAAATTTCTAATCGACCAGCATAACGAGCCAATCAAGGCGAGGGTCGGAGGCTACACCCATTGGGTGCATGGACTCGAGGGAGAATTCACACTGTGGGCCCAGGAAGCCTTCCGAAACGACCTATTGACTGACATCCTGTCATTCCACTACCTGTTTGTGTATCTGTTCATCATCTGGTTCTCACCGATGTATTTCATCCTAGTTCGAGACCACGTCATGGCTGACAAAGCAGCCCTCAATTATCTGGTAATTTACCTACTCGCAGTCCCTCTCTACCTGTTCTTCAACATCGAGGTAACGTCCTCTTACATCCCTGGGATGGACGCGCTTCTATACCACGATAATTGGTTCATCGAGTTTGCCACAAATAACGATCCAATGGATAACGGAGTTCCTAGTTTGCACTTCGGACTACCAGTTGGACTTCTAATTCTAAACCGACTCCATGTGAGGGATTTGGGAATCAGCATCAAGGAATGGCGGCATCGAGAATTCGACCTCTTCATCCAACTTAATCTGGTAATCTACTTCTTCTCAATCCAGTACCTAGGAATCCACTGGATTCTGGATATCATTCCCGGAGTCGTACTCGCAGTAATCTGTGCGATGTTCGTTCATGCATGGCAGCCACGGATACGCGCGCGGCCCGTGAATGGCTGGAAGTCAATGATTCCGGAGAAGAGCTCGCTGGCTGCAGCCACAGTATTCACTCTGCTCTGCACGACCGCCCTAGCAAGCCTAGCCGTCGACGGAGTGGGTGCCGACGAGGGCAATCCGAACATGCGTATAGGTACCGATGACGTGAATATTGACGTCATTGAGGTCCACAGTCTGTGGGATCCGGTTGGGGTAGAGGTCGTCAATATCGGTGAAACTCCGGTATATGTGATAATCATTGATCGCAGCCACGTCGTCCCTTACACAGACAGGGGATACGTGGATTGGGATTCGATAGTAGCCGGCTCAGCACTCAATCCTGACTTCCAAGGAGTAGTTCTCGATATCGGAGAGTCTTGGGCGGCCGAGGTTGAAACTCCCTCTATCTTTGACACACATCTAATTCTATGCAGAGTGGCCGGAATAGCCGAGGGAGTGGGCGAGCTTCACATCACCATGGATTACGTAGATGACGAATTAATCTGGAGTGCAATACTGTTGTCCGCGCCGGCCTTTTTCATCGCGGGGCTCGTCATTGAACAAGCAATGCGCCGTTCAGAGAATGAAGTGGGCGAACAGGCCACCAATGAAGAGGCCTGATACTGCCCCAAGGCCAATCCAGGTGCCGATCCGAAACGCCGGGAAGTTGCGCTTCCAGACATACATAGACTGAAAGATCCAGAACAATATGACCGGAACGAACCATACGAAGAAGGCAAGCTGAGGTAGGAATGCCAGAAGCATCCCTACGTTCGCTCCTGCAATCAACTCGGTGCTTCCTCCTGCTGGCTCCGGAGCGAAGTACAGGAGCGTGCTCGCGACGACTAGTCCTACAAATGGAGTGGCCAAATCCCAGTCGAACAGTCTAGGCACGCCTTCGACGATGTGAGGTATACACGCGAAGGCGAAACCGAACAGGCTCGGCACGGCAACGGGCCACAACGGCGCCTCCTCCCACTTCATGTCGATGCGGCTATTGCACACCCCCATGAAGGCTACGAGTTCCTCCGGAAGGTTTTCTTTAGATTTCTTCACCTCAGGTTAACATGGTAAAGGGAGAAGTCGTGCTTGGATGCCTTGCACCTCACCCTCCACATGTCGTCTATGCGGAGAATCCAGAGCAGAACGAGCCCTTCTCTGAGGGTGGCTGGGAGGCGCTGCGTTGGGGCTACCACAGCCTGGCTCGCAAGCTGAAAGACATCGACTACGACTGTATCGTCGTCCTGACTCCGCACTGGCAGACCTACGTGGGCACTCATTTCCTCGGACTTGAGCGCTTCCAGAATATCAGCGTAGATCCAATCTTCCCTAACCTGTTCAGATTCAACCATGACATCACAGTCGACGTCGAGATGGCCGAGGCCATGCATGATGCTGCTGCTGAGGCTGGAATCATAACCAAAATGATGCGAAACCCAGACTTTAGGGTCGACTACGGCACCATTGTGAGTTGCCACATGCTCAATCCCGATTGGGACAAGCCGATAGTGACCATTAGCAGCAATCGCTCGACGCATTACTACTCGAACGAGGTGATGAACGAGCAGGCCACTGCATTGGGAGATGCCGTGATGAAAGCAATCGAAGCCAGCGGCAAGAAAGTCGTATTGGTAGCCAGCCACTCACTATCACACAGGCATTTCGTGACCGAGGCACCGCTACCCGAGGACATGAGCCGCGAGCACATCTACAACCACAGCCAGTATGTCTGGGACATGAAACTCATCGATATGATGAGACGGGGTGAGATGCAGGAGGTAATCGACGTGCTGCCCGAAATGATTGAGCAGACGATGGCCGAGGCAGAAGGCGGCGGCTTGACCTGGATGATGGCCGCAATGGGCATGCCCGATTACCCCGCTGAAATTTATGGTTACCAATCTGTTATTGGGACAGGTAACGCAATCGCGGCTTGGGATCCCAATGAATCCACGCGCCAATTGGTCCTCTGAGGTGATTGAATGAGTGAGGAACCTGAAATCGTACTTGGGCTGTACGTCCCACCGCATCCGCACCCATTGCTCGCTTCGGAGCAGAACGAGGGCTGGGGCAAGTTACGTGATGCCTTCGATACCTGCCGCCAGCGCATTGAGGAGAGCGATGCGGACCTGATGCTGATTTACTCGACCACCTGGCCCAGTATCGTTGGACACCAGATACAGGCCCACCCTAAGCCGGTATTCACTCATGTCGACGACGACTTCCACTTCCTTGGCTCGATGTCATACGAGTTCCAAATGGACGCGGAGTACGCAGAGTGCTACAGGGAGGCGTGCGAGGCCCGCGGCCTACACGCGCGTACGGTGGCCTACGACGGCTTCCCCATCGACACCGGCTCAGTGGTCGCTCTCAAGTTGCTGAACCCAGACAACCGGATACCGGCATGCATCGTCTCAAGCAATGTGTATTCTAACCGCGCCGAGCAAATTGTGCTCGGAAAAGCAGCACGCGATGCTATGTCAAAGCTCGGCAAGAAGGTCGTAGTCGTGGTGGTGGCGAGTCTTTCCAACAGGATGTTCACCGAGCACATCGACCCCGCCGACGACAGGATACACTCAGCCAAGGATGATGAGTGGAATCGCAAGATACTGGAGTTCTTCGAGAACGGACGACTCGAGGACATCAGTCAGTTGAGTCGTGATATCCAGGGCCAGATTAGAGTTAGCAAGGTCGTAGCTTACAAACCGGCATGGTGGATGGCTGCGACTATGGGGCAGCACAACAACTACGACGGCGAGGTGCTGGCCTACGAGGCTCTACACGGAGCTGGTGGTGCGGTGATACAACTCACTCCGTCCAAGGGCGGAGTTGGTGACAAGGAGTTCGACGAGGACGATGTTGAGTACTACCATGGTGACCGCAGCGTGCTTGACAAGGGGATGCTATGATGCCGCACGACAATCATCCAGAAGAGGAGGAAGACGACTCCAGCATCATCGAGGACATCGTCGATATCAGCGAGGGCGCACTGAGCAAGGGCGCTGAAATCATTGGCACGGCAGCGGGTCT
>CBFHQW010000058.1:0-9184 GCA_965658085.1 Candidatus Thalassarchaeum sp.
TGAACCTGAGTCAGGTGAAGATGGGAGCGGCACCTGAAAACTCGATTGGGGGGGTCTCCTTCCGCCATCTCGCGATGCTCGCTCAGATCAAATCGAACGATGACGATATCTGGGCTTCCCTTCGAAATTCCGGCCATCTAGAGGGAGAGCCCGGAGATGCCCTGACTGGTAGGTTGCGACGGATGCGAAACTGGGTCGGCGGGCCGCACTTCCCTGATTCTGGAAAAATCGAAATGCAGTCAGGCGTGAGCGAAGAGTTGTGTGCCAATCTGACCGTCGAGCACAAGAAGTTCCTGTCCGCATTGGGTGATTCGCTCGAGGGTTGCGAGTGGACTGAGGAGGCGATAGGCGATTGCATCAGATCAGTGGGGGCCGAGGTCGGGGTCGGGGGCCGGGAGGCTTACGTGGCCCTGTATTGGATCATCCTCGGACAGAATCACGGTCCCAAGGTGGCCTCACTGATGGCTGAGATGGAAAGTGGGCATCTCCTGTCCCTAATCAGTCACTTTTGAGCCCCAGATAGAATCTTCCACAGATATACGGATATTGCAATGAGTGCAATAGCCCAACCTGGAATGATCAGGAGTACGGCAATGATTGCCGCAACCTGTTCAAGCATGAAGTTGAGAGGGAGACTCTAGACTTCAACGATGTGCTTTGGGAACTGTTCTCTGGAGGGAATTTTACTTTTGCTCATTCTAGGGAGGCTATCTCTAGGAGCCTTGGCTCAGGCATGCCCTTCATCGCCTCGTTTATCGCCTCAACTTCCATGTGGGCCCCTGGCATTGTAGTAACGAATGGTATGTTGAGTTCAACCGCAAGCCTGCGCATCATGTTCCCGTCGAGTACGGCCCCTCCGGTCGAGCGCGGCGTGTTGATGACGAGGTGGATCTTTCCTTGACGCATCAGATCTAGGGCATCGGGACTACGGCGCTCGGCGATTCTGTAGCAGGTTTGGATATCTAACCCGCCGACGTCACGCAGAACGTGAGCGGTGCCACGTGTCGCATAGAGCGTGAAGCCCATCTCCTGCAGCCCGCGAGCCTCGTCGATCATGGCTAACTTATCTCCATCCTTGACAGTGATGTAGACTCCTCCCTCAACAGGGACTGGTAACTCAGTGGCGAGTCTTGCCTTGAGGTAAGCTGCAGCTGGCCTTGCGTGCGAACCCATCACCTCGCCTGTCGACTTCATCTCAGGACCGGGTGCCGGATCAAGGCCTCGTAGCTTGATGAAGGGGAAGACGGGTGCCTTGACGCAGACCGCATCAGTCTGCGGCTCAGGCACGTTGAGTTCACTGAGTTTGTCACCCAGAGCGAGTCTTGCCGCTATTCGGGCCAGCGGCACACCAGTCGCCTTTGCTACGAATGGGAAGGTGCGCGAGCCCCTAGGATTCACCTCAAGCACGTGCAGCACCTCGTCTCGTATGGCAAACTGAATGTTGTAACATCCCCTGATGCCGAGCTCTAAGCCGATTCTTCTAGTCCAATCCTCGACCTCGGCGAGCACATGTTCTGGGATATTCTGAGGTGGGATGAAACAGGTCGAGTCGCCAGAGTGGATTCCAGCCTCCTCTAAGTGTTCCATGATGGCCCCTATCAGGACATCCTCGCCATCACACACGGCGTCTACATCGAGCTCTATTGCGTTGCCGAGGTACTCGTCGATTAGTAGTGGGCGATCAGGAGCGAGGTATGCCTCCTCCATGTAGGCCTCAAGTTGCTTGTCATTGGAGAGAATCTCCATCCCTCTGCCTCCAAGGACGTAGGAGGGGCGTATCAGCACAGGATAACCAATCTCGTGAGCCGCCTGCCTGACTCCCTCTGGTGTGCTCGCAGTCGAACCTCTTGGCATCCTCAGACCATTGCGGACTGCGAAGGCCTCGAAGCGCTCGCGGTCGCTGGCCTCATCGATCGCGTCGGGCGTAGTCCCCTCCATCGCTAGGTGAAGTCCGAGCGTGGAGAGGTGGGTGAGATTGTCTCTAAGAGGTAATGCGAGGTTGATGGCAGTCTGTCCACCAAACTGTAGAAGGATGCCGTGAGCCCGTTCCCTGAGAAGTATCTCAGAGACAGCCTCCAGTGTCAGTGGGTCGAAGTACAGTCTGTCGCTCGTGTCGAAGTCAGTAGATACTGTCTCCGGGTTATTGTTGATGATGATAGCCTCGTGACCTAGATCTCGTATCGCACCAACTGCGTGGACGCAGCCGTAGTCGAATTCAATTCCCTGCCCTATACGAATAGGACCTGAACCGATGACCACTATCCTCTGCTTCAGTGACTCTTCTAGTCCGGGCACGTAGTCGATGCCTGTGGGCGCCGAGCCACCCTCGTAGGTGGTGTAGTAATACGGTGTGACGGCAGCGAACTCGGCTGCACATGAATCGACCATCCTGAATACTGGGTGCACACCCAGTTGGTGGCGTCTTCGAGTGACTGCGAACTCGTCGGCTCCTTCGGGCAGGAGCTTGAAGCCGCTAGCAGGGAACCCAGCTAGTGCATCAGCAATGTGTAAGTCAGTGAAGCCGGCCCCCTTCCACAGCCTCATCTCAGCCTCGGGCACCTCTGCTGGCGGAAGGCCAATCTCGCCGGCCGCGCGGATCTCCGTCTCGATAGCGGCCATGTTCTCAAATCGGTGCAGGAACCATCGGGTAATGCCTCCTGACATATCGCGTACATCCTCTATTGAGTAGCCGCGACGGAAGGCCTCGAACAGGGCTCCCATACGCCTGTCAGTAGGTACCCTAAGCCAATCCTCAAGCAGGGCTTCGGGAAGTGGTTCAAATGCCCGCTCGTCCATCGACTCGCCACCCGATGCATCTGCCATCGTCAGCGGCCTTGGGTGGGGCTGGTCGTACTCTAGGCTCGCCCACGCCTTGAGGAAGGCTTCCTCAAAGCAGCGTCCTATTGCCATCACCTCACCTGTGGATTTCATCGAGGTACCTATGGTGCGATCGGCGGTACGGAACTTATCGAAGGGCCAGCGTGGTATCTTGACCACGCAGTAGTCAAGAGTAGGCTCAAAGGCTGCCGTGGTACCCTCTCCAGTGATTGGATTCGGAAGTTCGTCAAGCGTATAACCAACGGCGATGAGTGCTGCCATCCTAGCTATCGGATACCCGGTCGCCTTGGATGCGAGGGCCGAGGAGCGGGAGACACGCGGGTTGACCTCGATGACACAGTACTCTCCGGTGGACTGTTTCACTGCGAACTGCACGTTGCACCCGCCCTTGATGTTCAGCCTCCTGATTAGTTTGAGAGCTGCGTCGCGCAGGGTTTGGTGATCCCTATCTGAGAGGGTTTGTTGGGGGGCGACCACGACTGATTCACCAGTGTGTACTCCCATTGGGTCGAGATTTTCCATAGTGCACACAATGATGGCGTTGTCAGCGTTGTCGCGCATCACCTCATACTCATGCTCCTGCCAGCCAAGGATACTTTCCTCGATTAGCACCTGCCCTATCGCCGAGTGCAAGATGCCCTGACTCGCTATCTCGACCAGTTCGCCGGTGTTGTAAGCAGTGCCTCCACCGAGCCCACCTAGAGTGAATGCAGGCCTGATAAGCAGAGGGTAGCCACCGAGTTGATCGACGGACTCGAGGACCTGTTCGATTGAGTCACAGGCTATCGCCTTGCAAACAGGCAGATCAATCTCCTCGCACACTTTCTTGAACAAATCTCGGTCCTCAGCCTCGTCAATCGCCGTGAGGTTGCAACCGATGAGTTCGACGCCCAACTCATCGAGAGATCCGTCATGGGCCAGCGCTGCAGCGATGTTGAGAGCGGTCTGCCCCCCCATTCCTGCTAGAAGAGCGTCGGGCTTCTCGATCTCCATGATGCGCTTAACGACCTCAGGGAGCAGTGGCTCGATGTAGATGCGGTCAGCCATCTCAGGGTCGTTCTGTATGGTTGCAGGATTGGAGTTGATTAGTACAACCTCGTATCCTTCTGCTCGTAGCGCCCTACAGGCCTGCGAGCCAGAGAAGTCGAATTCAGCTGCTTGGCCGATGCGAATAGGTCCACTTCCAAGGATGACTACTTTGCTGATATCTTCGCGTCGCGGCATCAGCGATCACCTCCTCTGACTACAACCCTCTGACCACCTGCCAAGTAATCAGCCACCATCTCGGAGAAACGGTCGAACAGTGGAGAGGCATCGTGAGGACCGGGGCAGGCCTCAGGGTGGAACTGGATGGTAAATGCTGGTTTTCCTACGAGATCAAGTCCTTCGACAGTGCGGTCGTTGGCGTTGATGTGCCGTACTTCAAAGTCCGCCTCTAGAGTATTCTTGCCAACCTCAGAGCGTGCCCCACTCGGGTGTGGGGCGAGCATGCCCTTTTCGGGGTCCTCTACCGCGAAGCCGTGATTCTGACTAGTGATGTGTACTCTACCGGTCTGCAAGTCAATCACAGGTTGATTTGCACCTCTGTGACCGTAGCGCAGTTTGTAGGTATGTAGACCGGCTGCCAGCCCCATCAACTGGTGGCCAAGGCAGATTCCCATCACCGGCATGTCAGCGCGTACAGCAGCGGCTAGAGATTCTCGCGCCGAGGTAGCATCGCCAGGATGGGCAGGATCGCCTGGTCCGTTAGATGCGAACAGAGCATCTGGGTGCCAATCAGAAACGATAGTGTCGAAATCCATCGAGGCGGGGCACCAAACTACCTCAAAGCGCCTGCACAACTCACGCAGGATGTTGTGCTTGATGCCGCAATCCAGAGCGGCGAGTCGGGGGAGGGGGTTTCCATCGTCATCCTGCGCTCCTGCATTGAGCATTACCGCGTCAGTCCTAGTCACTGAGGCCACTAGGTCGTCGGCATCAGGAGGGGTCATTTCAGCGAGAATCTTCTTCATCTCAGTGGCGCGTTCCTTGGGGCCGAATACACACAGCACGGTGCCGTGCTCGCGAACCCTACGTGTCAGCGCGCGGGTGTCCACTCCTTCGATTCCAGGCACGCCATGAACGGCGAGGAACTCGTGCACACTACCGACGGAGTCTCGGTGGTCCGGGGTCTTCATCAGCTGCCTACAGACGACCCCTCGTGGGTGCACTCCTGAGGATTCGGAGATTCCCGGCAGGATTCCATAGTTACCTAAGAGTGGCCATGTGAAGGTCAAGACCTGCCCTGCAAAAGACGGGTCAGTCAGGCTCTCTTGGTAGCCGCACATCCCAGTTGTGAACACTAGTTCCCCCTGTGCTATACCTTCGGACCCGAACAGCCTACCCTCATACCTAGTGCCGTCGGCTAACAACAGCAGTCCCACCGCGCCACTTGCCTGCTGGCGCTCTGCCGGTTCAAGAAGCGAATCTGCTGCATCAGTGAAGGAAGGGGGGTCAAGAACCCCAGGTACGCCAGCGCCGGGGACAAAGCCCCGTGACGGTGTCGTGCCCGACATCAGCAATACTGCTGGAGTGCCCCTCTTAATCATTGAGAGGGAATTGGGTAGGAAGCATTCTGGGAGACTCGCTAATCAGTGCTGTTCCGAACCCTCTTCGCGCGCTCGCTAGGGACTACCTCAATCTCTCCTCCAGCGAACCTAGTCGACTCGTCAAGTGTGCCCACCAATGACTCTAGGAAGACCGCTAGAGCGGCGACCTCTGAGTGAGGTTGATTTCCGATTGACACGTTGTGATCTGCTATTCTGAACAGTTCACCAGGGACTTTAGTACCTCCAACTACAACTACCATAGGGGAATCTCGGGAGATGTTCTGGACTGTTTCCCTCCAAGGCTCGCCATACATTGTCAGATGGATTATCGTACCCCTCTTGGAGAAGCGGCGCAGCCATCCCATCGGCTTGGCCTCATAGCGACACTCAAAGTTACCACCGAACCTCTCAGTCACAGAGTTCCATGTCTCTAGAGCAGAGGGGTCCTCCTCTCCTGACAGAATTACCTCATCCGCACCGAAAGCCCGGGCCGTCAGTCCAAGGTGCGAGGTTATTCTCTTGTCTCGCTCGCGCCTGTGGCCAAGTCTGAGCACGGAGAGCCTGGTGCTGGAACCGTCAGTCACGGGCTCAGACGAGAGGGGGTGCCTCATCAGCATGACCCTCGATTACTGAGTCTTGCCTCTCGGGAAGGACATCGATGTCCATACTCATCATCGAGCCCCTGACCCACTCAAGGAGTATGGAATCAACCTGCATCTTGGTTGCTAAATGGATAAGTGTGGCAATAATTGCCAATCGACCTGAGGCCGTCAGTGCAGTCGTGGTATCCAAATCTCCCAACAGAGTCATTCTACCTATGGGCTCTAGGACGAGGAACAGAGCCAGTACAGCCAGCACGCCCCCAGCATTGGATGTGAGTGACTGACCCTTCTCCCTACCCATAGTCAACAGAATGGTTGCGACAAGTGTAATTGCCGGCACAATCAAGGTGAGTCTGTAATAATTGAAATCGCCAATCATAGAAGCGGGAAGATCGGAGTCACCCAGCGATTCGCCGCCCATGTGAACGGCCACCCACCAAAATAGGAAACAGGCGATACCGAGGGCTCCAGACATCCTTCCCCTCTCAGAAATCATGTCGCGGATTTGATGCCTGTCCTCGGGGCGCAGGCGCTGCACGATAGACTCCATCATCTCAACGTTGTAGGCCGATGGTGCGTCGTTGATTTCCGCTGCTTTAGCAGCGAGCGCGTTAGCGGAAGGTGCTTCTTCGAGCGAGTCATCTCCCAATACCATCGTGGGATTGCCCCTCCGTCACATCATAAAGCATGCGTCGGATGGGTGTATGAAGATGGCCGACTGGCGACCTATGCTAAACCACCGAAACGGTGGAATACCGCGGATTATGGGTGTTCTGAACATCACTCCTGATTCTTTTCACGCGGCCTCTAGAGTGAATTCACTCGAGTCGGCTATCAATAGGGCCTGTAAAATGGCAGATGATGGTGCAGATTGGATAGATATTGGCGCCGAGTCAACCCGTCCGGGCGCCTCCCCAGTCAGTCCTGATGAAGAAGAACGCAAGGCGATTCCTGTGGTCGAGGCCGTAAGGAGGGTACTTCCAAACATATGCATCTCTATCGACACCCGCAGGGCGAGTGTTGCACGGGCTGCACTTGATGCCGGAGCCGACATGGTCAACGATGTCTCCGCACTCTCAGACCCGCAGATGGTTGACTTGGTAGCTCAGCGTGGTTGCCCAGTCTGCATCATGCACATGCAGGGCCTTCCAGAGGACATGCAGGACGATCCTGCATACGGAGATGTCGTGAATGAGGTCAGAGGTTCTCTGGAGGCCGCTGCGACTAACCTGTTTGCTGCGGGAGTGGATCCAAGTGTGGTGATTGCTGACCCTGGAATCGGCTTCGGTAAGATGTTGGAGCACAACCTCGCACTGCTCTCCGCAGGGCGCTCAGTAGTGCCGGATGAGCGGATGCCTCTGCTCTGGGGCGTCAGTCGCAAGTCGATGTTTAACCACCTGCTCGGCAGGGAGGACACCTCCGACCGGTTAGCCGGAAGCCTCGGTATCGCTGCTAAGGCGATTGACCTCGGTGTGGACATCATCAGAGTCCATGATGTCGCCGAGCACTCAGATTTGTTCTCGGCGATGAGTGCATTGGAGGTCGACTGAATGGGAGAGACTCAGAAGAACATAGTCGACATCGACGACAGCCTTAGGTTGGTTGGAACTGCCCACATCAGCAGCGCCTCGGTCGAGTTAGTGCGTCAGCAAATCGAGGAGTGGGGGCCAGACCTAGTCGCAATCGAATTGTGCGAGTCTCGGAAAGCTTCGTTACTTGAGCCGGACGCACTGGACAACGAAGATTTGCTGAAGATTCTGAACGAAGGTAGGTCGCACATGATACTCTTGCAGTCGGCGCTGGCTGCAGAACAACGCCGGATGGGAATTGCATCAGGCGAAAAGCCAGGTGCCGAGCTGCTCGCAGCGATAGAGGCCGCGGCCGCGGCAGGAGTCCCTGTGGAACTAATCGATAGGGACGTCGTGATAACTCTCAGGAGGGCATGGTCGAAGATGGGGTTCAGAGAGAAGTTTCGAGTGTTAGACGCCCTGCTGTGGCAGGACGATGACGAAGATGATGCTTCTGTCGAAGAACTGTTAGAGGACTCCGACTTACTCAGCAACCTGATGGAGGAGGCCCGTGAGGTCGCCCCCGCAGCCGGCTCGGTCCTGATAGACGAGAGAGACGCCTTCCTCGCTGGTAGGATTCAGCAGATCAGAGGGAAGGGCAAAATCCTCGCGGTAGTGGGAGCGGGCCACCTCAGTGGAGTACAGCACCAATTAGGGGAGCCTGCGATGGAGACGACATCAAGGCTAGCTGAGTTGAATGAGACACCCTCGAAGTCGTTCTGGCCAAAGGTAGTGTTGTGGGGAATACCTATGTTATTCATCACGGGACTCGCATGGCTCGCTTACCACGGAATGATAGATGAAATAATAGAATCAGGGAAGATTTGGTTGGCCATAAACGCGAGCCTGACTGGGCTTGGTGTGTTATTAGCCAGAGGACATCCACTCTCTATTCTGGTGGGCGCTCTGGCATCTCCTCTCACATCTCTAAATCCGACTGTGGCGGCAGGTTGGGTAGCTGGATACACTCAATTGAAGGTAGATCCTCCCTCAGGAAAGGATGCTAGCGACTTTCTGGCGCTGGACAAGTACTCCTTATTGTGGAGGAATCGTGTCGGAAAGGTGCTACTAGTGACTGCATTAGGCAACGCAGGATCGGTAGCCGGAACCTGGATTGCAGCAGCCGGCATCGCCGGCATCATACTGTGACGAGGCTGGGAAGAATCATTTGCCATGATGGGGTGTCCGCCCTCAGAGAGGGCGGAACATGGTCAACTACGGTTTTGTGATAGACAATAGAAAGTGCATCGGCTGCCATGCCTGCACAGTCGCCTGCAAGTCTGAGCACGACGTTCCTATTGGAGTGAATCGGACTCATGTCAAGTACATCGAAAAAGGCACCTACCCAGATGTTACCAGAGAATTCAGTGTCCATCGCTGTAACCACTGCGAGGACTCGCCGTGCACAACAATCTGCCCTACGACGGCGCTGTTCACGCGCGAAGATGGTATCGTAGACTTCGATGACGATCGTTGCATTGGCTGCAAGTCATGTATGCAGGCCTGTCCCTATGATGCTCTCTACATTGACCCAAACAAAGGAACTGCGGCGAAGTGTAACTACTGTGCCCACCGCATTGAACACTCA
>CBFHQW010000059.1:0-9054 GCA_965658085.1 Candidatus Thalassarchaeum sp.
CTCCAATTTGCATGTAGACGCTGGATGAGCCAAGAATGTGTCCGGCGTTCTCCATTGTCATCTTTATGTCCGGTGAAATATCCGTCTTGTCACCCCAATTGACATCGACAACGTGCTTGATACATTCTTGTATGTCAGCTTTCGAGTACGGCGATTCGTTACCTTCCGCCTGAGCGACCTTGATGTAATCAATCTGGAGTAGTGTCATGAGGTCACGAGTCGGTGGCGTACAGTAGACAGGTCCTCTGTAACCGTACTTGAACAGAACTGGGAGCATGCCAATGTGGTCTATGTGAGCGTGGGTAATCACAATCGCGTCCAAATTATCCAGTGGAAGTAGTTCTGGAGCAGTGAAGAAGGGCTCTACTTCGCTGCGATTGGTGGTTGGTTTTGCCCCACAGTCTACGAGTACCTTGGACTCATTAGTAGTGACTAGGTGCATCGCCCTACCAACCTCCCTGTAAGAGCCCAGTGCAGTGACTCTGACCCATGGCTCACCAGGTCTCGGGGGGCGGTAGATGCGTGTGCCGAACTTCCTTAGCAGTGATTTCCTGTCATCTGCCATCTCCTTGCGGAATCGTCGAATATCGTGCTGGGTCCGACTCCCTATGGCAGGAGCCCTGACCACGTCAACTAGCCAACCAATTTCGTCGCGTAGAGCCCTGATGTTCGAACCCTTTGGGCCAACGGCTGCGGAGGGATCATCGCATTCAAGAATAACTTGGCTGAGGGCTGGGTCGAGCCAGGTCTTGCGAACCTCAGCATCGGGTGGAATCAGTCGCGAGACCGCGTCGTGCACTGCATTTTCGTCAACCAGTAAATCTGCATGAGGCCTGATGACTATGCGACGCTTGATGGTCTTCGCTATTCTAACCGTGAGATTATCGCCAGAGCCGCTGAATGCCCCCGGCTGCTTCGTCACTATCGAAATCGAGCCAGCCTCTAGGTCGACCTCGTAATCGACATCCTTGGGTATCAACTTTGAGATTTTTTTCTTCAATTCGCTCAACGTAAGGCGCATTCGTTCACATCCTTGCTATGCTCGCGGCAGTACTTGTCACCCACCAAAATGGGAGGTTGGCACTTGGCCGGGAGGGGAATCAGATTCCAGATAGGAGGTTTGATACCTCGACATCGGAGAGTTGGTTGAAACCTACATCGGGAGTAATGACGGCGAGGTCCATTCCATTGCCGCTGGCAGCGTCACGCTGAGCGGAGGCGAGCAAGGCCTTGGCGGCGACACGTAAGGCATCGTCCGCGGACATCCCCTCTGTGAACTGATCTTCGAGCACCCCATACATGTAAGGGCTGCCAGATCCAGTGGCACAGTAGACGTCAGGAATTGAGCCGCCGGCTGAATCTATACTGTAGACACTGGGGCCGGAATCATCCACGCCTACGATTAGAAGTTGGACATAATGTGGTCGGCCAACTAGGATATTGGCAGTCAGTGTAGCGGCGCCCTTCACGGTCATTGGAGTACCATGCTTGAGCTCGTAAAGGCGCAATTCGGCCGTGAGAGTGCGAGATAGCGACTGAGCGTGCCCCACCAGTCCTGCGGTGGTCAAAGCCACTGAGTCTGAAATCTTGAATACCTTCTGCACATTCTTATTGGCAATGAAGTGCCCCATAGTGGCCCTATGATCAGCACCGACCACGACTCCACCGTCAAAAGTGATACCGATGGTGCTAGTTCCGGTCTTGACAACATCCATGGAATCGTTCATTGAGCCACCTGCTGCAGGGAAGTCCCCAGCGAACCCGACTCGTTTCGGGCCCCTTATGAATGCGACGGGAGAGGGGGCTGGTAAATCATGGAATGGGTGTAAACGTGATTTACGCGCTATGTCTTACCGCAGAAGTCAAGGCGGCGCGTAGAAGCGGGTAGTCGTGGCTAAGGGCGAGGCAAGCGGGCCGCGTTGGATAGAGATGCCCAGTATCTCGGATGATGCGGGTATGGCCATGGAGCCCGGTGAGAACTACCACGACCTCGCAGACAGGTATCCCGATGCCCCCGTATCCAGAGGAACAGGTGACGCCATCGTCCATCGGGCAGTACTCGACGATATCACCGGTGTACCCATGGTGATGGATTGGGTATCAGATGGTGACCTAGTAATCGTAGAGATGAGTCGGATGTTGAGCAGGGAGCTTGAGTTGCAGACAGCAGTAGAGAGACTCAGGGGCTTCGTAGAGGATGACCTATGCGGCGAGGTAGTCAGACTGGGAGATTCGCGACTTCTTCTGCTACCCTCTGATTTCGAGAGCACTCGGAAGTCCGAGGGTACGCCGATGTACTTCTGAGGTGATTCCATCGAGAGCCGTATTGAGCAGCCATGCCCGGTCTGCGATTCCGGCAAAGAATTGACGATGATAGCACACACTTCGGAGATACCATATTTCGGAGAACACACCCAGTTGACTATACTTTGCAACTCGTGCGGTTGGAAGCATACCGACTTCATCCCTGCCGAGGGCAGTAAGCCCGGTGGATGGAGCCTCAAAGTAAATTCACCCGAGCATTTGAATGCGAGAGTAGTGCGCTCCTCATCATGCACAGTGAGACTGGTCGAACTGTCCCTCGAGGTCTCGCCTGGAAGCAGTTCGTCGGGCTATATCTCCAACATCGAAGGAGTGTTCAACCGTTTTGAGAATGTAATCATGATGCTTCGTGAACAAGCTGATGACGACGATACAGCTGAACAATGTGAAGCCCTCCTACAAGAGATTGGGAAAATTAGTGCTGGACAGGGGTCTATTGAACTCTTACTACTGGATCCGATGGGACACAGTCAGATTCTTCACGAAGATGCGAAACCGAGGGACCTCACAGAGGACGAGTTGTCAAAGTTGCAGACAGGCCCATCCATCCCAGTGTTCGATGCAGATATTCTCTAAAGGGCGTCCGGGGCGAGGAACTCATCCAGCCTGTCAGACCACATGTCTCTGCGTTCGGCTAATTCATGCAGCCACTCTGTGGCTCTATCGATACAAATCTGCTTGATTTCCCCGGCGAGCATTCGACCGCTCTCATACTCTGCCTTAATTTCAGATAGGGCGTTGTCATCGCGCTCGAAGAAGAATTGGAGGTATTGGAAAGCCACGTCCTTGGAGCAGTCGCCGCCAAGGCGTCGGTGCTCTTCGACAGTGGGCTGACCTCCACTGAATGAGCGTTTGACTTTTGCTTCCATCTCCTCAATCGACTCATCCATGAAAATCGTCGTCTCAGGCTGCGAGGAAGACATCTTATCCCCCGTCATGCCCACTGCGAATCTATGGTAGGTAGAGCAGGGTGGCATCAAACCCATACCGCCTAGTTCACGCTCTAGGGAGAGCATTTGCATCCGCACGCGAGCGCGGTCGTCAAGAGTGGCGCCCGGGATGTCGATTGTGCCGTACTTAGGATTAGCGAGTGTGTCAGCAAAGCCTAGGGGAGCAAGTGCCTTTGCCATTCGCTCAAAGAGAGTGTCTCTTGCGGCAGCATCGACCTTTCCACCGAAGACTCCCAGTGCTTGCTGATTACCCTCCTGCACCGATAGTGCTACCGTCAGACCTCCTTCCTTACGTGGCTTGACATTGAACCAATGGGTCTTGCCAGCAATACCACGAGTAAGTCTCAGATGAGGGTCTTGATCAATACCGACAGGGACTACGATGGGACGCAATCCACCGAATTCTTCCAGTTGAGGATGAATGATGTCGCCGGCTTGAACCAGCGGCGCCTGAACGTGAGCCAGATTGGTCTCGCCACTGAATCCGTATATTGCCTCGAACTCCGATAGATTTGTCCTCTTGCCCAGAGTAAATGCGAGTCGTTGAACAGCCGGTCTCGAGCTCTGGAAGTATACCTTAGTAGAGTCGGGATCGAGGCCGAGGGCAGCATAGTTGTGGACGTACTCGTTCAGAGCAGTCTTACGGCCCTCTTCAAGAGAGGTGCCTCGCGTAGCGAGTGCCTCGAGATCAGCTACTGTAACTGTGATGTCAGCACCCTGCTCTTGGAACCATTTGACTTGGTCTATGACCATGGAATGGCCAAGGTGCATCCTACCACTAGGCATCAGACCTGTCAGAACCCCAAAGGGCTCTGCGCGCTGGATGCAACCGAGAACCACGTCGAGATCACGATGAGCAAATACGATACCTCGACGGTGTAACATACCAGGATTGGGGAGTTCGGATGGATTCACTGTGCCGAGACCGAACTGTTCGATAATTCTCGCATAGTCCTGCGACTGCTCGGACGACCATGGATCTATGCGTTCGCCTCCCGCCACGTCTCGTGGCCTGCAATGCCCTCAATCAAGGCATCGCCCCTTGAAGCCGCGAAGAGTCCAACCGTTAGACCGAAGTATGTAGCCGCCTTCGAAGCCTCATGGCGTCCATACACTGCATTGGAGCAGGGCTCGTGGGCTCTTATGTCGCATGCAGGTTGGCAGATAGGGGGCATGACGTGCACGTACATGACATGAATCCTCGACCAATAGTAGTAGGATACCCCGGAATAATGATTCATCACGGCGACGCGCTCGATCACTGCAGTGAACTGAATGAGTATGCAGAGGTGGATATAGTCGTCAACATGCTACCGGGAGATATAGGGAAGATTGCAATGAATACGCTGAATGAACAGAGTTACAGGACAGTTGACCTCAGTTTCAGTGACGATACTCCTGACTTGCAAGATGAGAAAGCAAGAGATTGGGGGACTAGTATTCTGTGGGACGTGGGCATAGCACCCGGTCTGTCAAACATGCTTCTAGCAGAAGCATATCGTAGGCTGGGTCCGTTATCTAGGGGTGAAGTCCGGGTCGGAGGAAATCCAACCGGACCAACAGGAGGTTGGAACTACATGGCTCCGTTCTCACCCAAGGATGTCATCGCAGAGTATACCAGACCTGCAAGAGTCATCAGAAATGGAGAGGAGGTAGTTCTACCTGCACTTACAGAGCGTCATATGATTGATGTCCCGGAGCACGGTCAGATGGAGGCTTTCTTGACCGACGGTTTACGCAGTGTGCTCAGCTCGATACCCGCTGTCGAGATGTCGGAGTATACCGTCCGATGGCCAGGTCATATCCAGCGATTCATCGATGAGAGGGATGCGGGTGTCCTAGATGAAGATGAGTTGCTGCATGAATGGTGGTACGATCACAAGATGCCCGAATTCACTTGGATGGAAGTCAGAGCAGAGGGTCACGATGGCACCGAGATGGTGTGGAGAGTTGTTGACCACGGTGGTGACGATGGTTCGTCAATGGCGCGCAGCACCGGGATGGTGACCGCGTGTTGCGTCGAGGAATGGCTGGCCGATCCCGAGATGCTTCCTCCGGGAGTGCATGCGCCTGAGGCACTGGCCCCAGAGGTCGTTGCTCGGATTATCCAAACCATGCGCTCGGAGAGAGTTAGGATAGAGGGACCAGAAATCAAGTTGTGACTATTCAGTGAGCTCTCTCTGATCCCTCGTGACAAGGTAGTTGATACTCACTGGCACTGCAATCAGTACGGCTACTGCAATCACGGGGAGAGCCCAGTTCATCTCAATTTCCGCCGCCCTCTCGATGAGCCAGGTAAACACAAGATTGGACTCCTGGAAGTCTGAGGACCATTGGAACAGATTAGTGGTATGGTGGCCAACCACTGTGACGGCGTGGTGCAACCCGTTGAACGTGACTTGAGGAGTAGATAAGGTGGAATTGGGCTCACCATCGAGTTCTATCAAAACAGTCGTGCCCGGTTCTATCGTAAGGAGCATTCCATCTGCCATCTCACTCCACCCGACAAGGAGGTTGCGCTGGTCCACTTCTATGGCCGTCAAGTCAGAGCCCGAAGAGTCGGTGACTCGCCTCACTCCCGTGTCGAACTGTATCCTTACTGTGCCAGGAACTGACCACAAAGACTGGTTTGAGAGTGTAGCTGTGATGGTGCTTCCCTCTACAGTTACGACAACCTCGTTACCCGATAATCGATGATGGTGCCATTCCCCCCAAGTGGTGAACCATACATCTTGTTGCTCGAGCCATGACATCACCTCTCCATCCTCTCTCAATTTGAGGTCATCCTTCCTAGCTTCCCAATAGATACTGACTAGGGTGTTCGCCTCAATTGATTCGAGCAGTTCGCGGTCTGCTATACCCTGCTCCAAGCTACCTCCATTCCTCGTCATAGCAGTGAGTCCCTCAGGCACCTCCGTCAGCAAATCACCTACGATTTCAAAACCGGCTTCGACCAAAGCGGCCGCGGTGATATCATCGAGTTGCTGATCTGTAACTCCGAAGGATATTGGGTGCGAACCCCAGCGTGAGGCGTTGGTGAATTCGACGATGTAGTCCCTACATGCCTCGATGACCCAAAGTTCCTCAGTGGTGTCGACTCCTTCGTAGCCGTGGCAGCCAAACTCGTCACCGTGAGCCAGTCTCTCTGGGCCGATTATGTTACTCAGCCAACTGTCATCTTCCCACTCGGCCGCGACAGTAGGCGTTGTTGTTGCAATGGTCAGCAGGGCTACCATGAGTAAGCCTTCCATGCCCCTGTTGCGCATATTGGGGGGCAATAGAAGGAAGCCATCAACTCTTGTGTTAGTATTTCAATTGCAAAGACTCTGTCTTGGATGCTGGTCGTTTGAACAAGCCGCATCCTTGATGGACTACCGACGCACAGGTCGGACAGCATATGCAGCAGTATCTGGATTTCTTGCGTCGGATTCTCGCAGAGGGCGAGGAGAAGGGCGACCGTACGGGCACGGGTACGATTTCGGTGTTTGGTCACCAGATGCGTTTCGACCTCTCTGAGGGCTTTCCTGCGGTGACCACTAAGAGAGTGCACTGGCCAAGTATTATCCACGAGTTGCTGTGGTTCCTCTCAGGAGATACCAATGTCGGTTATCTCCAAGATAACAAGGTCCGAATCTGGAACGAATGGGCTGACGAAGAAGGCGACCTCGGGCCTGTATACGGTAAGCAGTGGCGCAAGTGGGAAGCAGACGACGGAAGAGTGATTGACCAGATTGAGAATGCCATCGACCTGATTCGGAATACACCCGACAGTCGTCGTATCATCGTCTCGGCTTGGAATGTCGGTGAGCTCGACGAGATGGCCCTGATGCCTTGCCACGCCTTCTTCCAGTTCTATGTCAATGAAGGGAAGCTCTCATGTCAACTCTACCAAAGGAGTGCAGACGCATTCCTTGGTGTACCGTTCAATATATCCTCGTACAGCCTGTTGACCTGTATGATGGCTCAAGTGTGCGACCTAGAGCCCGGTGAGTTCATCTGGACGGGAGGAGATTGTCATCTCTACCTCAACCACCTAGATCAGACTCGCGAGCAAATTGGCCGAGTACCTCTGGAATTGCCAACATTGAGGCTTGATCCCTCTATTAGGTCAATTGACGACTTCTCAAACGAGAGCATCGAGATTGTTGACTACAACCACCATCCACACATCTCCGCTCCGATTTCCATCTGAGGTGAACCAATGAAGATGGTGATGATTGTCGCGATGGATGAAGACGGATTCATCGGCAGAGGAAACCGTCTCCCTTGGAGGTTGGCGAGCGATATGGCCCGCTTCAAGCGCCTTACAGAAGGCGATGGATTCAACTCGGTAATAATGGGAAGGAAAACTTGGGACTCATTACCAGACTCATTCAGACCGTTGCCCGAACGTGTCAACATCGTAATGTCACGCGATACTGGATGGTTGGCAGAAGGTGCTGAGACTGCGCTATACGAAGGACGAGCAATCGAGTTGGCGTTCGCTGAGGGAAGTGAGGAGTGTTGGGTCATAGGAGGAGCGCAGGTCTACAATATGTTCCTAGATAGGGTTGACGAGATCCACGTGACTACGGTCCACACCAATGACAGCGGAGAGGTCAGATTTCCTCCCTGGAATAGGGATGGATGGTCTGAAGAGGTCATTGAGAGGCTTGATTCTGATGAAGCCAACGAATGCTCCTCTACATACTCGGTATGGACAAGGTCCTGAATCATAGGGTACCCATCCGATTACCCTTGAGCGTAAGGGGTCCCATGCGATCAGCAGTAGAAACAGTAGGGAATATCACAGGATGTCATTCGCATTTCTCGAATTCCCACTCCGTTCCAGCAGCGAATGTTTGGCAATACGGCACATCCGCTATCTGAGCCCGTAGGTACATGATGATGAGTGGGCTTAGAAGTAGGGCGCATTTGATTATGAGGATGATCAACGAGGAGATCGAAGACCCAGCAGCAAGCCCGGTTGGGTGCTCTTCTTCCTCAAGTTCTCCATTGCTTGTTCCATCATCAAGACTACCTGTGGCTTCCATGAATTCTTCGGGAGGAGTGTCCTTTATTCGAGGAGGGGGTGGCCCTTTGGGCCCGGGAGCTTGTCGTTCTGGTTCTGTTGGAGACATGTCCTTTATTCGAGGAGGAGGTGGCCCTTTGGGCCCGGGAGCTTGTCGTTCTGGAAAGGTTCGATCGACGGTCGTTGAGGTCATGGACTGAGTGAGGTCTTTGCAAAGATAATCTTTCCTCTATTAGGAGGAGTTTTCATTTCTGGTGCCTCATTCGCTAGGGTCAAGATTACTTGAACAGAGCATGATACAATCGATTAACTCACGGATCAATGGGTATCTGCATAGACCCATCCGATTACTATCTGCGAATTAGTGGGCTTTCAGTGGCCTCTTTCAGAGGCTAGGCACTGAGATGCCCCTAATCAATGCAGTCCCAAGGTGGCTCATTCGTCATGCTCGTTGACGACCTTGACTCTAATTCTGCCCTTGGTACGTCCGAATTTCCACGCACCCACCAACAGGGCTCCAACCAGAAAACCGAGTGCGAGCCCGGACAGTATGCTTGAAGGGTACACCATGTCGGTATACTCAGCGAGCCGTCCTTGGGCTTCATCAGCCGAGATAGTGCCACCCCAACCGTTCAAACCAGGAACACACATGTTGATTGGATCCTGTGGGCTATTTACAGAAACTTGGCACATATCATCGACCTGTGACCTAGCATTGAGCCATCCGACGAACCCACCGATCGCAGTTGAGAGCGAAATGAACCATGACTC